>JAJQBC010000086.1 GCA_021203465.1 Lachnospiraceae bacterium | reverse complement strand
CTATAAACCTGCTACATTATCGCTATGGAAAAAGGAGTGTCCCTTATATGAATGTGGGTGACAGAATCAAATACTTTAGAAACCAAAAACAATTTTCAGTCAATAAGCTCGCTAATTTAGCTGGTATTTCTCAAAGCTATTTACGTGACATCGAATTGGGAAATAAAAATCCAACAGTTGAAATATTGTCATATATCTGCGAAGCATTGGACATTACCTTGTGTGATTTTTTCAATGAAACGACCATCCGTAAATTAGAAGGTGATGCGCTGATTACTAAAATCTATCAGTTGAACTCTGAACAAAAGCAGGCTTTGCTACAATTTCTAGAGACCATATTATAGTATTTACTCAATTTTACGTTTCATATTACTGACGTCCTACTAAACATTATGAACTAATCTTTTTCTTTTCCGAAAATACAATGAAAGTCCGAGATTTGTCGTTAGTTCATTTATACGGCTTTCCATAAGGTCACTCCCCACGAATATTTTTATAAAACAGAAAGATCCCCCCCTCGTCAATTTTGTTTGCCCCAAGTTTGATCTCGAAAGCACGATTCATAAATCAGGCAATCATCCCGTAAAGTCTTTCTAAAAAAAGAGCCCCGGCAGCTTTCTCTGTCGGGGTTTGACACGCAGAAGTATTTTTAATTGTCCTGCTTCATTTTTCCATATAAGCGGAGACCTTATGAACTATGTATTCCGCCACAAATTACCTCGCCTTCTAACGCAATATTTCGGAAATACGCGTACCACGCCTTTTTCTGCTCAAACTCTGAAAATGGTAAACTCACAAAACTGACTACCGCAAAATATTTCATCGCCAGAGCTGTAGCAATTCCTGCAAGACCATCGTCGTATTTCTTTGCTTCTATACGATCACACCTGATAATGATAGCTATATCAATATCGGAGTCTTCCGAATAGTCTCCTCTGGAGCAGGAGCCATATAGTATGATTTCTATAACGTCATCTTTCATTAACTGACATACCATCTTTGTGGCTTCGTCTTTTACCTTTTCAACAATTTCATCATTTAAAGCCAGCTCTTCTATGCAGTTTCCCATAGCACCAGCCTCCTGCAAATTTCCCCCTAAAGTATACCATAAACGGCATCTGTCCACCGCCAAAATAATTTTTACTACACAGTTTCTTTCCCCTTCTTTACGGCATTCCGCACGATATGCTAAAATAATCCGGAAAGGACGATTTCCATGTGGCTCGACAAACGCTATCATTCACTCGATTATGAAATGAAAACCCGATATGGGCAGAAGCTTTACAAGCTGGCGCTCGACGGCGGCTTTACCTGTCCGAACCGCGACGGAACACTTGATACGAGGGGCTGTATCTTTTGCAGCGCAGGCGGTTCCGGAGATTTCGCCGCAGATCGGAAACTCTCGATCACAGAACAGATCGCGCAAGCGAAGGCTAAGCTGGCCGACAAACAGACTGGAAATCTGTTTATCGCCTACTTTCAGGCCTATACGGGGACCTATGCCCCGGTAGAATATCTGCGCTCCGTCTATGAGGAGGCCATCAGCTGCCCGGAAATCGCCATTCTTTCCATTGCCACACGTCCGGACTGTCTCTCTCCCGATGTTCTGGATTTACTCAAAGAGCTGAATGCCGTCAAGCCCGTCTGGATAGAACTTGGCCTGCAAACTATTCATCCACAGACGGCTGAATATATCCGGCGCGGATACCCTCTGTCCGTCTTTGATCAGGCGGTAAAGGCACTGACAGAGCGCGGGATAGAAGTCATCGTCCATGTGATTCTGGGACTGCCCGGAGAGTCGGCGGACGACATGCTCGCGACTGTCCGATACCTCGCACAGATGCCCATCTCCGGCGTAAAATTTCAACTGCTGCACGTTCTGAGAGGGACGGATCTCTGCACAGACTATCAAAAACATCTGTTTCAGGTTCTGAGCATGGAAGAATACACGGATATCCTCATTCGCTGTATCGAACTTCTGCCGCCGCGAATTGTCGTTCACCGCCTGACCGGGGACGGGCCGAGAGCGATTCTCGAAGCGCCGGAGTGGAGTCTTCACAAAAAATATATTCTGAACTATATCCATCACAGCCTGAAAGCCCGTGATACCTGGCAGGGTATTCATTACTTCGGATAAACAAAAGGAGCCGCAAAAGCGGCTCCCCATCTATGGCTATGCTCTCTTTCTGCCACAGCACTGCTTGTATTTCTTTCCGCTGCCGCAGGGGCAGGGATCATTCGGATAGACCTTCTCCGTCGCCCGCTGCACAGGCTTCTTCGCCAGCGACTCATCCTTATTGGTACCGGTCACCTGCGCGACCTCCTCACGCTCGGCCTTCTCCTCGATCTTCACATGCATGAGCAGGCGGACCGTATCCTCCTGAATGCCCGAGGTCATCTCGTCGAACATCTCGTAGCCGCTCATCTTATACTCCACGAGCGGGTCACGCTGTCCGTAGGCCTGCAGGCCGATGCCCTGACGCAGCTGCTCCATATCATCGATATGATTCATCCACTTGCGGTCGATCACCTTCAGCAGGAACACACGCTCCAGCTCACGGATCATCTCCGGATTCGGAAATTCGGCTTCTTTTGCCTCGTAGAGCCTCGTGCCCTCCTGCTTCAGGGCGTGCTTCAGCTCCGCCTTGTTTCCACAGCTCAGCCGCTCCGCCGTGATCGTCTCAAAGGGGATGATCGGGAGCAGCGTCTCGTTCAGTCCGGACAGATCCCACTCCTCCGGCTCCTGATCCTCGCCGATGAAGGCATCCACCGCGCGCTCCACCACATCGGAAATCATCTTGTAGATGGAATCCCGCATGCTCTCGCCGTCGAGCACCCGGCGGCGCTCCCCGTAGATGATCTCCCTCTGCTCGTTCATGACCTGATCATACTCGAGCAGGTTTTTGCGAATTCCGAAGTTGTTGTTCTCGATCTTCGTCTGCGCCTTCTCAATCGCACCGGTCAGCATCTTGTGCTCGATCTGCTCATTCTCCGGCACGCCCAGCGCGTTGAACATGCTCATCAGCCGCTCAGAACCGAACAGCCTCATCAGATCGTCCTCAAGCGAAATATAGAAGCGGGACTCGCCCGGGTCTCCCTGTCTGCCGGAACGTCCGCGCAGCTGATTGTCGATACGCCGCGCCTCATGGCGCTCGGTGCCGATGATCTTCAGGCCTCCGGCGGCCTTCGCCTCCTCGTCAAGCTGGATATCAGTACCACGGCCTGCCATGTTCGTCGCGATCGTCACCGCGCCGTGCTGTCCTGCCAGCGCGACAATCTCCGCCTCGCGCTCATGGAACTTCGCGTTCAGCACCTCGTGCTGGATGCCGCACTTCGTGAGCAGTTTACTCAGTTCCTCCGAAGCCTCGATCGTGATCGTACCGACCAGAATCGGCTGTCCCTTCGCGTGCGCCTCCTCGATTGCATTGCAGACCGCGAAGAGCTTCTCCTTCTTCGTCTTATAGACCGCGTCCTGCAGATCCTGACGGATCACCGGCTTGTTCGTGGGAATCTCCACGACGTCCATGCCGTAAATCGCGCGGAACTCCTGCTCCTCAGTCAGCGCCGTACCGGTCATACCGCACTTTTTCTTGTATTTATTGAAGAAGTTCTGGAAGGTAATCGTGGCGAGCGTCTTGCTCTCACGCTTCACCTTCACATGCTCCTTCGCCTCGATCGCCTGATGCAGGCCGTCCGAATAACGACGGCCCGGCATGATACGTCCGGTGAACTCGTCAACAATGAAGATCTGGTCGTCCTTCACCACGTAGTCCTGATCGCGGAACATCAGATTGTTTGCGCGCAGCGCCAGATCCATATTATGCTGAATCTCGAGGTTCTCCGCATCGGCCAGATTCTCAATCTTAAAGAACTGCTCGACCTTCTTGATACCGTCTGCGGTCAGATGGACGATCTTGTCCTTCTCATTGACAATGAAGTCTCCGGTCTCCTCGATCTCCTCGCCCATGATGGCGTCCATCTTCGAGAATTCCTTGCTGGCCTCGCCACGCTTCAGCGTGTGCGCCACATAATCGCAAAGCTCATAGAGCTTCGTCGACTTGCCGCTCTGGCCGGAAATGATGAGCGGCGTGCGCGCCTCGTCGATCAGAATTGAGTCGATCTCATCGATGATCGCGTAATGCAAATCACGCTGCACGAGCTGCTCCTTGTAGATCACCATATTGTCGCGCAGGTAATCGAAGCCAAGCTCATTGTTCGTAATATAAGTAATATCGCAGTTGTAGGCCGCACGGCGCTCCTCCTTCGTCGAGGAATTCAGCACGACGCCCACGGTCAGCCCGAGGAACTCGTGCACCTTCCCCATCCAGTTCGCGTCACGATTCGCCAGATAGTCATTGACCGTCACGATGTGGACGCCCTTGCCCTCCAGCGCATTCAGGTAGGCGGGAAGCGTGGATACCAGCGTCTTTCCTTCACCGGTCTTCATCTCGGCAATACGCCCCTGATGGAGAATCATACCGCCGATCAACTGCACACGGTAGTGCTCCATCCCGAGCACGCGCTTCGCCGCCTCGCGCACCGTCGCAAAGGCCTCCGGCAGAAGATCGTCCAGCGTCTCGCCATCCGCAAGCCGCTGGCGGTACTGGCGCGTCAGATCACGCAGCTCCTCATCACTCCGCTCCTGCATCTGCGGGCAAAGCTGCTCAATCCGATCAATCGTCGGATTAATCAATTTCAACTCCCGCTCGCTGTGGGTTCCAAATAATTTACTGAAAACACTCATTTTCTATGTCCTTATACATCCGGCTCCATGATGCCGTAGGTGCCGCCCTTTCTCTTATAAACCACGTTGATCTCATCCGTCTCCGCGTTCACAAACGCAAAAAAGCTGTGTCCGAGCAGCTCCATCTGGATGCAGGCGTCCTCCGGATACATCGGCTTGATATCGAATTTCTTCGAGCGGATGATCTGAATTTCCTGATCCTCCACTTCCTTTTCCAGAAATTCCTTCTGGAAATTTCCTCCGTCCTGCTGCCGCGCCACAAGCTTATTCTTGTACTTGCGCAGCTGACGCTCGATCACTTCTTCCACCAGATCGATCGAGACATACATATCCGTGCTGGACTGCTCCGATCGGATAATATTTCCCTTGACCGGAATCGTCACCTCGATCTTCTGACGTTCCTTTTCCACACTCAGAGTTACATGAATCTCCGTGTCAGGAGTAAAATAACGCTCCAGCTTGCCCAGCTTCTCCATCACCGCCCCGCGAAGGCTTTCCGTGACATCCAGGTTTTTGCCGCTGATAATATAACGCATAACGTCACCCCTTTTCATTTTGATATGGAAAGTATACCATTTAAAAAGCTACTGTGCAACGAATTTCACAATCTCTTTATAATTCAGCGGGCCGCCGAAGAGGTCGAGCGCGCTGCCGACTGTCACGTTCAGGCGGCCTCTTCCCAGCTCCTTCAGCTCTCTTAAATCCTCGTAAGTCCCGATGCCGCCCGCGTAGGTGACCGGAATTCCCTCCCAGTCCCCGAGCATCTTTACCAATGGCCGTTCAATGCCGCGGGACAGCCCCTCCACGTCCGCCGCGTGGATCAGGAACTCCGCGCAGTACGCGGCCAGATTGTCGAACACGGCGGGGGAGAGCATCACATCCGTGAAGCGCTGCCAGCGATCCGTCACGATATAATAGGCGTCGTCCTTCCTGCGGCAGCTTAAGTCCAGCACAAGCCGCTCCCTGCCAATCGCCCGCGTCAGCTCACGCAGGCGCTCCCAGTCGATCTTTCCATCACGAAATACATAAGAGGTCACGATCACGTGGCTGGCTCCGGCCTCCAGATAAGCTTCCGCGTTGTCCGTGCGGATGCCGCCGCCGACCTGCAGTCCTCCCGGCCATGCCTGCAGCGCGAGCAGAGCCTGCTCCCGCGTAGCCTCGTAATGCTCGCTTCCTTCTTTATTCAGGAGAATCACATGCCCGCCGCGCATGCCGCTTTCACGGTAAAAGCGCGCGTAAAAGGCAGCATCCTGCTTCGAGACGAAATTTTCCCTTGCCTCATCCCCTTGATCCCGCAGGCTGCCGCCCACAATCTGTTTTACCTTTCCATTGTGAATATCAATACATGGCCGAAATTCCATGTCTATGTACCCTTTCCCCTAGATCAACAGGGGCAGCCGACCGCTCTTCCATAAGCCCTGTCCCGCTGCCCCTGTCTCCTTACTCTGCCAGCGTACCGTCGCCGTCCACGGCGCCTCCCGCTCCGTCCACGGTTCCATCCATGGCATCGTCCGCGCCGTCCACAAGCGAGTCGCCCGCTCCGGTAACGTCATTCACCAGATCATCCACCACGTCATCGGCGTCTCTTCCGATCTCCTCCAGAAGCCCGTCGCCGTCTACATCCGTGTGGTCGTAGACCCCGTCGCCATCCGTATCGAAGAGGATGTCGTCGACAGAGGTTCCGCCGTCATCGTTCGCCGTGTCATCTGTGGCAGTTGTATTATTGTCGTCCGTGCCGTCCGTCGTCGCATTCCTGCCGCAGGCGACAAGCGCGAACACCGTCACCACCACCAGTACCACGGCCAGATACTTCTTCCACTGTTTCATAATATCTCTCCTTTTCATGTAAAGATTTACACAGTCGTTGACCTGCTGGTACTAAGTATGGACAGTTTTTTTTAAATTATTCATTTACTATAAAAGTCCCGGACGGCGGCTATGTGGGCTGCATGCTTGCATGCAAGGACACATAGACATCGGACGGGCTAGCCTGTATGAGCAAGTAGCGCGATAGCGCGGATTGCGAATGCAGGCGGCGATTGCGGGATAAGTGAGGCAGAAAATCTTTGATTTTCGTAGCCGAACTTATGCACAGCTGCTCGCAGAGCGTAGCAATCGACTTTTATATTCTTCCTCTTATGCGATCACGTCACTCATGCTGTAAAGTCCCGCGGGCTTTCCGGCCAGAAAACGCGCTGCTGCAAGCGCACCCTTTCCAAAGACAGCGCGGGAGTAAGCGCTGTGACTGAGCGTGATGACCTCGTCCGTCCCCGCGAAGATCACATCGTGATCCCCAACAATCGTGCCGCCGCGCACGGATGAGATACCGATCTCCTTCGGGTCGCGCTTCCGGTACAGCGCGCTGCGATCGTAGGTATAGCTGTATTCCCCATTCGAGGCTCCCTCCACCGCGGCATCCGCCAGCGCCAGAGCAGTGCCGCTCGGCGCATCGAGCTTGCGATTATGGTGCTTCTCGACAATCTCCATGTCAAAGCCTGCCTGCGCGAGCGCTCCGGCTGCCTCCTTCACGAGCTTCAGCAGGATATTGACGCCGAGGGACATATTCGCGGAGCGCAGCACCGCGATCTTCTCACTGGTCTCCTTTACCTTCTCGAGCTGTTCCGACGTAAGGCCGGTCGTGCAGAGTACGACAGGGAGCTTCCTGTCCGCACAGTAGGCAAGCAGCGCATCCGCTGCCTTCACATTGGAAAAATCGATCAGGACGTCCGCCTCTTCCCGGCAGTCCACGTGGCACGTATAGACCGGATATCCGTTATCCCGATTATCGGCGACGTCAATGCCCGCAACGATCTCCAGCCCCTCCTCATCCTGAGCAAGAGCGGTGATGACCTGCCCCATATAGCCGTTGCAGCCGTGCATGATTATTCTTATCATCACTGTTCTCCTTTAGCCTTAATACCGAAAACCTCCATATCTGCCTTCAGCCGCGCCTGATGCGCCTCCTCCATCTCCGTGAGCGGCAGGCGTAATGATCCAACCTCCCAGCCGAGCAGGTTCATGGCGGCCTTCACCGGGATCGGATTCACCTCGCAGAACAGACTGTCGATCAGTGGAAGCGCCTTCAGCTGCAGCTCCAGGCTCCCCTTTACATCGCCTTCCAAATATTTCGCGACAATATCGTGCGTCTCACGCGGCGCAATGTTCGAGAGCACCGAGATCACGCCCTTACCGCCGAGCGATAAGAGCGGCACGATCTGGTCGTCGTTCCCTGAATAAATATCGAAATCCAGCCCTTCCGTAAGCTGCGCAATCTTCGCGACCTGAGAAATATTGCCACTGGCTTCCTTTACGCCCACAATATTTTTTACATTCTTTGCCAGATAGGCCAGAGTCTCCGGTGCGATATTTACGCCGGTCCTGCCCTGAATGTTATAGAGGATGACCGGGATATCCACCGATTCCGCAACCGTCGTAAAGTGCGCGATCAGACCTTTCTGCGTCGCCTTGTTGTAATATGGGCTCACCAACAGAAGCGCGTCCGCACCGAACCTCTCCGCCTCCTGCGACAGATAGACCGCCGTCTCCGTGCAGTTGGAACCGGTGCCCGCGATGACCGGAATCCTTCCCGCCACCTTCTCCACCGTATAGCGAATTGCCTCGAGATGCTCTTCATGGCTCAGCGTGGAAGCCTCGCCGGTCGTCCCGCAGATGATAATGGCGTCCGTACCATTTGCAATCTGATACTCCAGAATCTCCCCAAGCTTTGGATAATTTACCTCTCCCGTCGCGGTCATCGGGGTGATAATCGCGGCACCGGCGCCTGTAAATACTGACATATGCTTTCTCCTCCTTTATGTTTTCAAGTGTTTTCATAATAAAACAGAAAAGAGGCGTGTCATAGACAGCGCCTCTCAGAAATCGTGTGTTCTCTCATCCCGGATAGCGCTCCATCTGTAAACGATGACAGTCATAGAGTTCTTCACCCTATGCCCAAGAACCGAACCCACAGGCTACCCGGCCTTTCGGCGCTCGCCCCTTTCGACTGACTTCTCCTGTGCCTGCACACATCCCTCAGCCTACTCCTGACTCGCGCGACCTCTATCTCTGTAACGCTTACACTATAGCACCTGTCCAGCTCTTCTGTCAACCCAAAAGATGGAAGCTCAGCTTTCCTTCAGTGTTGTGATCTGATACACGCTGTCCGCCCATTCCATCACCTCCGGGCACAGATGAATTCCGGTAAAAATCAGTTCTGTCCCGTCCGCGACGTCCAGCAATGCACGGATATCCTCATGGGAGGCGACTCCATATTCAATCAACCCAAGAATCTCGTCCAGAATCAGCACGTCACACTCCCCGGTTGCCAGCACCTTCCGTGCGAAGGCGAGCCCGTTTTTCATATTGGGGTTCTCCTCCTCGCGCTCCTGTGGGCTTAAATCCTCATAGGCAACCTCCCTGCGCTGAAAGCGGAACAGCTTGATCTCCGGCTCCAGCCGCTGAATGAAGCCAATCTCCTCCGGCTGTCTTCCTTTTAAGAACTGTACGACAAAGACGGATTTCCCGCGGCTCGCCTCTTTGATCGCCTGACCAAGCGCGGCTGTCGTCTTCCCTTTTCCGGTTCCGCAGTAGATCTGTAATTTTCCCTGCATCATGGGTACCTCACACTTTTGGATACGAATTTTTTTTATCATACACCGGGCTGGAAAAAAAAGCAAGCATTACGCGCTCAGGCGCCAAGATCAGGCGTCGAGATACTCCAGCTTACTCACGGAGATCTCATAGGTAATCCGGCGTTCGCTCTCCTCCTCATCGATCTTTTTCATGTACTCCCTGCTCTGGATTCTGCCCCAGATTTGTGTGTGACCACCCACCTCAAAACCCGAAGCAAAGCGGGCGTTCCGTCCCCAGCAGATACAGGGAATATAATCCGATTTCCCATAAGGACGGTTCACTGCCAGCAGAATGTCCGCAATCTCGCGCCCGAGCGGCGTCCTGCGGTAGACCGGCAGCTTGCAGATATAACCGTCCAGAAAAATCTGGTTGGTTTTCGCGTTCTCCACTTCCTCGTCTGTGAACTCCAGTTCACGGACAAACACCGACAACACCAGCCGGTTTTTCTTCTCCTCGTGACGGTTGTAGGAACGGAACTGCCCCGCGGCCCGGATGTAGGAACCGCGATAATCCTCGCTCACGTCGATCAGCCTCTCGGAGATCATCAGCGGTATCACGTCGCAGGAGTCGCTCAGGCGTTTCACCGACACGCTCAGCATGTAGAAGCCCTCCCCAAAGACCTCGTGGCTGAAGGAAAAGTCCGACACGACCTCCCCTACAATGGATACCTGGTTGTTTTCGATCATCTTATCTGACATCATTTTGTTCTCCCTTCTGTTTGACGAAGTGTCTCTTTTCGTACTTTGTCTGTAAAGTATATGTAAAGCTGTTTCCAAATATTCCAATTTTTTGAAAAAATATGCATGGGGACTTGTTTTTCCTTGAAAATATGGTAAAGTAGAGTCGTTTGTGGAAGTGAGGTTTGATAAGTATGAAACGTGAAGATGTAAGAAATATTGCGATCATCGCCCATGTAGACCACGGCAAGACGACGCTGGTCGACGAGTTGCTCAAGCAGAGCGGCGTGTTCCGGGCAAATCAGGAGGTCGCGGAACGAGTCATGGACTCAAATGATATTGAGCGGGAACGGGGAATCACGATTCTTTCCAAAAATACCGCTGTCTTTTATAAGGATGTGAAAATCAACATTGTCGACACACCGGGGCACGCCGATTTCGGTGGCGAGGTGGAGCGCGTGCTGAAGATGGTGAACGGCGTGATTCTCGTCGTGGACGCCTTCGAAGGGCCGATGCCGCAGACCCGCTTCGTGCTGCAGAAGGCGCTCGATCTAGACCTTCTGGTCATCGTTTGCGTCAACAAGATTGACCGCCCGGAGGCGCGCCCGAAGGAGGTCATCGACGAGGTGCTGGAGCTTCTGATGGATCTGGACGCCTCCGACGAGCAGCTCGACTGTCCCTTTGTCTTCGCCTCCGCGAAGGGTGGCTACGCCTCCCTCGACGCAGACACGCCAGGTGAAAATATGGTGCCGCTCTTTGACACCATTCTCGACTATATCCCCGCGCCGGAGGGCGACCCGGAGGCGCCGACTCAGGTGCTGATCAGTACGATCGACTACAATGAATATGTCGGCCGCATCGGCATCGGCAAGGTGGACAATGGCAGCGTCAGCGTCAATCAGGAAGTGGCAATCGTCAACCACCACGATCCGGACAAGCTGCGCAAGGTCCGCATCAGCAAGCTCTACGAATTCGATGGCCTGAACAAGGTGGATGTACAGTCCGCAACCATCGGCTCTATCGTGGCAATCTCCGGCGTCTCGGATCTGCACATCGGCGACACGATCTGCTCCCCCGAGCATCCGCAGGCGATCCCCTTCCAGAAGATCTCCGAGCCGACCATCGCCATGCAGTTCAATGTCAACGACAGCCCGCTCGCCGGCACGGAGGGCAAGTATGTGACCTCTCGCCATCTGCGCGACCGCCTGTTCCGCGAGCTGAACACGGATGTCAGCTTGCGCGTCGAGGAGACCGACAGCACCGACAGCTTCAAGGTGTCCGGGCGCGGCGAACTACACCTGTCCGTTCTGATTGAAAATATGCGCCGTGAGGGCTATGAATTCTCCGTCAGCAAGGCAGAGGTCCTCTACCGCTATGATGAGAAGGGAAAGAAGCTCGAACCGATGGAGCTGGCCTACATCGACGTGGATGAGGAATTCTCCGGAAATGTCATCCAGAAGCTCGGGCAGCGAAAAGGCGAGTTGCTGAACATGCAGACGAACGCGAGCGGCACGACCCGCCTCGAGTTCTCGATCCCGGCGCGCGGCCTGATCGGCTACCGCGGTGAGTTCATGACCGATACCAGAGGCACCGGCGTGCTGAACACGATCTTCAACGGCTATGAGCTCTACAAGGGCGACATCCAGTACCGCAGACAGGGCTCGCTCATCGCCTATGAGACCGGCGAATCCATCACTTACGGTCTCTTCAATGCTCAGGATCGCGGTACGCTGTTCATCGGGCCCGGCGTCAAGGTCTACGCCGGCATGGTCGTCGGCCAGACCGGCAAGGCGGAGGACATTGAGATCAATATCTGCAAGACGAAGAAGCTGACCAACACGCGTTCCTCCAGCGCGGACGAGGCGCTGAAGCTGACACCGCCGCGCATCTTAAGCCTCGAGCAGTGCCTCGACTTCATCGACACGGATGAGCTCCTCGAGGTCACGCCGGAGAACCTGCGCATCCGCAAGCGGATCCTTGACCCGACGCTGCGGAAGCGGGCGATGATTAACAAAAAATCGTAAAAGAGCGAAAACCGGGACATTTCGGGAAATGGAAATGTCCCGGTTTTTATCTGTTACATACATCGGAAAATGAACCGACTATGCCAAAATACAGATTACCGACTTTGCACATGGACAAATTGTACAAAAATTATGAACAAATTGTAAAGGCAGATGACACAGGAACTTTTTTCGTGTATACTACCCCTATATTTAACTGTTGTTCTCTTCCGGCTCTTCGCCGGGATATCCCAATGTTCATTCTTGAGCAGAAAATGATATGCGGCCGGATTTTTTTCTGTTCAATTTTGATATACTATGCTAAGATAAAGGGGTAAAAGCATGAAAAAACAGAATATGATACCATTACAGGAGCTGAACCTCGCCGATCGCTTTCTATTCGATGAGGTCATGGAGGATCCGCAGGCTCACAGGGAAATTCTGAGTATCATTCTCGGAAGAGAAATCCCACCCCTGAAAAGGGCGGAAACGGAAAAAGAAGTTCGTGTCTCTTCACTGGCCCGCTCCGTCCGGCTGGATGTGTTCACCATAGATGAAAACACAGATGTGTACGATACCGAGATGCAGAAGGAGTGGAAGAAAGATCTGGCAAAGCGAAGCCGTTATTATCAGGGCATTATTGATACCGGTCTGTTGACGCCCGGAGTGCCGGATTACAATCTTCTGAACAACACTTACATCATCCTCATCATGACCTTCGATCTGTTTGGATACGGGAAATACTGTTATACCTTCAAGCCTGTCTGTCAGGAAGCACCGGGGTGCATTCTGGAAGACGGTGCAACCCGCATCTTTCTGAACACACGTGGCAGGAATGATGATGAAGTGTCGCCGGAGCTGGCAGAATTTCTCCACTATGTAGAAAACACCACAGACCAGACTGCACAGACTGCGAACAGTGAGCGGATACATAAAATCCATGACCGCGTGAGGGAGGTTCGTCAAAATGAGAAAGTCGGGGTGAAATATATGCTGGCATGGGAAGAAAAGTATTACGCGCAGGAAGAGGCACGTGAAATCGGTCTGGCGGAAGGCCGCGCTGAGGGCCGCATTAAGGGTCTTGCTGAGGGTCGCGCCGAAAAACTCACAGAGCAGGTCAAAAAGAAACTCGCGAAGGGTAAGTCCGCGGAAGAAATTGCCGATGCACTGGAAGAAGACGTGGATACAATCCGCAAATTGATCGCAGACCTGATGTAAATTCTTACCAGAAAGGCTCAGGCGAGCCATGCTTAGTCGCTTACTTTAATTTCTCCTCAGATAAAGCGAGTTGCGCGGCTCTCCTGTTACCTGCTCACTCTCCCACATGTCAAAGATGCCCATCGGGCTAAAATCCCACATTTCCAGCTCTGGGTCGATCAACATCTGATACGTCTGAGAACTCAGGAATTTTCGCAGCGCATCCATTGGCTTTAGTCCATATTTCCGTGAAATCATTTGAAGAATTTCTCCATCATAAAAGCTCAATATATACGGCATGATTTCACTCATTGTGGAATTGTCCTTCCTCACCCTTCAATCACCAGCTTCGCCGAGCCATAGATGCCTGCGTCGTTTCCGAGCTTTGCCAGAACGAATCTCGCGTCCCGGCAGGCTTTGAAGGTATACCGCACATAATATTTTTGTACATAATCAAGAATGATCTCCCCCGCTTTGGACATGCCGCCGCCAATGATGAAAACCTCCGGGTCAACGGTGGTTGCAATATTGGCCAGCGCAAGCCCCAGATAAGATCCAAAGCGCTCCGCGACCTCGCAGGCAAAGGGATCCCCGGACTTCACGGCGTCCCAGAGAAGCTTACTATTCAGTCTGTCAATATTAGGAGAAGCGCTGACCTTCCCGCGCTCCTGCGCCATCCAGCGGGCCAGCTTTACGATACCGTTGGCCGAAGCCACCTGTTCGAGACAGCCATGATTTCCACAGCCGCAGACGCCGGGAATGCGGTCGTCCACATGGATATGGCCGATCTCACCGCCCGCGCCGTTCGTGCCCGCCAGAATCTTTCCTTCTACAATGATACCACCGCCGACGCCGGTACCCAGCGTCACCATCACACCGCTCCGATGTCCGGCAGCAGCACCCTTCCACATCTCGCCGAGCGCTGCCACATTGGCGTCGTTTGCTCCTTTACTGGGGATATTGGCGAGCTCGCTGAGCTCCCGCGTCACTTCCTTATAGCCCCAGCCGAGATTTGCCGTGTGCGGCACGACGCCCTCCGCATTAATGGGACCAGGAATACCGATTCCCATACCGACGACCTCCGACTTCTCTATGCCGCGCGCGGCAAGCTTCGCCAGTATGGATGCCGCAATATCCGGCAGAATCGCGCTTCCTCCATTCTCCGTCCTCGTCGGAATCTCCCACTTCTCCAGCAGCTCGCCGTCCGTCCGGAAAAATCCCATCTTCACGCTCGTGCCGCCGACGTCGATTCCAAAGCAATACCTCTTCATTCTTCCTCCCTGATACCATGTTTCCACAAGATGTCTTTTTGAATATACAGGTCAAAAGCACAGACACAACAGGTTGCGCTGAGGGTTTTCAACCTTTATTGGCAGGAAAACAGACCTGCGGCAAGGTCAACTTATTGTAAGAATGTCATACTAGCGCTTGTTTCTTTCAATACTCTCCTGCACCCTGCGGTACAGCTCCTGCGCCGCATTGTAGCCCATCTTCTTCTGACGATGATTCACAGCGGCGGACTCCACGATGACCGCTAGATTTCTGCCGGGTCGAATCGGAATCGAATGGCACATGACCTTATTCCCGAGGAATTCCACATACTCCTCATTGAGGCCAAGGCGGTCATACTCCTTATCCTTATCCCACTCTTCAAGTTTGATGACTAGATCAATACCCTGTGTCTCTTTCACGCTCTCCACGCCGTACAGGGTCTTCACGTCGATGATCCCGATACCGCGCAGCTCAATGAAATGGCGCGTGATCTCCGGCGAAGTGCCAACCAGCGTGTCGTCACTGACCTTGTGAATCTCGACTACATCATCGGTAATCAGGCGGTGCCCTCGCTTGATCAACTCCAGAGCCGCCTCACTCTTGCCGATGCCGCTCTCCCCCATGATCAAAATACCCTCGCCGTAGACGTCGACCAGCACACCGTGGATGGAGATCGTCGGTGCGAGCTCCACGCCGAGCCAACGGATGACCTCCGCCATCAGCGAGGTCGTCATTCTGGCGCTGGCCAGAATCGGTTTCTTATACTTGCGGGCCATCTCGAGCATATCCTCGTCCGGCTCCGTCCGCGACGCATAGATGACACAGGGAATCTCGCTGGACATGAAACGCTCGTAATTCCGTACCTTTACATCCCGATCGAGACTCTTCAGATATGTATACTCCACATAACCGATAATCTGGACACGCTCGCTCGCGAAGTGCTCGAAATAACCCGCGAGCTGCAGGGACGGGCGGTTGATGTCCGGACTGCTGATCACGATCTCGTCCGTGTCAACCTCCGGGACCAGATTTTTCAGCTCCAGCTTTTCAATCATTTTGTTCAGTGCTACGGTAGACATGGTAGTTCTCCTCCTGCATCTTTTTATAATTTTTCCGAACAGCGGCTATGTGGACTTTTATATTTCGTGATGTCTGTTTACTTAGTTCCCTCTCCGTGGAAGAAATCATACACCTGCCGCGCGGCAAGCCGGTTCATCCCCTCGGCAGCCGCAAGCTCCTCCTGCGAAGCTGCGCGGATCGCCTCCAGCGTCGGGAAAGCGTGCATCAGCGCCCTGCGTCTGGCCGGACCGATGCCGGGGATATCGTCCAGCACCGAGTGCACCTGCTCCTTGCTGCGCAGCGAACGGTGGTACTCGATCGCGAAGCGGTGCGCCTCGTCCTGAATCCGCGTCACAAGCCGGAAAGCTTCGCTGTCGCGGCTGATCGGCAGCTCCACATTATTAAAATAAACGCCCCTCGTTCTGTGGCGGTCGTCCTTCACCATGCCGCAGACCGGCACCTGGACGTTCAGCCGCTCCATCACCTTCAACGCCACATTCACCTGGCCTTTTCCGCCGTCCATCAGGATCAGGTCGGGATAATTCTCATAATGGGACAGGCGCCTCGTCAGCACCTCCTCCATACTCGCATAGTCGTCGGAACCTTGTACGCCACGAATGCGGAATTTCCGGTAATCCGAGCGCTTCGGGCGTCCCCGCTCAAACACGACCATCGAGCCGACCGTCTGATAGCCGCTGATATTGGAAATATCGTAGGCCTCCACACGCCGAAGCTCCGGAATCCCCAGCAGCTTTGCGAGCTCCTTCATCGCGCCGATCGTGCGCCCCTCCTCGCGACGGATGCGCTCGCGATCCTGCGTCAGCACCATCTGGGCATTCTTCTGCGCCAGCTCCACGAGCTTTTCCTTCTCGCCTTTTTTCGGTACGCGCAGATAGACTCTCTGCCCTTTTCGGGCGCTCAGCCATTCCTCGATCAGCTCCGCGTCCGCAACCTCATATTGCAGCATCAGCTCGCGCGGGATATAGGGCGTCCCGGCATAAAACTGCTTCAAAAATGCGGTCAGAATATCCTCCTCGTGGTCGTCCGCAGCGATATGCAGGCAGAAATGATCCCTTCCGATCAGCCGCCCCTCGCGGATAAAGAAGACTTGCACGACCGCATCCTCCTTGTCGACCGCCATTGCGATCACATCACGGTCTTCCATCCCACTACTCGTGATCTTCTGTTTCTGTGCAATCTTGCTGACGCTTTCGAGCAGCTCCCGGTACTCGATGGCCTTCTCGAACTCCATCGCCTCCGCGGCCCGCTCCATTTTTTCGCGGAGTTCCTTTAAAATCGGTTCATAATCTCCGTTCAGAAAGCCAAGCGCCTTCTTCACGGATACGGCGTATTCTTCCTTGGAAATATAGCCCTGACACGGTGCAGGGCACTGGTGAATGTGATAATTCAGGCAGGGACGCTCCTTTCCCTGCTGCTTTGACAAGGACTTATTGCAGGTGCGTATCCCATATAGTTTATGAATGAGGTCAATCGTATCCTTCACCGCGCCGGCGCTCGTGTAGGGACCGTAATATTTCGCGCGGTCCCGGAGAAGCTTCCGCGTGAAGAGCACGCGTGGAAAATCCTCCTGCACCGTCACCTTGATGTAAGGATAGGTCTTGTCATCCATCAGCATCGTATTGTACTTCGGACGATGCTCTTTGATCAGATTGCACTCGAGCACGAGCGCTTCCAGCTCTGAATCCGTGATGATATACTCGAAACGGGCAATGTGCGTCACCATCTGGTCGATCTTCGCGCCCCGGTTCCGGCTTGGCTGAAAGTACTGCTTCACACGGTTTTTCAGAGAGATTGCCTTCCCAATGTAAATGATCGCGTCGCGTTCATCGTGCATCAGGTAGACGCCCGGCCTGCCGGGCAGCTTTTTCAGTTCTTCTTCAATATTAAAGTCCATACGCGCTACTCAGCGAAGATGAGCTCTTCCTGATGATAGTCGGACTGAGAATCCCTCACCTGATGGAAAATCTCCATAAACTCCTTACCGGTGATGGTCTCTTTTTCAATCAGGAAATCCGAAATCTTATCCAGACACTCGCGGTTCTCGCTCAGCAACCGCTTTGCCTCCTCATAAGCCTCCCCGAGAATGCGCATGATCTCCGCATCCACCTGCGCAGCTGTCGCATCGCTGCAATTCAGCACACTGCCATTGTCAAGATACATGCTCTCCCGCGATTCCAGATTCATCAGGCCGAACTTCTTCGACATGCCGTACTGCGTCACCATCGCCCGGGCAAGCCGCGTCGCCTGCTGGATGTCGTTGGACGCGCCGCTCGTCACCGAATCGAACACGATCTCCTCCGCAGCCCTGCCGCCCATATAGGTCACAAGCCGTGCCTCCATCTCCTTCTGGGTCATCATGTTTTTCTCCTCCTCCGGCGTCTGCAGCACATAGCCCAATACGCCTGAGGTACGCGGCACGATCGTAATCTTCTGCACCGGCTCCGCATCCTTCTGCAGCGCCGTCGTCAGCGCGTGGCCAACCTCGTGATAGGAGGCAATCCTGCGTTCCTCTTCGCTCAGAATCTTGTTCTTCTTCTCTTTACCCATCATGACGAGTTCCATCGCGTTGAACAGATCCTTCTGGCTGATCGCCTTGCGGCCGTTCTTCACCGCGAGGATCGCGGCCTCATTGATCATATTCGCCAGATCCGCGCCCACTGCGCCGCTCGTGGCAAGCGCCAGCGCGCCGAGATCCACTGTCTCGTCGAGCTTCACATTCTTTACATGGACCTTCAGGATATCCTCGCGTCCCTTCAGATCCGGGCGCTCCACAATAATCCGCCGGTCAAAACGGCCCGGACGCAACAACGCCTGATCGAGCACCTCCGGACGGTTCGTCGCCGCAAGGATAATACAGGCCTGATTGCTCTCAAAGCCGTCCATCTCCGCGAGGAGCTGGTTCAGCGTCTGCTCCCGCTCGTCATTTCCGCCGAGCCGGGAGTCACGGCTCTTTCCGATCGCGTCGATCTCATCGATAAAGACGATGCAGGGCGCGTTCTTCTTCGCCTCCTCAAAGAGGTCGCGGACGCGGGACGCGCCGACGCCCACGAACATCTCCACAAAATCGGAGCCCGCCAGCGAGAAGAAGGGCACATGCGCTTCCCCGGCCACCGCCTTCGCCAGCAGCGTCTTGCCGGTACCCGGAGGGCCGACCAGCAGCGCACCCTTCGGCAGCTTCGCGCCAATCTCTGTATACTTTGTCGGATTATGAAGGAAGTCCACGACCTCGACGAGACTCTCCTTCGCCTCCTCCTCACCGGCCACGTCCTGGAACGTGACGCCGGTCTCTTTCTCAATATAGACCTTGGCCTTGCTCTTGCCGACGCCCATCATGCCGCCGGCTCCGCCCATGCGGCGCATCAGCACGCCAAAGACCACCCACAACAACACAATCGGCAGCAGGATGGACAGAATATTCCACAAGACGCCGGACCAGGTGTCCTGCACATAGGGGATAATCTCGACACCCTTTTCAACCATGAGAGGAAGCAGATCGTCGTCGTCCATCTTTCCCGTGTAATAGGTCACCGAATAGGCGCTATCCTCGTCCTCCTTCAGCGTGATCTCCCAGGTATAGCCGGTGTCCTCGACGGTCGCGACGCGGTCCTCCTCGAGCATGGTCAGGAACTCATTGTAGGTGATCTCCTGCGTCGTCGCAGAACTGTACTGCGTGCGCACCATGTTCCAGAGCATAAATCCAACCATAAGAAAAACCAGAAACATCATCATGTTCTGGGTGTTCTTCGGCATTTTACCATTATTTTTATTATCTCCACCCCTGTTCGGAGTTCTGTTGTCACTCATCTTTTTCCTCCTTGCACGTAACACCTCTATTATAGTGAACCTTCCCCGATAAATCAATACGCCTCACTTTAAAATTTAAGTGGATTTTCTAAAAATAGTGTGAAGAATGTCTCGCTTTTTCCATTCGTATCGGCTATAATGGAAACAGTTTTTCAAAACGCAGCAGGAGGACAAAAAGCTTATGCCAGTAAAATACGTATTTGTCACAGGGGGCGTCGTATCCGGTCTCGGCAAGGGAATCACTGCCGCCTCTCTCGGACGGCTTCTCAAGGCGCGCGGCTACCGGGTGACCATGCAGAAATTTGATCCCTATATCAATATTGACCCCGGCACGATGAATCCGGTGCAGCACGGCGAGGTCTTCGTCACCGACGACGGCGCGGAGACTGACCTCGACCTCGGACACTATGAGCGCTTTATCGACGAGAGCCTGAATAAAAACTCCAATGTCACGACCGGCAAGGTCTACTGGACCGTCCTGCAAAAGGAGCGGCGCGGCGACTACGGCGGCGGCACCGTGCAGGTCATCCCGCACATCACAAACGAGATCAAGAGCCGCTTTTACCGGAACTACACCTCGGAGGAGACGCACATCGCGATCATCGAGATCGGCGGCACGATCGGTGACATCGAGGGACAGCCCTTCATCGAGGCGATCCGGCAGTTCCAGCACGAGGTCGGCCATGAGAACGCAATCATCATTCATGTCACGCTGATCCCCTACCTAAAAGCCTCTCAGGAGATGAAGACCAAGCCCACGCAGGCCTCGGTCAAGGAGCTGCAGGGCATGGGCATCCAGCCGGATATCATCGTCTGCCGCACGGAGCACCCGCTCGAGAAGGGCATCAAGGAAAAGATTGCGCTCTTCTGTAATGTGCCGCGAGATCACGTTCTACAGAACCTCGACGTGGAATACCTCTACGAAGCCCCGCTCGCGATGGAAGCCGAGCATCTGGCGCAGGCCGCCTGCGACTGCCTGAAGCTGCCCTGCCCGGAGCCGAACCTCACCGACTGGATTGAGATGGTCGAAAAGCTGCGCAACCCGCAGACGGAAGTAAACGTCGCCATCGTCGGCAAATACATCCAGCTCCACGACGCCTATATTTCCGTCGTCGAGGCGCTCAAGCACGGCGGTATCGTGAACCACGCGGTCGTCAATATCAAGTGGATCGATTCCGAGACCGTCACAGAGGAGACGGTGGACGAGCTGCTCGGCGACGTCAGCGGCATCCTCGTACCCGGTGGCTTCGGCCATCGCGGCGTTGAGGGAAAGATTCTGGCCGCACAGTACGCGCGTGAACACAAGGTTCCTTATCTCGGACTCTGCCTCGGCATGCAGGTGGCCATCATCGAGTTTGCCCGCCATGTGGTCGGTCTGGAGGACGCGCACAGCATTGAGCTCGACCCGAACACGTGCTACCCGGTCATCGCGCTGATGCCGGATCAAAACGGTGTGGAGGACATCGGCGGCACGCTGCGGTTGGGTTCCTGCCCCTGCGTCCTCGATGAATCCACGAAGGCCTATGAGCTGTACGGCGAGGAGCTGATTCACGAACGCCACCGCCACCGCTATGAAGTCAACAACGATTTCCGCTCGGTGCTGACCGAGCACGGCATGGTGCTCTCCGGTATTTCCCCGGACGGCCGCATCGTGGAGATGATCGAGCTGAAAGACCACCCCTTCTTCCTCGCGACGCAGGCACATCCGGAGCTAAAGTCCAGACCAAACCGCCCGCATCCGCTGTTCCGCGGCTTCATCGAGGCCGCGCTGAAGGCGAAAGAGAATTAGAAAGGACGATATATCAGTAATGCCAAAATTAAATGAAAATTATCTGAATCTGAAAGCCAGCTATCTCTTCTCCGAGATCGCGCACCGCACGGCGGCGTATAAAGAGAATAATCCGGAGAAGGGCGCGCAGATCATCCGTCTGGGCATCGGCGATGTGACGCTGCCGCTCGGAAAGGTCGTCGTGGACGCGCTCCATCAGGGCGTCGAGGCGATGGCGAGCGCAGAGACCTTCAAGGGCTACGGTCCCGAGCAGGGTTACGAGGAGACCAGAAAAGCCGTCGCCGCCTATTATCGCAGAAACGGCGTGGAGGTCGACCCGGACGCCATCTTTATCTCTGACGGCGCCAAGAGCGACACCGGCAATATCACGGATCTCTTCGGTCACGACAATGTCGTGCTTGTCCCCGACCCGGTCTACCCGGTCTATGTCGACACGAACATCATGTGCGGCAATCAGGTGACCTACCTTTCCGGGAACGCGGATAATGGTTTCTTGCCGATGCCGGACAAATCTCAGCACGCGGACGTAATCTATCTCTGCTCACCAAATAACCCTACGGGAGCCTGCTACAACAAAGCGCAACTGAAGGAGTGGGTCGACTACGCGCTCGCGAACGAGGCAGTCATCCTCTTTGACTCCGCCTACGAAGCCTTTATCAGCGATCCGGAGCTTCCGCGCAGCATCTTCGCAATCGAGGGCGCGAAGAAGTGCGCGATCGAATTCTGCTCCCTCTCAAAGACCGCCGGCTTCACCGGCACCCGCTGCGGCTACACGGTCGTCCCGAAAGAGCTCGTCTTCACCGCCTCGACCGGCGAGGAGATGTCGCTCAACGCGATGTGGAATCGCCGCCAGTCCACAAAGTTCAACGGTGCCTCCTACATCGTGCAGAAGGGCGCGGAGCTCGTCTTCTCAGAGGAGGGCATCGCGGAATGCCAGAAGAACATCAATTATTACAAGAAGAACGCGCGCGTCATCGCCGACACGATGAGCCGCCTCGGCATCCGCTTCTACGGCGGCATCAATTCGCCTTACATCTGGTTCGAGTGCCCGAACGGCATGGAATCCTGGGAATGCTTTGATTACTTGCTTCAGAATATCCAAGTCGTCGGCACGCCCGGCGCGGGCTTCGGAGAGAATGGAAAGAACTTTTTCCGCCTGACCTCGTTCGGAAATTATGAGAAGACCGTCGAAGCGATGGAACGCTTTGAAAAGCTGTTCACAAAATAAACAGGGATATGTACAAAAATAATGACCCGCTGCAAGGAATAGGCTATTCTCTGCAGCGGGTTATTTTTATATAGGGCTTTTCAGACTGACTTCATTCGTTCGTAAGCTGCTCTATGTATTTCGTCACCTCTTTTAAAGCATGCTCTACATTGGAAATCTGTACCTGTGCATCCGACATGACAACAATAAACATGTCATCATAATCTGGCATGTTTCTGTTCATAAATGCGTTCATAAAACTGCTCATAAAAGTCCCCATCCCAGCAGTAGGGCATGACATAAAATCTCTGCAGCAGCTCCATACTGACTGCTTTCAACCGTGAAGAATCCTCCCGTACCTCAGCGGTCAGACCCTTCAGGTAATAGTGCCAGCGGGTAATGTAAGATTCATACTCTTTCAGATTCGGCGTGTCGAGCCACTTCTTCACCTTCACCTTGCCCTTGTTCGGCTTTGGACATTCGTGGACCTGCAAGAAATAACGGAAGGAGCCGTCCTCGTAGCAGCGACCCAGCGGGAACATCCGGCAGAAGCCGGGGCGAAAAGCATGGACACTGCAGCGGCCTGCGGCATCGAGAAATACGCAGGCTTCCTCCGGCCCTGACATACAGAGGTTCGGCAGGATCAGATCATCGACAACATGCAGCTCGATACTGCCCTGTAAGAGGCCGTCAAAATCGGTATGCAGTCCGCCGCACAGGCGAAAAACATCGAGTGGGTCGAGTACAATCGACTCTCCCATGCCGCGGCAGCACTCAGAACAGCCCTGACAGCCACCACAGTCCACACGCACCATGTCATTCGCCCGGTAAAAGCGTCCATCCGACACTTCTTTCCAGTCTATCTCACGTTCCATCCTTGTCCTCCTGCTCTGCCAGCCTGTCCCCCAGATCGTCAAACAGATAATTCCCATTTTTCGGGAAGCGCTCCACATAGGTCTCGCGAATCTCACGGTTCATGCGCTCGATCTCCTCTCTCAGCTCGCGTGAGGACATCGTCACGCAGCCCTGCCCGCGGATGATGATCTGCTCGAGACCGTCCGAGGTCGCGACCGTCACGCGGTATTTCCGTCCGATCTGCTGCGCAGTCCGTTCGATATAGCTGTCCGCGGTCTCCGCTTCCTTTGTGTATACTACGTCAATATTGTGGTAATGAAAAACCTCTTCTTTATGTCCTTCCACCCGGTAAGCGTCAAAGACCAGAATCACCTGACATTGTCGGTAGCCCTGATAGTTGCAGAGGATATCCTGCAGTTTTTCACGCGCCCCGGCGATACTCGTCTTCGCGAGGTCGCTCAATTCCTCCCAGGCAAAAATCACATTGTAGCCGTCCACCAGCAGATATTCCGACAGCGCAGGCTTCGGGTTGTAGACATAAGGCTTCGCCTGTGTGAGCGTGCTCCGGTTCGCGGCTCGCCCTGACTCGCTTCCATAAGAACGGCGGGAGACGGAACCATCGACGCGCTCCTTCGGCGTGCCATAGGTGCGCGTAAAAATCTCCTCAAGCTCCTTCTCTTCCTGCGCTCTGTCCGCTGCCTTTCTTTCCCTGCGCAGCGGCGCAAAGAGCGCCCCGCTTTCCACCTCGCCACAATCCCGCTTCAGCACACTCTCCAGATGCATGTGCTCCGGTACCTCATACCACGGCACAACCATTCCCGCACCGTGATAGCAGAATACCGAGGAGGAAGGATTGTCCGTATCAGCATCCGGGTCGTAGGCACAGCGCGCCACGACTTCCTCCGCATTATGGCAGGGCGCGTAACCTTTCATCGCGCAGCTCAAATGCCCCTGCCCACGGGTGTAGGCGCTCAACTCCCGCTGATAATTGCGGATAGCGGCCACAGGAACGCTTCCTGTCAGCACCGCCATACCGTCCGCCTGATCCGGAGACTCCTGTACAGCCCCCATCCGTTCCAAATCGGACATCGCGCGTCCCACACAGGCTGTCGGCAATTCCAACCGGAACTCATACCAGGGCTCCAACAACACACTCTGAGCCTGCATCAGTCCCTGACGCAGCGCCCGGTAAGTCGCCTGACGGAAATCGCCGCCCTCGGTGTGCTTGAGGTGTGCCTTCCCGGCTGCCAGCGTAATATGCAAATCGGTAATCTCCGAACCGGTCAGCACACCGCGGTGCGTCTTCTCCACAAGATGCGTCATAATCAACCTCTGCCAGTTCAGTGCGAGCTCGTCCTCACTGCAGGAAGAAGAAAAACTCAGGCCACTGCCCTCCTCCCCCGGCTCCAGCAGAAGATGCACTTCCGCATAATGCCGCAGCGGTTCAAAGTGTCCGACACCCTCCACGGTGTTGCGGATCGTTTCCTTATAGACAATATTTCCCTCGTCAAAATCGACCGAGAGATCGAAGCGCTCGAGGATCCGCGCCTTCAAGATCTCGATCTGCACCTCTCCCATGAGCTGCGCCTGTATTTCCCGCAGCTCCTCATCCCAGCGAATATGAAGCTCCGGCTCCTCCTCCTCGAGCTGCCTGAGCCTTCCATAAAGCTGCAGCGGGTCGCAGCCGCGCGGCGGCAGGACACGATAGGTCAGCACCGGCTCGAGGATCGGCAGATTCGTCCCCTCAGCGGCGCCCAGACTCTCCCCGGGACGTGTCCCGTCGAGGCCAGTCACCGCGCACACTGTTCCCGCCTCGGCCTCGCTTCTCGTCTCATATTTTTCTCCGGAATAGACTCGAATCTGATTGACCTTTCCGTCCGGCAGCACATCCTTCACGCGCAGCGTCCCGCCGGTCACACGCAACCAGCTTAAGC
Organism: Lachnospiraceae bacterium; assembly: GCA_021203465.1. Lineage (GTDB taxonomy): Bacteria > Bacillota > Clostridia > Lachnospirales > Lachnospiraceae > Hominiventricola. The sequence continues at coordinate 3,454 of JAJQBC010000086.1, read as the reverse complement.
GATTACCTTGCCCGTCCCTACTGATCTTAAAGACACGCGCGCCAAAGACATCGTTCCAGACCGGGCAACGCATATAGCGCTCCATCCCCGCAAGAAAAGCCTCCACTCCATTCAACTTCAAAGCCGAGCCGAACCAACACGGGAAGACTTTTCGTTCCCGTATGAGACGTGCGATTTCTTCCTCTGACAACTCCCCGCTCTCCAGATAGCGCTCTAGCGCCTGCTCCTCACAGATTGCGACATTTTCCAGGAAGGCCAGATCCCCATCGCCAAAATCTACGCAGCCCTCGTCCAGCTCTCTTTTCAACTTCTCCATGAGCACCGCGCGGTCTGTTCCCGGCTGATCCATCTTGTTGACAAAGAGAAATACAGGAATCTCATAACGTCGCAGCAGCTTCCAGAGCGTGCGGGTATGGCTCTGCACCCCGTCCGCTCCGCTCACCACGAGCACCGCGTAATCAAGCACCTGCAGAGCGCGCTCCATCTCCGCCGAGAAATCCACATGTCCCGGCGTATCCAGCAGCGTCATCTGATAATCCCCGAGCATAAATTCCGCCTGTTTGGAATAGATCGTGATGCCCCGCGCGCGCTCCAGCTCATCCGTGTCCAGAAATGCGTCCCGTGCATCCACGCGACCCAGCCGCCGGATTGCGCCACTTAAATAGAGCATTGCCTCCGACAGCGTCGTCTTTCCCGCGTCGACATGCGCCAGCACCGCGATGCAGATATGTCCTTTCATGACGCTTCATCTACCGCCGTCGGAAACTGCGCCGCGAAGAGGCGCTTTCCCGCCTGCGTGCGGAAAATTTTCCGGTAAACGCTTCTCTGTGTCTGTTCGGAAGACTCGTCCTCAAAAAGATTGACAAGGAAATCCGCCTCCACGAGAATTTGATAGTCGCTGCCCTCGATCTGCGAGTAAGTATGATGATGTCCTACCAGATAGGACACCCGCTCCGTCGCATCCTCCGGCCAGCCAAGACTTTTCAGTAGTTTTTCCGCCTCCGGCGGTCCTTCGAGCTCCTGATATTTTCCGGAACAATTTCCGTATTTTTCCTCTGCCACATGGATGCCGATGTCGTGCACGACCGCCGCGCTCTCGAGCACAAACTGTGTATACCCGTCAAGCCCCTCCAGCTTTCCGATCGTCCGCGCAAATTCATACACCTTGATAAAGTGCTGAATGCGCTTCGGATCTCCTTTATCATATTCCATCATAGCAGCCAGCAGTCGTTCCATAATTTTTCCCTCCATACCTACAAATTCACAAAGCTATGCGGACATTGTAACATAAAAAGCGGTCACCGCAAAACAGATTTTGCGGTGACCGACATTTGCGGACAATTTTAGTAATTCTGCGCCCTGACCTGGAAATAGCTCTGCGGGTGCGCGCATACCGGACATACCTCGGGAGCCTTCTTGCCCACGCAGATATGGCCGCAATTCGAACACTGCCAGACGGCGTCCCCATCCTTCGTGAAGACCAGATCGCCCTCGATATTGGAGATCAGCTTGCGATAACGCTCCTCATGCTCCTTCTCAATCTTGCCGACTTCTTCGAAAAGGAAAGCGATATGGTCGAAGCCCTCCTCCTTTGCGGTCTTCGCAAAGCCGTCGTACATATCGGTCCACTCGTAGTTCTCACCGGCAGCGGCGTCCGCAAGATTTTCCATCGTGGCCGGCACCGAACCGCCGTGCAGCAGCTTGAACCACATCTTCGCGTGCTCCTTCTCATTGAGCGCGGTCTCCGTGAAGATATCCCCCATCTGCACGTAGCCGTCCTTCTTCGCCTGGCTCGCGTAGTAGAGATACTTCGTGTGCGCCTGGGACTCTCCCGCGAATGCGGTCATCAGGTTCCGCTCTGTCTTCGTTCCTTTTAAATCTTTCATTGGTATTCCTCCTCTGATTATTTAATAACGATAATTATTACTGTTTTAATATATCAGTTTCCGTTGACGCTGTCAAGTGTTTTTTTGTAACAGTTCAGATCCGCACCAAAATGAAAAAACAGACTGTGCAGGTTTATCTGCTAAAGGCAGTAGCGACATATAGCCTTCGCAGAAAGCGGTCTTTGGCCTGCTGTTCTGAATAATTATCCTAACACCACGTCCAGCGTCATCATCACCGTAAATCCGAGCGCGAACAGCACCGTCCCGATATTGGAATGCGGTTCCTCCGACATCTCCGGAATCAGCTCCTCAATGACTACATACATCATCGCACCTGCCGCGAAGCTCAGAAGAAACGGCAACGCCGGAAGTAGCAGCCCGGCGGCAAAGATCGTGAGCAGCGCGCCCAACGGCTCCACAACGCCCGAGAGCACGCCGTACAGGAAAGCCCGCCCTTTTCCGACGCCTTCCGCGCGCAGGGGCATGGAGATGATCGCGCCTTCCGGGAAATTCTGAATCGCAATGCCGACAGACAGGGCGAGTGCGCCGAGCGCGGTGATATTCGAATTTCCGCTCATATAACCGGCATAAACCACACCTACCGCCATGCCCTCCGGGAGATTGTGCAGCGTCACGGCCAGTGCAAGCATTGTCGTCTTTTTCAGGCGCGCCTTTACGCCGTCCGGTCCTTCCGCCTCATCGCTGTTCATGTGCAGATGCGGGATCACATGATCCAGCAACAGTAAAAACAGGATGCCGACCCAGAAGCCAAACACAGCCGGAAGCACCGCTGCCGCGCCTTCCCCCTGCTCGATCGCCGGGATCAGCAGGCTCCAGATGGATGCCGCCACCATAACCCCGGAAGCGAAGCCGATCAGCGCTCTCTGCACCAGCGGGTGAATTGATTTTTTCATAAAAAATACACAGCCCGCCCCTAGGGATGTTCCAAGAAAGGGGATCAGGATTCCTCTGATTACCTCTACTACCATACTATGACACTCTTTCTACCCTGTTATCGTCTTATTTTTCCTTACATGCCTGCTTTTTCAATTATATCTGTCAATCCATTTCTTTATTCTGCATCTTTTCCACCGGCAGGCATGAAGCAGGACGAAGCCACAAATCACATCGCCAGAGGATTGAAATTACCGGATGTCAGGGACTTAAGGCGCCCCGACCATTCCTTTGCGAGCAGGGCGATAGATGTTTCTGATACGAAGGGATTATTCGCGCTGCTCCTGATATACTCGCTGTTTTTATCGAAAAGGTCTCTGGCCTCCATTCCCGCTTCGGCAAATAAAGATTTTATTTTTCCGGAAATATAATCAGGGTGGAGATGTCTTTCTTCTTTTATAGCCTGCTCCCAGAAAGCCGGCAACATTGAAATCATAAACCGGAACCCCGAAATCTTTGAAAACGGCCCCAGATTTTTATCCCGATCTGCTATTCTCGCCCCTACTGCGTTTTCCCAGCCAATGAGATAAGATGAAATAAGCGAAAGCATATCTTCATCTTTCAATGGTCGATTGTAAAATGAAGTTGAACACCTAAAAAATCCATAGCGATTG
>JAJQBC010000155.1 GCA_021203465.1 Lachnospiraceae bacterium | reverse complement strand
TTACTAGCTTTTACAGGACTTTTGCCAGAGAATGCGCCGCACGATATAAAATAATTGCATGCCAGATAAAAAGTTGTTAGAATAACAAGAAAAGCTCTCTGACAAGAGTTTTTCTTGTTTTTTAATGCGAAAGGAAATACACATGAAAAAATGGATGGAGATACGCAAAGGTGCAGATTTTCAGGCGATCGGGCAGCGTTTCGGCATCAGTCCATTTACGGCGCGCCTGCTTCGCAATAAAGATATCATGGGGGATGAGGAGATTCAGACTTACCTTTACGGCAGTCTTCAGGATCTGCACCCGGCCTTTCTTATGAAGGGAATTCCGGAGGCGGTACGTCTACTGGAGACGAAGATCTCCGACGGCGCGCGGATACGGATTATCGGGGATTACGATATTGACGGAGTGTGTGCCACCTATATTTTGCTGCGCGGACTTCGCGCTGCCGGTGCGCGGGTGGATACAGATATTCCGGATCGTATTAAGGATGGTTATGGCCTGAATCGGGAGCTCGTGGAGCGGGCACACAGCGCGGGTGTGGACACGATCGTGACTTGTGACAATGGTATCGCGGCGGTGGAGGAGATTGCCTATGCGAAGGAACTCGGTATGACGGTTATTATCACCGATCATCATGAGCTGCACGAGCAGACTCCGCCCGCGGACATGACGGTGAATCCGCATCAGCCGGACTGCCCTTATCCTTTTAAAAATCTGTGCGGGGCGGCGGTGGCCTGGAAGCTGGTCAGCGCGCTCTGGGAAGCCATGCGGATTTCGACGGAAGCGTTGTACGGAGATTTGTTGATGCTGGCCGGTTTTGCCACGGTGGGCGACGTCATGGATCTCATCGGTGAGAATCGTATTCTGGTGAGGGAAGGGCTGAAACTCCTGCGGACGACGCAGCACCCGGGCATGTCTGCGCTGATTCAGGTAAATGAACTGAACAGGGAAAGTCTGGTGGCTTTCCACATCGGTTTCGTGCTCGGCCCCTGCATTAACGCAAGTGGGCGCCTGAGCACGGCAAAGCGGGCGCTTGAGCTTCTGGATACGGAAGATCCGGAAGAGGCTCTTGTGAAAGCGGCGGAGCTTAAGGCTTTGAATGACGAGCGAAAGTTTATGACGGAGCGGAGTGTGAAAGAGGCATTCGTACAGATCGAGGAAAATGGCTGGGAGTATGACCGCGTTATGGTCGTCTATCTGCCTGACTGCCACGAAAGTCTGGCGGGTATCGTTGCCGGCCGCATTCGCGAGCGCTGTTATCGTCCGGTTTTCGTGCTGACGCGCACGGGGGAAGGAGTCAAGGGTTCGGGCCGCTCGATTCCTTCCTACTCGATGTTTGAGGAGATGAGCCGCTGTAAGGAGCTTTATACCCGCTACGGCGGACATCCGATGGCCGCGGGTGTCTCCATGCCGGAGGAAAATGTGGAGCGGTTTCGCACCTGCCTTAATGAGCTGTGCAGCCTGAGCGAGGATGACCTGACGGAGGTCGTACATATTGACATTGCGCTGCCGTTCCAGTATGTGAGCGAGCGGCTGGTGGAAGAACTCAGGCTTCTGGAACCCTTCGGCAAGGGTAATGAAAAGCCGGTGTTTGCGGCGCGAAACGTGCAGATTTTGGAATCGCGCGTGCTCGGGAGAAATCAGAATGTGCTGCGCCTGAAGCTCCGGGACGAGAGCGGGTGCGATCTGGACGGAATTTATTTTCATGATGAAATGCAGGAAGTGCTGTGGGATTTGCAACGAGCGCCGAAGCTTCATATTCTGTATTATCCGGAGATCAACGAGTACCGCGGGCGGAGGACGCTGCAGGTCAGGGTGATGGATTATCGGGTGGCTGGGGGCTGAGACCATGACAATTCAGAACAGCAGGCCTCAGACCGCCTGCTTCGCAGGCTATATGCCGCCTGTGGCGTCATATGTCTGAGGCTTGATGGGCATTCCGCCCATCTCAAAAGAAAGTCATGGCCTTTTGCAGATAAATCTGCAACGGCTCTGACTTTCTTTTGCTGCTGCTCTGAATTGTCAGAACTTGAGTTTCCGCAAACTGTAATTAAAAAAATGAGTATGTCTTCCCAAAGTGAACCGCTCCCCGTCAAGAGGACAATGAAATAACATAAAATTTTCTATGAGATGCACAGCACAGTAGCGCTGTGGAAACCGTGGATTTGGTACATCCGCTATGGCGTATGTACCGATTTCGCGGTTTTATTATGCAGCGAGATACTGTTCATGCTTCTCCATCGGAGTTAAGACACCGAGATTACGTTGAACTCTGTGTGTGTTGTAGTAGTGAATGTAGTGGATGATCATCTGAACAAGCTCATCCTTACCGGTAAAACGCTTTCCATAGTAACGTTCACGCTTCAGAATACCCCAGAAGCCTTCCATCGGCCCATTGTCAATGCAGTGTGCCACGCCGGGACATACTCTGTGTCATTCCGGCGTTTTCCAGCTTTGTGTGGAACGTGCGGTTGGTGTATTGGAATCCTCTGTCGCTGTGGAACAGTGGATGTGCGCCAGGATTTTCTTTTACTGCCTTATCAAAAGTCTTAAACACCAGCGGATTATCATTTCGGTCGCCAATAACATAGGAAACAATGCGTCAATCATAGAGATCGAGAATGGCGCTGAGATAGACTTTGTGAACTTCCATACCTTCATACCATTTGAACTCTGTCACATCGGTCAGCCATTTCTCATTCGGTTTAGCAGCATAGAACTGTCGATCCAGCAGATTTTCGGCAAGATACTGAGGAGTTTTTGCATTGCGTGTGCAACCGTGCCTTGCGTATTTTATGGTGGATTTAATGCTCTTAATGCGACAGATGCGCAACACTCGCTTGTCATTGACATGGATGTTGTAGTCATGCTTCAGGTCGTCATTGATGCGGCGGTATCCCTTGTCCGGAGTTTCCCTGTGAATCTGCTCTATTTTCGCAGCCAACTCTGCATTCTCTGTTTCGCGCCGACTCAGTTTGCCAGATGCCCACTTATAATAGGCGGAATGTGACACATGAAGGATGTCACACATAGGTTCAATTGGATAGGCGTTCTCCTCATGTTCTTCACGAATGGCGGTGTAGAGATGAGCTTGTCTCACTTGCGAAAGGCATCCCTCCTCTCTATCTCGTCCCATTTTTTTAACAGATCACGCTCCATTTCTGCCATGTAGAGCTTATGCTTAAGCTGCTCTATTTCAATCTGTGCTTTCTCCAGTTCTGTGCGCGGTTCCTGATCTTTCTTCCGTCTTCCGCGCCGATCTTCCAGACCGGCCTCACCAAGCTGTTCAAACCGAAGCGTCCATGTCCGCACCTGTTGATAGCTGACATTGTATTTAAGTGCCATCTCGCCGTAGTTCCTGCCCGACGCAAGGCAATCCTTCACGATCTTTATCCGTTCTTCCTGAGTGGTGTTCCGTCCCTGCTTCATGTAGCTTCCGCCTCCCGAATGTTTTACGGAGTTGAAATCTCCATGTTTATTATATACCTGAATCCATCTTTGGAGTTGACTCGATTTTCGAACATGATACTTTTTACAAATATCAATTTGGCTTCCCCCACCAGACAGATAATCTTCTACGGCATGTCTCTTTAATTCCGGGCTGTACGTTCGATTTTTATGGGGCAGAAAAGCTTCTATTCCATCTGCCTGATAATTGTTCGCCCACTGAATCAATGTTTCTCGTACAACGCCGCCTCTCCGAGCTGCTTCACTCTGGCTAATCGTTCCCTGGAGGTAGTCTTGTACGATTTTGGCCTTTTCTTTAGCGCTTAGCTTTTGCTTTTGTGGCATAGTAATACTCCCTTCATGATTAACAGTGTTTCTATTTTTTCACTGTCTCTCATAAAGGGAGCATATCAAAGTACCAATCTGCCGATTTTTTAGAAATTTAGAACGGCAGCCCTGCGGATAT
>JAJQBC010000075.1 GCA_021203465.1 Lachnospiraceae bacterium | reverse complement strand
GAAGAACCTTACTGGCTGTAAGGTATCTAACCCATAAATACATTGTAGTAGGGGGGGGGATTTCATTTAGCGTGAAAGTCAGCAGGGATATATATACGTCGACTGAAGCAATCCGAGAGATTGACGCTACATTGAAAATGGAGGGAATGCCTCTGACGCAAGACGATTTGGATATGTTGAAGGAAATCAGGTCAGGAAATTTGACGACTGACGAGGCGCGGCAGAAAATTTTAAGAGAGGTAAGATGAGAACAAGTAATATCGCTATTTTTGAAGACACTTTAACCATTGCCAGGCAAGGCCATTATCTCTACGATGGCATAGAGATACCACTGCAGATTTCTGCGGAGCAGATGACGGAGGTGCAGGCATTCTCTCCGGAGCGAATTCGGCAGCTTGCGAATGAAGAAGACCGTGCCGGGAGGTCGCTCGACGTTCATGAGAATATTCAGACCTGGGTCAGCGGGCGTGATTCCTATGAGGCTGCAATCGAAATGTTGAAAAGCGTTTCTGCAGGTTCGAATGAGAAGCCTGGCGTTCTGGTGCTGAACTTCGCCAACCCTGTTCATCCGGGCGGCGGCGTGACGAGAGGCGCCAGCGCGCAGGAGGAGGATCTGTGCAGGAGAAGTACGCTGTATCTTTCCCTGACGAGCAGGGCAGCCGGAGAAATGTACCGGTATAATTCGTCCCTGAAGGGCTATTGCGCGTCCGATTTTATGTTGCTCTCTCCCTATGTGGAAATTCTGAAGGACAGCGTGGGAATGCCTTTGCCGGAGACACACGTTGTCTCGGTTCTGACTGCCGCGGCTCCGATGGTATCCCGCGGCGGGATCGAGAAGGACAGGCTGCACGATCTTTTGACGCAGCGAATTCATGCGATCTTTCAGGTGGCGGCTCATTGCGGTTATCGGGATCTGGTACTCGGCGCATGGGGCTGTGGCGCATTTGGAAACGATCCGGAAACGATGGCGGCGCTGTTCGCACAGGAAGTAAAGCGCTGGAACGATGCGGACAGTTTCCGATTCCGGCAGATTGAGTTCGCGGTTCTGCGAAAAAAGAACCGAGACTCCTATAATTATGACTGTTTTGCCAGGCATTTTGCGGAGAAATAAAGAAGGAATGAAATGGATGAGGAACAGGCGAAACGAATTCTTGGGATTACCGAAAATGACAATGCGAGGACTGCAAAAATCAAGTTTCGCAGATTGATCGGCAGGTATCACCCGGATGCTGCAGGGGAGGTATCTTCCGATTTCCAGGAGCAGGCGCAAAGGATCAATGCCGCTTATACGCTGCTCAAAAGCAAAGACTTCTTCCGAGGGAGGGAAGAAAAGGTGCTTCTGTGGAAAGCTCCGGTCAACGATGCCGCGTTTGTCCCCAGAAATATCTATGCCCCGTACTATATGGATATTGATACTGACGGAATGTATCAGGCACTGGCCCGTGGGAAATATATGTGGAATCCGGATGAGGAAGAATTCCCGCTGTTTTTACGAAGCCTCCTTCATGCAGGGAAGGATCTGCTGGATGAAGTGGAAGGCGAATGCGGGATTTACGGCGGAACAGATGCTTTGCGTATTCCGTTCCAAAAGAAATTGTTCCATTGCCTCGCGCTGCAGTTCGTGGACCCGCTATACTGCCTTGAGAAAATTGCAGAGGCGGAAACGACCGATGAGGCGGGACGGAAGATTTACTGTTTCCGTGCTTATATCGGGGAAAAGCAGGACAGAGAGAGGATGAAACGAATACTCTCTCTTCAAAAAGGTGATGCCGTATATTCAGCGGCGCTTCATGACTGGAAGCTCATGGTCGCGGATTCGCAGGGGAACGGTCTTGGACATATTTCTTTCGCGGAGGATGAGCTGTATTACTGCTTGTTTCCTCTTATGCGCGTGCACCTGATACAGACGAAAATGACAGTCGTCAGAATACAGCGAAACAAGGGAAACCATCTGCGCCAGGTAAAAGCGGAAATCGCATTTCGGATACGAATGGAGAAGGAGACGGAACATTACCGGAACCTGGACAGGAACCGGGAAATCACGCAGATTTTGTCTGCGTATAGAAGAGAAATTACCGGGCATAGAGGATAAAATCTGTACCCGGTAAAAATATGGGAGTAGCTGCGAAACATGAAAGCAAAATCAGAGGTAAGTCAGGAATTGTATCAGATGATGCTGGACAGGGGCTATCAGGAGCGATTCTGCGACCTGGTCACGCAGAATCTTAATACGGATTTCACCGCGCAGAGAATGATTTATTATCTTTCCCATTACAGCAGTCTGCCAGAAGGGGAGATCGTGGATGAGATGCTTGCGATCCTTGACGACAGAAAGCGGATCATGCAGAAAAAACAGCTGGAGCACAGTAATGCGGTATATAACGAGTATTTAAATCGTAGAAAGATATAAGAAGACTGACGGGATGTTTTTGTAGTAAATTTGCATGTCCTGTGCTATACTGTAATCAAACACATAAGTTTGTGCCACCATGTGAAAGGAAGGATTGTTATGGCTCCGATGGCAATGACTGTGAATGAAATGCTGGATACTCTGGAAGAAGAGGATTATAAAGCGGCTGTCCGTTATATTCAATTTCTCTCTACGAATAGAAAACAGGAGAAAGCCCAGGAAAGCAAGGATGCATTAAGAGAAATGCAGCGCCTGTTTGGGGATGATAAAGGTTGGAATTCTGAAGAAGAAATGTTGGAGGATATGGCGGCATTTAGAAGGGATCGCCAGATGCTATGAAAATAATGCTGGATACCAATGTTTTGATTTCTGCATTTATATTTGGTGGGAAAACTGGAACCTTATTGGAAGAGCTGTTTGCATCGGATCATGAACTCTATATTTCCGAGTATGTAGATCAGGAATTTAAAGAAAAACTGACGCTCAAATGGCCCCAAAAAGCAGAGCGGGCGTACACATTATTTCATAGGATGTCATTTCACTTTTGTTGCAGCACAGATAAAAGATTAGGCGAATTGCGGGACGAAAAGGATATTCCAGTTTTGAGTGATGCATTGTATCATGGAATGGATTTGATCCTGACGGGAGATAAAGATTTTCTGGAAGCAGAATTGAAATATCCTTTAGTATATTCGCCAATGATGATGTATGAGTATCTGCATAAAAAGAAATAGGAACTCAAATTGCTTATCTTAAGGGGACTCAGTGAAGTCCCCATTTTCATCTCTTAAATATGGGTGTAAAAAAGATTGCCAATGGTATTTAAGCTCTTTACCTGCAGAAATACGCGCTCTTTTAAAGCCGGAAACCATGGCGTGAAAGCAGTTCATGGCCATTTTGGTGCCAAGCCCAGCTTCTTTGGCGGCTTTTTCGAACGACTTTCTGGAGATGGCGTGAATACTGCGTTCTTCATCAACGCTGAATGCCATATCCTCGTTTCCGTTGTCATAGATTGCAGTGCTGGCAAGGTCGTATACGGGGGTAAGGCGGATACTTTTCAGATCCGAGCCTTACAGCAGGGATAGATTCTTGATGTGGTTATTCGTATTGCCGATGAGATAGTTGAAGATACAGATAACCCAGAGCTGAAGCTGGTCTTCCAGAGGACTCGCGGGATACAGCTGCAGCAGGCGGAACATTTTTGACATGTATCCCTATTGCCTCGCTCATATTTATGCGTGATTGTGATGCCGAGCGTCTGGGAAAAATTCTCCTGATGGAGTCGGAACGGGTTTGCCGTCCCGTCCCGACTCCATCAGGAGTCTTTCCGGATTCTGTCATAACTTCTAGTCGTTAGGAGAACGTCTTCCTCACTGGGATTTTTACCGGAATCGGACGGATCCAGAATAAAAATGTCCTGCACAGAAATGCTGAGACGTCTCGCTGTCAGGAGACAGAGCTGCCGTTTGCCACAATCCGGCGCAGTATATACATCAGGTGGAATTTACCATTGCTAAGAGATTATAAATAAGGG
>JAJQBC010000098.1 GCA_021203465.1 Lachnospiraceae bacterium | reverse complement strand
CGCAAAAATTTTTTGAAAAATTTTCATTTTCCTCTTGACTTTTTATTTGCAGGCTACTGTTTTTCGTGTTCAACTGCGTAAGGCTTACACAACCGGCCATAGATCGGACGGTAGATTTCCCGATACATCTCCTCCACAGCGCAATGCAGCTGTTCCATCGAACAATCAAGATCCGTTTGGCTGATATACAGGATATTGTAATCCACACCGAACACCAGGCATTTTGAGTTTGTCAGCAAGGCGCCGTTCGCAAGATAAAAATTGATCCGTCTCTGCCGAAGTCGTGCTTCCTCATTCGTCTTTGTCGAATCAGGACTCTCCGCCTCGAGGAAAACGCCGCATTTCACCGGCACCACGTTTTTCAGGTGCTGCAGGAACTCACTGCCTACTCCATGACCGCGCAGTCCGGGAACAACTGCAAAATAATCCAGAAGCGCATACATCCCATTCTCTGTAAGAATGTAACAGGCATACGCCCACAGGCTGCCATTGTTATAGTAGCCATAACAGGCATATTTTCCCTCCTTCGTCATACGCTTCATAGAAGAGAATGGACGGCGCTCACTGCGGGGAAAGTCCTCCCGTACATGATCCCTGTAGATCCGTTTCAGCTCATCCAGTTCCAGCTTCTCAACTATTTCTCCAGCCATGTCAGAATCTCATCATCGCACTGTCCGCTGATGCGGATCGCAGAATGCACCCTTGCTCCTTTGCAAATTTCCTTCACGGCCTCCAGAGACTTCTCCGGCCCGGATGACCCGCTGGTACAGAAAACGTAAACATCTTTTCCGGTGAAATCATACTCTGCCGCAAAAGTCCGGATCAGACGCGGGCAGGAACCATACCACACCGGAAATCCCAGAAGTATACGATCGTAGGATTCAAAATCCTCGACGTGCGTTGTAACTGCAGGCATTTCCTTTGTCGCCAGCTCTTTGCCTCCGATGGCTATTGCCTTGAAATAACCCCCATAATTCTTCTCGCCTTTAATTTCAAACAGGTCTCCACCTGCAAGAGACCGGACACGCTCCGCAGCCTTTTTCGTGACCCCGGAAAGGGAAAAATACGCCGTCAATGTTTTCATAATCATCCATCTCCATTTCTTAAGACCTGTTTCCACTCCTGAATCATCATAATCATTATAAACTAACTTCCCTGCCCGTTCAATCAATTGATGGGATTTGATAGCGTAAAAAACAGGACAGGCTCCTCACCTGTCCTGCTCCTACTGCTCCATCTGCTTCCCCAGAAACACCGCCGCCGTGGCCGCGAGCTTCTGCTCCGTCTCGCTCATCTTGCTTCGCTCGTCCCGCCCCGCGAGGACCACCGCGCCGATCGCGTCCCCCTCGCTGATAATCGGGCAGATCGTCTCGGCATAGACGCCCTCTGCCGCTTCCTTCACAAAGGGAATGAATTTTTTATCCCCGGCGGCGGCCTGCCGGCTCTCCCGCTCCTGGATCAGCTTCTCCAGCTCAGAGCTGATCCGCTTCCCCTGATATTCCTTCTTCGCGCCGCCCGCCGCTGCGACGACGCCGTCGCGGTCGGTCACGCAGACCATGTGCCCCGTCATCTGCGCCAGGCACTCCGCGTACTGTTGCGCGAAGACGCCCAGCTCCCCGATCGGGGAATATTTTTTCAGGATGATCTCACCCTCGCGGTCGGTAAAAATTTCCAGAGGGTCACCCTCCCTTATTCTCAAGGTACGCCGGATCTCTTTCGGCACGACGACGCGGCCAAGGTCGTCAATCCGACGCACGATTCCCGTTGCTTTCATGCAAAAAATCCTCCGTTCACAGTAATATCCGTCTCCTGGTCTATTATCTGTAAATGGAGGAATTTTATGCACGCACCCCGGCGCTGTCGCTTTCTGTTTGATTTTCGTATATTTTCTTCGCTTCGCTGAGCAGCCACTCCCGCTCGTTCCTCGCGGGCTCTTCAATCACCCGATCCAGCAGCCGCTGCAGAATCTCTCCAAGCATCGGCCCGGCGGGAATTCCCTCGCCCATCAAGTCACGGCCTGTGACTGCCAGCTGCTTCAGGGTGAAGCAATTCTTCTCTTCCAAGATTTTCTCATAGAGCCGTTCCACTTCCGCGATGCGCGCCAGCTTCCCCGGCTGCGTCGCAGGGCTCTGTGCGAGCGTGTCGGCGCGCTGCACTTTCAGATACAGCGGAAACAAGTCCTCTCCAATACGATTTGCCGCACGGCGCACACCCGTCGGCGTCAGAGCCGGACGGTAATCATGATGAATTACGAGCTTCTTCACAATTCGGGTGGTATCATTGTCAAAACGCAGCCGCCGCAGAATCTTCCCGGCGATCTCCTCGCTGGGAACCGGATGCCCTTTGAAGTGATCGACGCCCAGCTCATCGGTGGTCTTGCACAGCGGCTTTCCCATGTCATGCAGCAGCATCGTGAGGCGAAGAATCTTATCCGGCTCCACCTCCTGCATCGAATAGATCGTGTGCATTCCGACCGAGTAGATGTGATGCGGCGTGTGCTGCTCGCAGGCCATGCAAGCGTCGAATTCCGGCAACATGACCGCCGTAAGACCTGTCTCCCAGGCGGTGAGCAGGCGCTCTGGGTGTGGCGATGTGATCAGCTTCACAAGTTCTACCTGAATGCGCTCAGCGCTGACCTTCGTGAGATTTTCCCGCAGCTCCACGATCGCCTCCCGCGTCCGCTCCTCCAGTTCGAAGCCAAGCTGCGCGGAGAAGCGCACCGCACGCAGCATCCGCAGAGCGTCCTCGGAAAAGCGTTCTCTCGCGTCGCCCACGCAGCGGATGATCCCCTTCTCCAGATCCTGCATCCCGTCAAAGGCATCGATCAGACCACTCTCCTCATTCCAGGCCATCGCGTTGATTGTAAAGTCGCGCCGCTTCAGATCCTCGAGCAGATTTCCCGTGAATGTGACCTCGCTCGGATGACGGCCGTCTTCATACAGCCCGTCCACGCGGTAGGTTGTCACTTCAAAACCCTCATGGCCGAGCAGCACCGTCACGGTACCGTGCTGAATGCCGGTATCGACCGTCCGCGGAAATAAGGCTTTCACCTCGGCGGGCAGCGCCGAGGTCGTGATGTCCCAGTCCGCGGGCTCTCTTCCGAGAACCGCATCACGAACACACCCGCCGACGGCGTAGGCTTCGTGCCCCGCGGCGGCGAGTGTGCCAATGATCCTGTTCACTTTTTCCGGTGTTGCAATCTTCATTCTTTCTCCCGGCCACTCCGCCGTGCCTCGACTCGAAAGCCTTCGGCTTTCTCGTGCGCGGGCTGTCGCCCTATGAAAACAGACAGCTACCGCTTCGGCTGTAAACAGCCAAGCGCTCCCTGTCTGTTTTCGCACGGCTCATAGCTTACGCGTCAGTATGCTTTCCCCCAGTAGACCATCTTCTTCGCGGGCTTTCCGCAGCAGACGCAGCGGTCGGAGAGCTGATGCTGCTCGAACGGCATGCAGCGGCTCGTCGCCGTGGTGTCCTCTTTGATCTTGTCCTCACAGGCCTGTTCGCCGCACCACATCGCGCGCACGAAGCCCGGCTTATTGTTGATGGTATCTACGAATTCCTCGTAGGTCGTTGCATCATAGGTGTGAGCATCGCGGTGCGCTCTCGCCCGCTCGAGCATATCGCTCTGCATCGTCTCCAGCACCTCAGCAAGTTTTTCCTCGATCTCGTCGAGTGAGACAACGATCTTCTCACGCGTGTCGCGGCGCACGATCACCGCCTGATTCGCCGCGATGTCCTTCGGCCCGATCTCAATGCGGGTCGGGATGCCGCGGATCTCCTGCTCCGCGAACTTCCAGCCCGGAGACTTGTCCGTCGCGTCGATCTTCACCGCAAAACACCCTGTGAGCCGCTCCTGCAGCGCATTTGCCGCGTCGAGAGCACCCTCCTTATGCTGGGCAATCGGCACGATCATCGTCTGCACCGGCGCAATCCGCGGCGGCAGCACGAGTCCCGAGTCGTCCCCATGCACCATGATAATCGCCCCGATCATGCGGGTCGTCATGCCCCAGGAAGTCTGATGTACATATTTTAACTGATTGTCCTTATCCGTATACTGGATGCCGAAGGCCTTCGCGAAGCCATCGCCGAAATTATGGCTCGTGCCGGACTGCAGCGCCTTGCCGTCGTGCATCAGCGACTCAATTGTGTAGGTCGCCTCCGCGCCGGCGAACTTCTCCTTGTCGGTCTTCTGTCCTCTGATAACCGGGATCGCGAGCACCTCCTCGCAGAAATCCGCATACACATTCAACATCTGAATCGTTCGCGCTTCCGCCTCCTCAGCGGTCGCATGCGCCGTATGTCCCTCCTGCCACAGGAATTCCCGTGAACGCAGGAAGGGTCTCGTTGTCTTCTCCCAGCGCACGACCGAGCACCACTGGTTGTACACCTTCGGAAGGTCACGATAAGAGTGAATTTCATTCTGATAGAAATCACAGAACAGCGTCTCGGAGGTCGGACGCACGCACATCCGCTCCTGCAGCGGTTCGAGGCCGCCGTGGGTCACCCAGGCCACCTCCGGCGCGAAGCCCTCGACATGATCCTTTTCCTTCTGCAACAGGCTCTCCGGGATGAACATCGGCAGATACACGTTCTCGACGCCCGTCTCCTTGAACCTGCGGTCCAGCTCCTTCTGAATATTCTCCCAGATCGCGTAGCCCGCGGGCTTGATCACCATGCAGCCCTTGACGCTCGTATAATCACAGAGCTCCGCTTTCTTCACGACGTCCGTATACCACTGGGCGAAGTCCACATCCATGGAGGTGATGCCCTCCACCAGCTTTTTTTCCTTGGCCATATCCGTAAAATCTCCTTTAAACTCACTGGATTTCATTGTAAAAAGGAATGAAGGGTTTGTCAAGCCTTTCTCCCGACGTCCCCGTGGCTCGTTCCCGTCCACAGCCCCTCCCCTGCATTCGAGGATTCTGCCCTTTACGAGACAGCGCCGCGGGCAGGAACTTACGTAAACAAAAACGTCGGCTCCGTCCGAAACTCCATCCACTCCCCCGTCCGGGGATGTGTGAAACACAGACGGCACGCGCAGAGGCAGAGCTGCGACGACGCAGCGCGGTGCGCAGTCTGGCCAGAGCCGACGCCTGCATCGCCCTCCCTGATACTCTGGCTCCCACCGACACTACATCCATATTTCAGATCCCCGACAATCGGATGTCCTGCGTGCGCCAGCTGCACCCGGATCTGATGATGCCGCCCTGTCTTAAGCTGAATCGCAAGAAGGCTCATGTCTTCTCGTGACTCCAGCACCCGGTACGCGAGCTCGCTGCGCTTCGCGCCCTTCGTTTCTGCCGGAACCACGCGCGAGGTATTCGTCCTTCCATCCCGCAGCAGAAAATCCACAAGCGTCGCTTCTTCTTCCGAAAATACGCCGCGGACCAGCGCCTGATATTCCTTTCCCATCCGAACATATTCCAGCGCTCCGGTACTTAAGGACGCCTCATCCATCCGCATGCGGCTCTTCAGGGCGACCGTGCGTTCCTGCACCTGCGCGCTCAAAGAGGCCGCGGCCCGCGCGTTCTTTGCGACCAGCAAAAGACCCTCCACCGGCTGGTCGAGACGGTTGACCAGCGCCAGATAAGGCTCACGCTCACCCCGTTCCAGACACTCATTTTTCAAAAGACTCATCAGATCCGGCGCCATCAATCGGGCGCTCTGGCAGGCCAGCCCCGCGGATTTGCGGATCACATACAGATCCTCATCCTCAAACAGTACATCATACTTCTTCATGCTTCGCGTCCCTCATCTCCGCAAAGATACGGACAAAGTCTTTTCTTTTCACCACGAAAGCGGCGCAAATCGCAGCGTACAGCAGTATCCGAATCAGCATATGATTGTACACCATCATCATCAGGCCGCACAGCAAAAGAAACAGGGCGGAAATCATCACAATCAATTTCATATTATAGACCTTCTCGCCGCCCATGTACTTCCTGCTGACCCAGCGCATAATGAGATAATGGCCAATGCAATACAGGATATAGCAGAACAACGTCGTATAGCCTGCGGCATAAAACCCATATATCGGTATAAAAATGTAATTCAGCAGCACATTCAGGCAGGCGCCTGCGACGGATATTCCCATCATAAATTTTGTCTTGTCATAATAGTATTCAAAATTTGAAAACAGACTGTACATAAAAATAAAATAGGTGCTCGCCGCCACTGAAGGAATAACCCATATCGCACTGTGGTAACTCGCCGGTGCCAGAATTCGAAAAGCTTCCGGTGAAAAAGCTACCAGTGTAAAATTTGTGAAAGCAATCAGCAGCAAAATAGGAAGCGTCTTTGTGCCGATCGAAGAGTAGTCCTTTTTCAAAATCTTCTTATACATCCATGGTGTCAGCGTGTTGACGACCGCCGTGTTCAGAATAAGCATCAGCGATGCCAGACTGTAGGCCAGACTGTAAATTCCGGCCTCTGAAGAACCCACCAGCGACTTAATCATTACCCGATCTGACTGGTTCAGAACCACCTGTGACAGATAATGCGGCACAAGCGGCAGGTTGAAGGCAAGCGCATATTTCCAGTATTTCGTCGTGAGTGTTTTGAGCCCATTCTTGAAGAATCCCAGAAAAAAAATGCCAAAAGTCAGAGTGTCCACGAGAACCATCGAATAGATCCGTGCCTCCAGCCTGTGTTCCGGAAAAGAGAGCACCGCAATGACGCCAACCGTCGGCCTCAGAAGCGCATTCAGCAGCGTAAAAAACACAAGCCTGACATATTTCACATCCACGCGCTGCTGTGCCGACCAGAAATGGAAAGCCGCCGCCACGAGAATTTCAATGAACATCGCGTACATAAAGGAAGAACTGAGACCGAAAAACTGATTCCATTGCTCTTGAAACAGAAGATATACGGCAAAGGCAACCCCCACGCACACGATCAGAAGGCTTTCCAACGACCCGGTATACTGATCCCGGTCATCCCCGTATTTTATCAAGCCGCGCGTATATACGCCCGACGCCAGATTCAGCGTAGCAAAAATAGTGACGATGTTAGTCCAAGTGTTGAACACACTGAAATCCCCATATTCCGCCGTAGTGAGAACACGCGAAAAAATGGGCGTCGTAATCACGGAGATTCCTCTCTGAAGAAACCCACATACCAGAAACCAGAAGGATGCCCTTACTTCCTGCGAAAGCATCTTATATTTTTCTATTGCTTTTTTTATCATTTTTTCGTATGCGCCTATTTTTGCCGGAGCAGATGCAAAATTTCGTTATGCTCAGCCCCGTGTTCCTTAAGATAGGCCTCCTCTCTTCGTCGCGCCGCCTCTCGGGCGTTCTCTCCTCTGCGCTCCTCAAACCGACGCTTCCGCCGCTCCGGGCTTGCCAGCAGCCGAATACCTGATCGAAGGGAAAGCCTGCATTTTCTCAGCAGCTGATATGCGGCAGACCGTTTCCATTTCGGCACCGCAGTCGGTGTAACGTAATCCTCAAAATAAAATCTCTGAACCGGTACCACCGCCTCCGGGTCAAGTTTCCACAGGCAGGCCGCGCGGTGCTGCCCATCCATGATAATATTGTCATCTCCATACAGAATAATATACTCCCCGTTGTATGGATAACCGTTTTCCCTCACACTTTTCAGCAAACCTTCCAGGCGTTCCTGATCACTCATACCTTTGTGATGGACATTATCCAGTCTGGAATGCTCCGAAGGCTCTCCGGCCAATGCTCTGGCACAGAACGATTTTGGAAGCGGACACACTTCCTCTTCCAGCACAAGTAAGTCCTTCACGCACACACGGTCGATCGATATTCTCCGAAGATTTTCCAATCTGCCGCACAACATCACCTGCAAAAAAACCGGCTCAATCCTGTGGCAGTCAAATCCCGGAATATCCACCCTTTTATTCACCATCTCGCAGAGTTCTGCGCACAGTTTTCGGAATTCTGAAACGCTGAATCCGGCCTCGGACCGATCAATACAAATACGAATCTCCTCGCCCAGACGCTCTTCAATCCGGACGCTGTACCCTCCGATTTTCCTGCTCTCTAACTCAAACACTGCGGGATTACCCATACATAAAGCCCTCTGCGGATCAATACTGGTCAAACGCATAATAATCACTGATAAGGGAAGGATATTCTCCTCTTTTCAGCAGCTCTGTCAAACGCGCCGTATATTTAAAAAATACAGAAGCCAGACAATCCGCCATTTCCTTTTCCGCAAGCAAATTCACGTTCCGGTCAAAAAAATCTTCATCCGCATCCGCAAAAGCCCGATTTACAAAAATACACCAGCAGAGCCGATAAATATACCGTGCGATTGAATCCAGCTCTTCCATATGCGTCCCTCGGGCTTCCGCTTTCCATATTCTCTGCTGAACAATCTCGTCAAACGGAATCCACGTCCGCGGAGCCACACTCCGACAGGGCAGCTGAAAATAAATTTCAAAATAGATATCCTGATATTTCAAAAGCTCAAATGGACGCATCTGTTGCAGAAATCGATATTGAAAAAACTCTCCGTGAGGATGCTGCAACCTCCGCAGACCTCTGTTATTCTCAACGTAACTGCGAAAAAACGCAAAGTCCTGCGGATTCACAATCAGCGTCGCCAGCCTGTCATGCAGCTCAACCACTCTGTAGTCGATCCCGCACTTCTCAAGCCCCTCGCAAAACGCCTCTGCTGTCTCCCATGTCGCCTCGCCCGCTTCTATTGCCTGCCGCCGGTCGTGTTTTCTATCCGGCGTCCCCTTTTGCCGGATATAGTCCATCTCGCTTCCGGCGCGCAATACCGTTGCCGCAAATTCAAAGAAATATTTCTCGTCAATTTCTTTCTCAATGCCCGCAATCATCATATCATAATCCCCTGTCGTTTGAAAGCGCAAGTTTCGTCAGCGTTCTTCCAGATACTGTTCCAGAAACATGGATTTCCCGGCTCTCGTCAGCGCGATATCACTCACGTACTGGAATCCGACTCCAATGTCTGCATGCCTGTGGAAGCTCTCCCTCAGCTCTTCCTCATCCTTCGCGGAATACTCCGGCCCCTTTACGATCAGAAATTCCACTTCGCCATACGTTTTCTGAATGATTTTCCATTTTCGGATATTAGAAAATGCCTTATAATGAAGCCCAAAAATCAGAGCCGTCAAAAAAACCTTTTCCCCGGATTTCGTATAAATGATATCCTGCGTCCGGCCCCATACTTTGTTCAGCGTGACAACGCCGCCCTTCGTTCCTCCATATTCCGCCAGGTCTCCCGTCCTGTATCGGAGAAACGGCATGGCAAAATTGGAATAGGAAGTAACAACCACTTCCCCCGTCTCCCCCTCTTTTACATGCTCCCCCTGTTCATTCAGTACCTCTACGTGCCCATATAGAGGAGAACAGCGATATCTATGGCTTTCGTCATACGTACAGGCAAATACAGCTGCCTCCGTGTGCCCATACTGCAGGTACACCTTTGTCTGAAAGACCTTTTCAATGTAATCGATCTGGTACGCAAACGTAGTCTCCGATGTCAGCTGAACACCCTTTAGACGGAATCCCAGAGTCAGATCATGCTGCTGCGCGTACTGCGCAAGCCGGTAGACTGCCGAAGTATATCCGCGCAGAAATGCCGGTCGGATTTTCTCCAGAAAGGCAAAATAATATCCTGCGCTCTCCTCCGTCAGATAAAGACACGACAGAGAATAACCGCCATAAGGAAGCTGCGTGGGAGACAGAATATCATAAAAAATATGATTGTCGACCTTATCTTGCGGCAGCGCAACCCCATTGATACAGACGATTTTGTCTCCTTTTTTATAACCCATATAGTTCCAGAGAAGCTCCTGATGCACAGGGTCATGATTCGGAGAAATCCTAAACCCAAAAGGAGTTCCCGTGCTGCCCCCGGTGGTCGCGGCGTGTACACTGATCCATTCGGTGTACTTTGTAGCAAACATCCCCGGATGATCCTGCATGTCCTTCTTGCCAATAACAGGGTAATTCTCCAGACCTTCTGAACCGTCCAGCGAATAATATCGGTAATAATCGGGATACGCCTTTTTACAGTAATGCAGCATGCGCTTCTGCAGGAAAGCTTCTCCGCGTGTAAAATCCGCGTCCTCCCTGAACAGCTTTTTCAGAGCAGTCCGCATCCAAATATCCTGTAAATAATAATCGAGCCAGAACAGGCCTTCTCTCAGACGCCTTCCCATACGACCTTGTATCCTTTCTCCGCTATTCGCACATCCCCGCCGCCAAACATTTCACCGTAAAAGAAGCCCCGCACACGATATATCATCATCCATGCGGGGTTTCTCTTTGCTCAAATGTCAAAGCGCTGTCTTATAATCTCTTCAGCAGCGCTTCTCTCTCCGCCTCGTATCCCGGCTTGCCAAGCAGCGCAAACATGTTTTTCTTGTAACTCTCGACACCCGGCTGGTTGAAAGGATTCACACCCAGCAGATAGCCGCTGATGCCGCAGGCGAACTCGAAGAAATAGAACAGCTGTCCGAGCGAGATCTCGTCCTGCTTCGGAATCTTTACCATCAGATTCGGGACACTGCCATCCGTGTGAGCCAGAATCGTGCCGTTCATCGCATTCTTATTTACGAAATCGACATTCTTGCCTGCCAAATAATTCAGGCCGTCCAGATCGACCGGCTCCTTCTCGATCAGAATCTCGCCGTCACACTCCTCTACGTTGAGCACGGTCTCAAACATAATCCGCGTGCCGTCCTGAATGAACTGTCCCATGGAGTGCAGATCCGTTGTCAAATCTACGGAGGCCGGGAAGATTCCCTTCTGATCCTTGCCCTCGGACTCACCGTAAAGCTGCTTCCACCATTCAGATACATAGTGCAGGCTCGGCTCATAATTGGCCACTACCTCGACAGATTTTCCCTTTCTGTAAAGGATATTCCGAATCGCCGCGTATTGCATCGGGGCATTCTCCTCATACGACGCGTTCAGCGCGTGCTCTCTCTCCATCGCCGCGCCCTGCATCAGCTTGTCGATATCCGCTCCGCTCGCCGCGATCGGCAGCAGCCCGACAGCCGTCAGCACAGAGTAGCGTCCCCCCACATCATCCGGCACGACAAAGGTCTCATAGCCCTCCTCGGTCGCCAGATTCTTGAGCGCACCCCGCGCCTTGTCAGTAGTCACATAGATACGCTCCGCCGCGCCTGCCTTGCCATATTTTTTCTCCAGCATCGCCTTGAAAATGCGGAAGGCGATGGCCGGCTCCGTCGTCGTACCGGATTTGGAGATAACATTGACAGAGAAATCACGATCTCCGATCACATCGAGCAGCCCCTGCAAATAACGGGTGGAAATGCTATTTCCCACAAAATAAATCTCCGGCGCCTTGCGAATCTCTGCGGACACCTGATTGTAGAAGCTATGGCACAGGAACTCAATCGCGGCGCGCGCGCCCAGATAAGAACCGCCGATGCCGATCACGAGCAGCACCTCGGAATCGCTCTGGATCTTCTTCGCTGCCTTCTTTATCCGCGCGAACTCCTCTTTGTCATAATTCACCGGAAGATCAATCCAGCCGAGGAAGTCATTGCCCGCCCCGCTGCGATCCAGCAGCACTTTTTTCGCCGCTTCCGCCTGAACCTTCATGTAGCCCAGCTCGTCCTCACTGATAAAGGGAGCCGCCTTCGAATAGTCGAATGTCAGATTTGCCATTTCTTTCCCTCTCCTTTGCCTTATGGACATTTTTCTGCCCAAATCATATAGGAATATTGTAGCATTTTCACTATAGAAAAGTCAACTGCCCAAGCCTATGTTGAAGAACTTAACAGTTCTGTAAGAACCTCCTGAAAGAGCTGCTCCTCTTCCTTTTTGAGTATAAAAGGACTTTCCGCCTTCGAAGCCCCCTCTCCGGCCTGCTCCTCCTGCACTGTCGCCTCCTCAAAGCCCTCGCAGACATGCTGCCGATGTGAGACAAGCGTATTCGCCACATAGTCCATGAAACAGATCTCCGCCTGCTCCCATAGGCTCCCACTCTCAAACCAGAGGCAGGCCATTCGTATCAGCACGGCAGCCGCCGCCGCTGCCAGAAAACGATCCGCGCAAAAAATCGCTCCATAACCGAGATAATGCAGCGTTACCGCCTCGAGAAATCCCACTCCCAGAGCCAAGCCTCCCCAGCGTTCCGGCAGTGTCTGCCACCGCAACAGCCGAATCCGTAATCTTCGTTCCTGAGCGAGATATTTTCGCACAAAGGCGGAAACGTCGCGAATCTCCACGCCGAGTTCCGCGCTTTTTTCATATTTCAGGGCCATTGCCCTGCGCATCGGGCTGCCGCCGTTTCCCTCAATCGCCGCGTCGCGGCAGAGCCCTCCGAACAGGATTCTCCGGCTTATCGCCAGCAGAATCCCCCAGATCCCCAGCGCCGCAAATTCTCCATAATAAAGCCATAAATGATACATACCGATGCCTCCCGTCTTCTGAATTTGTGAGCACCAGTATAGCCTATTTGCCGGAAAACGGCACGCAAATCCTGTCGGGGAATTTCGACAGGATGCCACGCTCTTATAATCTCCCGATAAAATTCTCCACCAGAGCGACGCTATGGCGAATCGCCTCCCGCTCGAAGGCCGGATAGTCCACGTGCGCGCTGTCGTCAGCCTTGTCAGAGATCGCACGGATGATTACAAAGGGGATATGGTTCAAATACGCCGCCTGCGCGATCGCCGCGCCCTCCATCTCCGCGCAGAGGCCGCCGAACTGACTGCTGAGCCGCTCCTTCACCTCTCTGCCCGCGATGAACTGGTCGCCGCTCACCACACGCCCGGTGAAGGAGTGAATATCAGGCGCTGCTTCCGCGCAGGCTTCCTGCGCTGCCCGGATCAGTCTCTCATCCGCCTTAAAAAAGCTCTCCTCCATCCGCGGAATCACGCCCGGCGCGTAACCGAAACCAACCGCATCCATATCGTGCTGGACCGTATCTGTAGAAATAACGATATCCCCGATATCGATCTGCGCACTCAGCGAGCCCGCAACTCCCGTGTTGATCACCGCATCCACCGTGAAGACATCCACCAGAATCTGCGTGCAAATCCCCGCATTCACCTTGCCAATGCCGCTGCGCACGATGACCACCTCGCGCCCATTCAGCTTCCCGGAATAAAAATCCATGGATGCCCTCGTGAATTTCTCCGGATTTTCCAGTTTTTCACGCAGAGCCTCCACCTCTTCCTCCATTGCTCCGATAATACCTGTTTTCATGCTTTTCGTCCTCCTCTTTTCCTCTTCTTTGGGGATTCACGGTACTCCATCCACATGCGTCGTGAATAGTAACATCGTTTCGTTCAGTATACAAAAAAAATGCGTGTTTGACTAGAAAAAACGCACATTATCTGCTATACTCGCCTGCAGGAGGTATCAATATGCTGTACAGAACGAAGGGAACCTGCTCTCAGGCTATTAACGTGGAGGCTGAAGACGGGGTGATCAAATTCGTCGAATTCATCGGCGGATGCAACGGAAACACAAAGGGCATCGCAAAACTCGTCACCGGCATGAAGGTCGACGATGTGATCGGACTTCTGGAAGGAACGACCTGCGGCTACAAGCCGACCTCATGTCCCGACCAGCTCGCACAGGCGCTAAAACAGTTAAAAACCGAACAGACATGACAGAAGGAGGGAACGTATAAACTTCCCTCCTTCTGTCTTCAGTACCCTGATTTTGTCTGACAGCGTCTCATCTCCTTCCCTCTTTTTTGTAAGGCCTTACATATATATAACGCCTGAAGTCCATTTTTTTGACAGTTCCGGCGGAAATTTTGTTGACTTTTTTTCCGCGGCACATATAATGTTTTGTAGCAATTCAGAACAACGTCGAAATGGAAGGGTGCTGGACATCCGAAGGCCTGCTGTTCCGAATCACAACGTTTCCAGAATTGGAGGCTGCACCTTATGAAACGAATTATTCTCACCGGCGGAGGCACCGCAGGACATGTCACGCCGAATATCGCGCTTCTCCCGCGCCTCCGCCGCGTGGGCTACGAAATCTCTTATATCGGTTCCGAACAGGGAATGGAAAAGCAGCTGATCGAGGCGCAGGGAATCCCTTACTACGGTATTTCCTCCGGAAAACTGCGCCGTTATTTCGATATAAAGAATTTTACCGATCCCTTCCGGGTACTCAAAGGATGCGGCCAGGCTCTCCGATTGATGAAAGAACTGAAGCCGGATGTCGTCTTTTCAAAAGGCGGCTTTGTCGCCGTGCCTGTAGTGATTGCCGCCAGACACCGCCATATTCCGGTCATCTGCCACGAGTCCGACCTGACGCCCGGCCTTGCAAATAAACTCAGCATGCCATCGGCCACAAAAATCTGCTGTAATTTCCCGGAAACCCTGCAGTATCTTCCCGCGGGCAAGGCAGTCCTGACCGGCTGTCCGATCCGTCAGGAATTGCGGGAAGGGAACCGTGAAGCCGCACGCCGGATGACAGGATTTTCCACAGAAAAGCCGGTTATCCTCGTCATGGGCGGAAGCCTCGGAGCCGCCGCGGTCAATCAGGCTGTCCGGGATTCATTGGACATACTCCTGAAGGACTGGCAGGTCATTCATCTCTGCGGAAAAGGAAAACTGGACGCCTCCCTGACCGGTGTCAGGGGCTACGTCCAGTATGAATACATTCAGAAAGAGCTCGCCGACCTGTTCGCGCTGAGCGACATCGTCATCTCCCGCGCCGGGGCGAACGCGATCTGCGAACTCCTGGCGCTGAAAAAGCCGGCCCTTCTGATCCCGCTACCGTCCGGCGCCAGCCGCGGCGACCAGTTGCTAAATGCGGAATCCTTCGCGCGTCAGGGCTTTTCCATGGTACTGGAGGAAGAAACACTCACGCAAGAACGCCTCGTCGAGGCCGTCCATGAGCTCTATGACCACAGGCAGGACTACATCCGCGTCATGAGCGAGTGCCCACAGTCCGACGCGATCGAAGCGATTTTCTCCCTGCTCGATGAGGCTGCGTCCGCTCACTCTGCATCAAGATAATCCTTCTCATAGCGCTCACGGAGCCAACGCCCTGCACGCTCTTTCCATTTACTGACGAGCGATGCCGTGACATCGAGCTCCAGACCGATTGCGCCGTTTCTCATCCCTTCCACGCGGCTCATCAAAAGCACCTGATACCACAGGGGACGCTGCTCCTTCAGAAGCAGCAGCGTCTCTTTTTTTGCCTGAATTTTCTCGCATTCTTCCAGCAGATCGCTCAAATCAAAGTATCTGGTATCCGCCTGTTCTTCCAGCCCGCTTTCCCGAGCCATATATTCGATGCGGGCGCTGTTTCTCTCCTCATTCCTCCGATAATCGAGCGCCAGACGCCTCGATGTATGCAGGAGCCAAGAGCGAACGCTCTCATCCGGCACCTGCGCCAGCCTGTCGCTGAACCGCACAAAGGTCTCCTGACAGATGTCCTCCGCTGCGTAGTAATCTTTTGTGATCAGATACGCATTTCGAATTACCATCTCCTGATATTGATAAAAAATGCAATCCAGACGGCCATTCTCCGCGGCAATCCTCCGCTATCAGCCCTGCACCAGCCGCCTGATCTCCTCCATCTCCTCCGGCGTCGTACTGCCCGGCGTCCACAGGATTCCCGCCCGATCATTCTCATAGCGGGGGATCAGATGAATATGAAAATGCATCACTGTCTGGCCCGCGGCTTCCCCATTATTCTGGACAAGATTGAAACCGTCCGCGCCGAGCGCTTCCTTCATCCGCGCAGCGATCTTCTTCGCCGTAACCAGCGCTTTGGAAGCCACCGTATCATCCAGCTCAAAAAGACTGGCATAGTGCTCCTTCGGAAGCAGCAGCGCGTGCCCCCTCGCGGCCGGGCCCATATCCAGAATCACCCGGAAATCTTCATCCTCATAGAGTGTCGTCGACGGAATCTCACCGTTCGCAATTTTACAGAAAATACAGTTGCAATCCTTCATTTTACATGCCTCCTTTGCCGTTTTTGTCCAAATTTGACGAACGAATTTGTTTGCCAATATATGACAACTTTGGTATATTTTCAATCAGGAAGTGATCATATGCTGATGTACGAAGAACAGGAGAAAACAGCGGAGGAGGATTATCGCCTGATGATCTCGCAGATCTTCCATGAGATTCGGAATCCGCTCACCTGCGTAAACAGCTCCATCCAGTCGATACAAAAGATGCACCCGGAGGTGGAAAGCTTTGAATTCTGGGGGCAGATCAAAAATGATCTGCAGTATATGAAAGTGCTTCTGGACGGTGTCTGTACCTTCAATAACCGGGAACCATTGAAATATGCTCCCATTGACCCGCGCGCCTTCGCCTTCGACCTGAAGGACACGTTGCTCCCGGAGCTGCTGCGCCGTCACATCCCGCTCCTGATTAAACTGGACGATACGTATCCCGATTTTTACGGGGATCCCATCCGTCTGAAACAAGTCTTTATCAACCTGCTCAAAAATGCCATGGAGTCCATCTCCGGGCGAGGCCGAATCACACTCAAGGTCTTTGCCTATGAAAAACGGCTGCTGATCGCAGTCCGCGACAATGGCTGCGGCCTCACGCCGGAACAACAGCAGACAATCTTTCAGCCCTTCGTCAGCCACAAGGAAAGCGGAGCTGGTCTCGGCCTGAGCATCTCACAGAAAATCGTGCAGGCGCACGGCGGCTCCATCCATGTCCGCTCCTCCCTCGGAAAAGGGAGTGAATTTCAGGTCTATCTGCCGCTCGGAGACTCGCCTCCCGGCTCCTGATCCCTCTGAATATAACCATTTTCCATATTCTTTTCGATCAGGCCGCTGGCAAGCTCCCACAGACGCTCAGAGCCCTCAGGGGTTCTGGCGTTCCGCTTCCGGATCCAGGACTCGTGCACCCCGTGTTCCTTCCAGGACTTTCCCCCGGAAGCGTCGTTCAGGAGAACAGGCTGCACCTTGTCGAGCGCATTCGCAAACTTCGCCTCCGGCGTCTCCATCGCCTCGAATTCGTCCCAGAGGCCACGCATATATGCCGCCTGTTCCTCGGGCAGCAAACCATAAATCCGATCGGCGGCCCGCAGCTCACGCTCGCGCTTCGTGGCGTTTCCGGCATCATCGTAGGCATAGGTGTCACCCGCGTCAATCTCCACCAGATCGTGCGTCAGAAGCATCATCACAGTCTTCGCAACGTCAATCGGCTCATTCGCGTACTCGCTCAGGAGACAGCACATAATCGCCATATGCCATGCATGCTCCGCGTCGGTCTCCTTCCTGCTCCCATCCGCCAGATAGGTCTGCCGGACAATCTCCTTCTCCTTGTCCAGCTCCATGATAAAATCAAGCTGCCGCTGCAGTCTGTCTTTCTCCATACCAGTCTCCTTAAGGCTCTTTCAGAAGGTCCGCGAGCCGCAGGTTCCTTTGTACCTCATAGTGCGCGCCCTTCAGCTTCTCCCCAAACAGCTCCTCCACACCCTCCGGGCAGCGAAGCAGCTGCTCCTTTCGGGCCTTTTCCAGCCTCTTGATACGGTACTCAAGACGTGCCGCGTCGGACCACTCCTGCGTCTCCCACACCATCTCAAGCGCCATGGGGGGATGGCTCTTCGTGTACTTCGCGCCCGGCTTCTCTTTGTAGAAGTGTTCGCGCATCCGCCTTCCGATATCATGGGCAATCCCGGTGTACAGAGAGCCGTCCTCACAGCGCAGCATGTAAACATATGCCATGTCGTGTTCCTTCTGAAAATAGTTCTTAATTAATTTTAGCGTATCAGAACCGGCTTGGCAAGCATTTCCATCATATTAATCTCGCAACACCGCTGTCCCGCGCAGCCTGCGCGACCGCTGCGGCAACCGTCGGCCCGACACGCCGGTCAAATGCCTTGGGAATAATATAATCAGCCGCAAGCTCCTCATCAGAGATCAGTCCGGCGAGCGCTTTCGCGGCCGCCATCTTCATTTCTTCATTAATATCCCGCGCGCGGACATCAAAAGTCCCACGGAAGACGCCCGGGAAAGCAAGTACATTATTGATCTGGTTTGGATAGTCACTGCGCCCTGTGGCGATCACCTTCGCCCCGCCGGCTCTCGCATCGTCCGGAAATATCTCCGGCGTCGGATTAGCACAGGCGAAAATGATCGCGTCCTTATTCATCGTCCTGACCATCTCCGTCGTAACTGTCCCCGGCGCGGACACGCCGATGAAAACATCCGCTCCCACAAGATGATCCGCAAGTGTGCCCGGTTTCTGCTCCAGATTCGTGACCTGCGCCATCTCCTCCTTGATCCAGTTCAGGCCATCGCGGCCTGCATAGATCGCGCCTTTCCGGTCGCACATTGTGACATGACGGAATCCCGCGGAGAGCAGCAGCTTCACGATCGAAATCGCAGCCGCTCCCGCCCCGGAAGTGACGATCCGGACATCTTCCTTTTTCTTTCCCACGATCTTCAATGCGTTTGTGAGACCCGCCAGTGTGATAATGGCAGTGCCGTGCTGATCGTCATGGAAAATCGGAATATCACATTTCTCCTTGAGCTTCCGCTCAATCTCAAAGCAGCGGGGAGCCGAAATGTCTTCCAGATTGATTCCCCCGAAGCTTCCGGAAATATTATAGACAGTCTGGACAAACTCATCCACGTCCTTCGTCTTCACACAGAGTGGGAACGCATCCACATTGGCAAAGGATTTGAACAGAACGCACTTTCCTTCCATGACCGGCATACCGGCCTCCGGGCCGATATCCCCCAGGCCCAAAACCGCGCTCCCGTCCGTGATGACCGCGCACAGATTGTGGCGGCGTGTCAGCTCATAACTCTGGTCAATATCCTTCTGAATCTCCAGACAGGGCTGTGCGACACCCGGCGTATAGGCAATCGAGAGATCATCCTTATTCTCAACCGGCACCGTCGCAACTACCTCGATTTTACCCTTCCATTCTCTGTGCAGGCGCAAAGCCTCTTTCACATAATCCATGACAATTTCCTCCTCGTTTTATCCTTGCCGCTCTGTTGCTCAGCGGTTGTCCACCAGCACTGCGCGCACCGGCGCACCGTCAAAGGAGCCATAATTCACCGGGAACGCGATGAGCTCATAGTCTCCATCTTCCACATGACCCAGTTCTACATTCTCCACAATCGCCACTCTGCCGAGAAGCAGCGTGCGATGTATCTCCTTTTCATTGTCCAGCGGCGCGGGACTCCAGCCGTCTGTCAGCAGACAGCAAATACCGCAGGAGACGAGGTATTCTGCCGCTGTAACGTCAAGATAAGTATAGTTACCCCCATGAATTGCCACTCTTTTGACGCCGTCGAGCTTCCCTTCAAAGTCTTTCTGGGAGAGAATCGCATGCTCCGGAAAAGACAGGACCCGGCATTTCCCATAATACAGCTCCAAAGGCATGCTGTCAATTGTCTTGTCGTCCTGCACAAAGTGGCAGTAAGCGTCCGCGTGGGTACCCGCATGGGTGTTGGTGCTGACAAGGCTGAAGTTGCTGTCCTTCCCCTCCGCGATCTTATCCACCTGCGTGATCACCGTCTCCGGCGCGGTCGGGTACTTTGGCGCATCCACGATAGAACGCGAGATATCAATCAGTTTCACACAAATCCCTTCTTTCTTTTATAGACGTACTTCCCGCTCACGGGCATAGAACATGACCAGCAGAAGGACCAGCACACCTGAGCCAACCTGCCGCAGACCCTCCGATATGTTGACAATCTGCAGGAAGTCAGAAAACACAACCATGATCAGAGCTCCGGCGATGGAGCCGAGATAGCCGCCCTTTCCTCCGTTGATCGAGGTGCCGCCGATGATGACTGCCGCGATCACGTCTGTGTCGTAACTCAGTCCCGCGTCCAGATAGCTCTCCCCCGTGTAGCCGATCAGGAAAAATCCGGTGATGCAGGCTACGACCGCCGAGATAATATAAACGCTGAACAGAATTCTCTTCGTATTGATACCCGAGAACTGGGAGGCCGTGACATTACTTCCCACCGCATAAACCTTGCGCCCGTAAGGCGTATACCGCAGCAACACGATAATGAATACCGCCATAATAGCCCACACAATCACGATGCGGGGTATCGGTCCAAGGCTTGTATTGGAGATCGTAGCGATCAGCGGAGCTGTGTAGCCCTTCGGCGTCCCTTTTGTAAAAATCATATAGGCTCCGCGGGTGACCGTGCCAACGCCCAGCGTCATGATAAACGGCGGGATCTTCAAAAGGCAGACGCCGGCTCCATTACAGACTCCCACAATCAACGCCAGCAGCATACAGATCAAAAATGCCTTCGGAATATTGGCGTCCACTTTATTCATATATTGTGCAGCCAAAATATAAGCGAAAGAAATCGTATATGGAATCGAGAGGTCGATTCCTCCGGATATGATGACCAGCGTCTGCGCGATCGCCGCCATGCCCATAAAGGACGCCAGGCGGAAAATACCCATCATATGGCTCAGCTGCAGATAGGTCGGGGAATAAATCCGAGCCAGCAGCAATATGAGGACGAGGAAGAGATATACCGCATACTTTGTGAAATTGTCCCTCAAAAATGTCATTGTATTTTTCATTTTTCAGCCCACCTACCTTTCCCTGTGACGAGTTTCATAACTGCCAACCATCAGGGCGAAAATCAGGACGGCGCCCTGACAGGCGTACTGGTAGTATGTGCTGATATTCAGCATATTTAAAACACTGTTGACCAGATAGATGATGATCGCCCCGCAGGCGGTTCCGTAGGCCTCGCCCACCGCCCCGGTCATCAGAGTACCACCTACAACTGTGGCGCTGATGGAGTAAACCGTATAAGTATTTCCGATACTAGTGTCGCCACTGCTTGTACGCGCTGACAGATACAGGCCGCCAACCGCGCACAGGAAACCACACAGCGTGTAAGCCAGAAACTTGATCTTCGGAACATTAACGCCGGTTCCGTAAGCCGCGCTCTCATTGCCTCCCACGGCACGCAGTGATTTCCCGAACGACGTTTTGTTTGTCAGAAATACCAGAAGCACAATAAAGATCACTGCCAGGAAAAAGCTCATCGGAACGGCTTTCGCCAGCTTCCAGTTGAAGAAGCTCTTATATGCGCTGTGAACCGTACCACCCGGTGTCGGCATCAGGATCAGCGCGATCCCCTTGAAAATCGTGGAGGTCGCAATCGTGACGATGATCGCAGGCAGGCGGAACTTCGCGACAAACAGACCGTTCAGCATGCCGCAGAGCAGTCCGGCCACCAGTGTAATAATGACCGCCAGCATCGCTCCCGTTGCCGTCGGCATTGCGGTCATGATATAGACGCTCAGACAGTTCGTGAGCGAGACCATCATGCCCACGGAGATATCAATCCCGCCGGTCAGGATGACGAGAAACTGGCCGAAAGCCACCATCATCAGCGCGTAAGCGCTGCACATCAGGTTTCCATAATTGTAGACAGTGCGGAAGCTGTCCGATATGATACTCATGATCACAATTGCGATCACGGTAAAGGCGATGATAAAGCACTGATGAAAATAACGGTAAGAAAAGTCGGCGCCCCTGAATCTGGGCAGTGCAGTCTTCTTTTTATTCATGAACCGTCCCCTCCTTTTCCTGTCCTACACCCATGATGTAGCGCATAATGGTTTCCTCCTCGATATCACTGCCGGTCAGCTGGGCGTTCACATTCTGCTCATACATGGTCAGCACCTTGTCGCTGATACCGATCACTTCCATCAGATCCGTCGAGTACATGATGACTGCCACTCCCTGATCCGCCAGATCGCGCATGATATAATAAAATTCGCGTTTGTTCCCGACATCGATGCCCTTCGTCGGCTCATTAAACAGGATCACCTTCGGCCGAATCCCCAGCTCCTTCGCGAGCACGACCTTCTGTTGGTTGCCGCCGGAGAGCTCCACCGCCTCCTGTCCAAGACTGCTGAGCTTAATCCGAAGCTTCTGCTGATACTCGTCGACCATCGCCTTTTCCGCCTTCCGATCTATAAAAAGGCCGAATTTTTTTCTCTGGCCGAGGCTTCCCAGCGCAATATTGGAGCGAATACTCTGCTGGAGCAGCAAACCCTCCTGCTTCCGGTCGCTGGGCACAAGCGCCACCCCCTGCTTCACAGCCTGCGAGCTGTTTTTGATCTGTACCTCTTTCCCATGAATCAGGATCTGGCCGGAATAAACCCGGTGCAGCCCTGCCAGTGAATTGATAAACTCCGTCTGTCCATGCCCTGTCAGGCCCGCGATTCCGATAATCTCTCCACTGTGTACTTGCAGGTTCAGCGGATTCCCCGCGTGGAAAAATTTATAATCCTTCAGCTCAAATACAACCTCATCGGATTTTATCTTTCCATGTGGCGGGTAGATATCCTGCAGCGCCCTGCCCACCATCTTCGAGATCAGGATGTCCGTGTTCAGATCCTGCACCGGAGTGGTGTCGACATACTGGCCATCCTTAAATACGGTCACGATATCCCCAATCTCAAACATCTCCTCCATACGGTGGCTGATGAAGATCACTGCCTTTCCCTCCGCCGTCAGCTTCCGCACAATGCCGAAAAGGATTTGTACCTCGTCGGAGGCCAACGCCGATGTCGGCTCATCCAGAATCAGAATCTCCGGGTCACGGACAAGCACCTTAAGGATTTCAGCCAGCTGCTTCTGTCCAACCGACAACCGATCCACGATCGTGGACGGATCCATCTGCAGCCCATACTTATCCATACAGGCCTGCAGGGTCTCCATCTGCTTCCTTCTGTCGATCAGGCAGCCTCTGGTCTTCTCCTTGCTGAGAAATATGTTTTCAAATATCGTAAGCTCATTGATCTGCGTGAGTTCCTGAAACACCATTGCGATCCCGGCACGCTGCGCATCTGCCGGGCTGTCGAACTTTACCTTCTCGCCGCGCAGTGTGATCGTCCCCTCGTCCGGCGCGTAAATTCCGGCGAGTATTTTCAGGATCGTACTCTTTCCCGCGCCGTTCTCGCCCGCGAGGACATGCACCTTTCCCTTCTCGCAGCTCAGGCTCACGTCGTCCAGAGCTGTGACGCCGGCAAAGCGCTTCGTGATATGTTCCATCTGCAAAATGCAGTCTGACACTGTCATACCTCCTTCCATGCTATGCGGAAAAATCCCCCTAAACCAGAATCAAGCCTCTGGCAAAACCCCAGCGGCTTGATTCCAGCATGTAATTCTTCAAGTGTAATTATTCATTGGCAAACAGCTTCGCGAGATTTTCCTCTGTCAACCTGGTTCCTGCCCAGTAGGAATCCGGCAGATCCTCACGATAGTAGTCCATGATGTTGTCGTAGGTAATGATCTCCATCTCCATGTTACTCTGGTCGAAGACAACCTCTTTTCCATCAAGTGCGTCGATCAGAACATCCATAGCATCGACGACCATTGCACAATCGTAAACAGGCGCCACAGAGTCAAAGTTGTCAACGCCGGCATACTCAAGCCAGGAAGCCATGAAGCCGTTTCCGGACTCACCCGACATCGGAACCAGCTCACGTCCCGCCGCAACAAACGCATCAATCGCGCCCTGCGTCATCGCGCCGCCCTGCGACCAGACACCGTCAATCTCCGGGTTTGCGGAGAGGAGCGACTCGGTAGCGGCCTTGCCGTCCGCATAATCCTAGTTGCCGTAGGCCTCGCCGACGATCTCAATACCGGGATACTGATCGAAGACATCCTTCGCGCCTTCCCAGCGGCCCTCACAGATCGTGTTGCCCGCAACGCCCTGCAGAACGATGATCTTGCCCTCGCCGTTCAGCTTCTCAACCAGGAACTCTGCACCGATGCGGCCAAAGTCATAGTCGGACTGGTTCACCTTTGCGGTGACATTGTCCGTATCCGGCAGCGCGTTGAAAGCTACGACCTTAATACCGGCGTCCATCGCCTCGTCGATCACGTCGTTCAATGCCGTCGGGTTCACGACAGCAATCAGAATACCGTCTACGCCCTTCGCGATCAGATCCTGCATGTCGGAGATCTGCTTGGAAGCGTCCGCCTCCGCATTAGTCTCATAGTACTCCGAAATCACTCCAGCTTCCACATAAGCATCCGCAGCCTGCTCAAACTCTGCGACCATCTGGTAACGCCAGGTCTCACCGAGCGAATTGTTGCAGAGTGCAATCGTGTAGCCCTGCCCGGAAGACTCTGTTTCACTGCTCTCCTCCGCAGACGCATCATCTGAAGTCTCCGCCGTCTCAGAAGAAGAGGTGCTGCTTTCTGAGGAGCTGCCTCCACAGGCCGCCAGCGCACCCGCTGCCATCATCACAGCCAGTGCCAAAGCAATCTTTCTTTTCATTTTGTGTTTCCCTCCTTATTTTTTGCGGGTGATCCGCTTCGCCGCCACCCGCTGCATATACAGAGGATACACTTTTTTTTCAGTTTTTTACATCGTTTTTCATTTTTGATTCTTTCAAAATGATTTTAATATGTCTGCCTATTCCTTCGGCTCCACACCGAGGATTTTCTTCTTATATTCACTCGGGGAGAGCCCCGTTTCCTTTTTAAATGCCGTACTGTAATAAGCGGCGGTATCGTATCCCACCTTCGAGGAAATCTCGTAAATACGAAGGTCTGTATACTTCATCAGTTCCTGAGACTTCCGGATACGGTGCCTGATCAGATAGTCCGTAAAAGGCATTCCCGTCTCCCGCTTAAAGACAACACTGAAATAGCTGGAACTCATATGCACTTCCCGCGCCACCTCGTCCATCGTCAATCCCGGATCCATATAATGTTCTTCTATATAATTCCGTGCGGCGACGATGGACTTGGAATTGCTGTTTTTCGCGTTGTTTTCGATCGCGTCCATGACCTTCTCCGCACAATGAAGAAGAAGCTCCATCGCCTTCTCCAGAGACTGCGTCTCCGTAATCCTCTGGTACTCCTCCGAGACCTCCATGTCAATATCCGCGCTCTCGATTCCATAATGCCCGAGATCCTGAAACAGGCTGACAAACAGGCCACTGGTGAAGATTTTCATAAAGATATAGCTCTTCGCCCCGCCCATCTTCAGCAGATTTTCCTGCAGCTCCGCGACTGTCGCGTGCACCGCGCTCCGATCCCGCTGGCAGATCAGCGCGACTAGCTTCGAGACCAATGCCGCATTGTCAAGCTCCTCCGCGGACACCTCCCCTGTGGTCTTAACATAGTCATAAAAAATATTGGATCCGGGAGGATAGACGAAGCGCTCCTGCAGCGCCAGCATCGCCTCCTCGTGCGCCTTCTGCAGTTCAAGCGCGCTCTTCCGGACGCTGCTTCCGGCAAAGGTAACCGTGTTGGACGGGAAGAGCGTGCCAAAGGCCTTTCGCAGTGTCACCATGATGCTTTCCCGCATCTTTTTGAGCTGAGCCGGGCTGCTGTCCAGAAAATAGCCGACAGCCGTACCGGGACGACGCTCATACACCTGAAATCTGGGTATGTATTTCTTCAGCATCTCCAGAAATACCTGATTGATCTTCTGCTGTTCCTTCTCCGTCATACGCAGATTCAGCTGCTCATAATTGTCGATGCTCATCACTCCCACCATACAGGCGAACTGCCGCAGCCGATTTTTTTCTTCTCTTCCGCAAACATTTTCAAACGCTACCGGTCCGTCATAGATCAGCGTCCGGATCTGCTCATGACGTCTGGTCTGCTCATCCAGCAGAGACTGTGCCCGCTCGGCTGCCCTCTGCTCGCAGCCCTTTACCACTTTTCGAAGCAGCGCCTCCATCTCTGCCGGATCGATCGGCTTGAGCAGATAGTCGGTCACGCCCAGCTTGAGCGCCTCCTGCGCAAAGTCAAAATCATTATAGCCACTTATAATAATCACTACAGTATCCGGATTGCGCGTTTTCGCTATTCGGGTCAGTTCCAGACCGTCCAGAAACGGCATCTGAATGTCTGTGATCAGAATATCCGGGCTTTCCTTCTCCAAAAGCTTTCTTGCCTCAAGCCCATCCAGACAGTAGCCGCGAAAATCGATCCGCAGCTCCTCCCAGGGAAGTGTCTCGCCCAGCCCCTGCGCAACCAGCTCGTTGTCATCACACAAGATCGCCTTAAACATTTTCCATATCCTCCTTCTTTTGCATCAGCGTTCCACGTCTTCTCCTGCCGTTCTCTTTGGGATGCGGATCGTGACCGCCGTTCCCTCACCCTGCACGGAATCTATACTCATCCCGTACTCCGGGCCGAAATACAGCCGGATCCGTTCGCTCACATTGCGCAGGCCATAGCCCCCGCCCTCCGTGTCCAGCTGCACATCCTCCGCATCCGGCGGCCGGCTGATATTTTCCCTCAGCCTGTCCAGCTGCTCCGGCCTCATGCCGATGCCATCATCCTCCACGCAGAAAAGAATACAATCCCCATCGTTCATGACCGTGACGCGGATATGCAGCATCTCCTTGTCCGGCGAAACGGCGTGATAGATACTGTTCTCCGCCAGCGGCTGCAGCATCACCTTGAGGCAGATAAAATCCTCCAGCCCGGGCTCCACATCCACAGACGCCCGGAAGCGCATGCTGTAGCGCAGGGACAGAATCGACAGATAGCTCTCCAGATGCAGGATCTCCGACTTCACCGGAATCAGCTCCTGCCCCTTGCTCAGAGAGATACGAAACAGCGTGGACAGATCCTTCAGCATTTTGCCTGCCTCCTCCACGCGGCCAAGACGCAGCAGCCAGGAGACGGAATCCAGCGAATTGTACAGAAAATGCGGTTTAATCTGTTCCTGCAACGCGCGGATCTCGAGCTTTCTGCGCTTTCGCTGCTCCTCATATATGAGGTTCACCATCTCCCGGAGCCTCCGCACCATGTGGTTGAAGCTGCCAAACAGCAGGGCGATCTCATTCTCCCCGCGAACCTCCAGACTGACCTCAAGGTCACCCTCTTCGACCGATTTCATAGCCGTCTGTATCTCCCTGATCGGCCTGGTAAAGTACCGCGAAAAGCGCATGGACAGCATAATCAGGATCGTGAGCATCACCGCGAGCATCACCGCAGTGATGACCCAGATAAAACCGAGCCTGCTCTGCGTCTGCTCCATGGAGGAGACGCCAACCAGCGTCCAGCCCGTGACCGTGGACACACTGTATACCGCCAGAATATCGCCCTGCGTATAGACGGCCGTCCCCTCCTGCTCCAGCTGGGATTCTATCTCCTCCCCGGATCGCAGCAAAGCGAGTTCTGTCAGCTGCTCGTCCGTCATCAGACTGCTCTGGCTTCTGTAAATCAGGTTTCCCTCCTCATCCAGCAGCATAAAGACGCCGTTCTCGTCCTCCTCACTGTCAAAGATCGTGGTAATAATATCCTCGCTGATCTCTGCTACAATGACACCGTTGATCTTTCCGCTGGAAACGTCAACGAAAGGGCGGCAATAGCTGATGACATTCCCGGAACTTTTCTGCGTAACATAGCTCCCGGAATGAAATCCATACCAGGTAGCCTGCTTCGTATTCACCGCACGGACAAACCAGTCCTCTGTCGAATAACTGCTGTACTTCATGGCGCTGTTATTCGACTTGCAGCAGATATAGTTATTTCCCAATACATACACTCCCTGAATCGATGAATGACCATTGGTTATCGTCGCCAGTTCAAAATTACCATCCAGCTCGTTGGAAAAACGGCTGCTGATATCCAGAAACTGCTCCCGCATCAGTTCCTGAAAGAACAGGCTTTCCTCCACGCCGTCGCAGAGTTCCTCCACAGTCTTAAAGGCACTTTCCATACTCAGGAGGGACGCCTCCACTCGACTTTTCGCAGCGGAAGCCAGCATGTCCTCAGCGACATTCTGGCTGAAGCTCGCGACAGAGACGCCCAGAACAATCATCACCACGACCGCCCCGGATATAAAGCTCCAGAAAATCTGCCTGGACAAAGAACGGTTGATATAATTCAGAAATCGTCTCATCCTCCCACCTCTCAATACAGCGTATACATGGCGCGCGACAGCTCACTCCAGGTACTATTGTTGTCCAGCACCTGACTGGGTATGGTGATATTCCAGGACAATTCCTCTCCGCCTTCCAGACGCACGACCAGATTGATCGCGATATTTCCAAGATATACGCCGCTGCTCACCGTCGCGAGATACTCCCTTGCCACGACCGCCTTGATCGCGTCCTGGTCTCCCCCTATGGACACAAAGGTGAGATCCTCACCGGGCTCATAGCCGGCCAGCTTCGCCACATGCAGTGCCCCCAGCCCGTCCAGATCCCCGCAGGCGAACACCGCATTAAACATGCCCTTCGGATTATCTCGGATCACTTCACTCATGACCGTCTGCCCCTCCGACAGGCTGAAGCCCCCTTCCACGACTTTGAGAATCTGCATCTTCTCATTCTTCTCCACTTCCTCCTGAAAGCCCTTTTCCCGCGCCTGCGCGACACTAGACTCCGACGGCCCCTCGATCACCAATATGATGCACTCCCTGTCGACAAAGGCCTCGGCCAGAGCCTGCGCGCAGAGCCGTCCCTCCTCCTCATAGTCGATCGTGATCACCGCGGCGTACAGACTGTTGACCTCGCTCCGCTCGCCCACCAGAATGACCGGAACGTCGTAAGACGCCGCTGCCACCGCGATGGCGGAGGCGGATCTTTCACTTTCGGGAAATAAAACGAGATAATCGATCCCCTCCTCCAGAATACTCAGTGCATCCTCATACTGCGCGACCCGCGTAAATGTCGTCAATTCGTGATAGACCAGCTCCATCCCCGCCTTCTGCGCCGCCTCCTGAAAATCCTCATATACACTCTCCGTCCAGCTGTTATTTCCCTCCGCTATGGAAAGTCCGACCCGAACCGACTGCTCCTCGCTTTCCATCTCATCGGGCACCGTATCCTCCGACGCATAAGATCGGCCTGTGCCGAAAACCCCCGCCGAAAGCAGCAGGACAATCGCTGCAGCCAGACACAAAATCAACAGGATTCGAACCGCTCCCAAACCGCTATCCTGTTTCCCTTCTTTTTTCTTTCGTTCTGCCATTTGAACTGTTCGCCTTTCCCCTATATAATCATATCAAGTATAACAAAGATGGCGAAAAAATAAAATTG
>JAJQBC010000084.1 GCA_021203465.1 Lachnospiraceae bacterium | reverse complement strand
ATATTTTTCTAATTGAACCCCATCACCCGGTTCGCCATCTTATACAGCGCAACGGACACCTTGCGGCCTCCTTTACCGGGAATATTCATCGAGCGGCCGAAAATGCTGAAGTACAGGCGGTAATAAAGTCGACGGTCTTTCTGACGCAGATACTGCCAGAGGTCTTTTTTCTTTGCGAGGCTCTCCGGCGTACCGGAACGAATCAGCATGATCGAGGACACCGTCATCATAATATTCAGATAGCTGATCATGTAATTTCGAAGCTTTTTATTCCGGATTTTCCCGATATCATACTGATCGATCATGATTTTGTTGACGCGGATCTGCTGGTCGACACGGCTGATCATCACCTGCTCATTGACCGACTGATCCGCGCGGCCGATATAATAATGATAGAGAGCAAGATCCATATAATAGAGTGTCTTCACATGAGGCAGCGGATAATAGACAAAAATATTGTCCACGTAAAAGGTATGCTTCGGCAGCTCCATCCCGCAGTCCTGCAGCATCCGCGTGCGGTAGATGACAGAGTGCATCAGAATGTACTGTCCCAGATGGAAATGCTTTACGTCCTTCCAGGCAAAAAGCGTATCCTGCGGCAGTGCTGAAGTATAGCGAACCGTCCTCTTGTGCTTCACTCCCTGCTTATCATAAATATAATTGCAGATCACCATGTCCGCAGCTTGCCCGGCGCGTACCAGCTCTGCCAGTTTTTCCAGCACCTTCGGATAATTCTCCTTGTCGAGCCAGTCGTCGCTGTCCACAACCTTGAAGTAGACGCCGGTCGCATGCTTCAGACCTGTGTTGACCGCCTGACCGTGTCCGCCGTTCTCCTGATGGACGGCCTTGACAATGCCCGGATATTTTGCGGCGTACTCATCTGCGATCTCGGGCGTCCGATCCTTCGTGGAGCCATCGTCCACGATGATAATCTCCACATCCTCACCGCCCGGGAGCAGGGATTCAATGCAGTTTCGCATGTAGCCTTCCGAATTATAGCAGGGCACTGCTATAGATAACAGTTTCATTTTCACACCTCTCTCGTACTCTTGATCTTTTCTGTCAGCTCCAGCGCCTTCAGCACCATCGCATCGATATTATAATATTTGTACTCTGCCAGACGGCCGAGCAGATACACCTGCGGAACACCGCTAAGTAGCGCCTGATAGCGCTCGTACAGCGCCTGATTTGCGTCATTTGCAATCGAATAATAGGGAATCTCACCCGCCGCACCCGTGTAGGCGAAGGGATACTCCCGCACGATCGTCGTACCCGGCGCTTTCTGTCCGGTCAGGTACTTAAACTCCGTGATCCGCGTGAAGTCCTCGCTCACCGTATAGTTTACCACACTGTGCCCCTGAAAATCCTCCTGATCAAAATATTCGAAGTCAAAACGCAACGAACGGTAGGGCAGACGGCCAAAGCGACAGTCAAACAGCTCGTCCAGCGGCCCGGTGTAGATGACTTCTCCAGTAAAGGGCGCGCCGTCCAGCAGCACATCCTTTTCCCGAATGGAAATGCGCGTACGCGCGTCCACCCCCGTCTTCACCATGATCTTCGGGTGATCGAGCATCGCCTCGAACATCGCGGTGTAGCCGTGCAGCGGCATGCCCTGATACGGCTCCTGAAAATAACGGTTGTCATGGGAGATCAGCACCGGCACGCGCCCGGTCACCGCCGGGTCAATCTCCTCCGGCGTCTGTCCCCACTGCTTCATCGTATAATGGAGGAAAATATTTTCGTAGACAAATTCCGCAATCTCACGAATCTGCGGATCCTCATGTTCGCGCAGCTTCAGCACCGGCACGCGGCTGCCCTCGCCAAAGGCGTCGATCAGCTTCTTCTCGAGTTCATCCGCCTTCACCTCATCATAAACCATATGCAGTGTATTCAAATTGAAGGGCACCGGAATCAGCTTTCCGTGCACATTCGCAACGACCTCGTGACCAAATGCATACCACTCCGTAAAACGGGACAGGTAGTCGTAAGCCCGCTGCTCCTTCGTGTGAAAAATATGAGGTCCGTAGCGGTGAACCAAAATTCCGTGCTCATCCGGCTCGTCATAGCAGTTGCCGCCGATATGGCTGCGCTGCTCAAGCACAAGTACGCTCCTTCCCGACTCTGCCAGCTCCCTTGCCGCTACGCAGCCGGCTACACCGGCTCCGATAATAACGCTGTCAAACATGCTCTTTCTCCTCCTCGTATTTCTCCTGTCCAAGTGTAATATTCATATATCCCGCGTAAGCCGCGAAGGCCGCCGGGATCGGATAGCGCTCCTGCGTCTCCTCCGCCTCGATAAACAGCAGGCCGCTCTCCCCCATACCATCCGTCTCCTCCAGGCTCACCACGTAGCCGCACATGTGCCACTCCACATGGCTGAAAATATGCTTTGCGTCGGCAAGCGGAAGGATGCGCAGCGGGGAAAGCCCCCATTTTCGGAGCATCTCCAAAACCTCACGCTCCGTCGCTCTCCCCTCAAGGTTCGGCAGTTCATAGAGTCCTGCCAATAGCCCCTTCGGCGGACGTTTGCGTATCGCCACGCGGCTGCCCTCCCGCAGGACCAGCACCGTCCGCTCCTCGATCCGGCGCTCCTTCGGCTGTTTTTTCTTCGGTAGCTCGTCCACCACGCCCAGAGCCCGCGCCCGGCACAGCGAAGCGAGCGGGCATTCACCGCATTTCGCCTTTCCGTTCGGCACACAGACGAGCGCCCCAATCTCGATCAGCGCCTGCGTGAAATCCCCCGCTCTCTCTCTCGGAATGATTTCCTGTATCCGCTGCTCAAAGTCGCGCTTCACCGACTGCTTCAGGATATCGTCGTAACTCGCTATAAGGCGCGAGAGCACACGCAACACATTGCCGTCGACCGCCGGAACCGAAATTCCAAAGGCAATCGAGGCGATGGCGCCCGCCGTGTAGCTGCCGATGCCCGGGAGTTCCTGAAGCGCCTCATAATCTGCGGGAAAACGCCCGTCATATTCTTCCACAATGATCTGCGCCGCCCGCTTCAGATTCCG
Source organism: Lachnospiraceae bacterium (assembly GCA_021203465.1). Taxonomy (GTDB): domain Bacteria; phylum Bacillota; class Clostridia; order Lachnospirales; family Lachnospiraceae; genus Hominiventricola. Next base: position 25,988 of record JAJQBC010000084.1, on the reverse strand, counting down.
CGCGCGGTTGTAGTAGCCAAGACCTTCCCACAGCTTCAGGAGTTCATCCTCCGGGCACTCTGCAAGTGTCTGCACATCCGGCAGCGCCTTCAAAAAACGTTCAAAATAAGGCCGCACCGCCTCTACACGCGTCTGCTGCAGCATGATCTCCGACACCCAGACACGATAGGGCGTCGGCTCCTCCCGCCAGGGGAGCGCCCGCGCATGCTCATCATACCACGAAAGCAGCGGCCTTACAATCTGTTCCAACATTTGTTTATCTCCTGCTCTAAACTTCAGTATACCACAGCCACTTGATTTTCCTCAACGTTTTTTGTAGAATGAGGGGCGGATGTCCCGCGGTGGGCGGTTGCAGCCCCACAGGGGGCGGAAAATCGTGCGCGGGCTGCGAAATTACGAAATGAGGGAGCGATTTTATGAAGACGGACGGTATCATTCTGGATGTAGACGGTACGCTCTGGGACGCGACGCCGATCGCAGCCGAGGGCTACAATGACGCCATCGCAGCCAGAGGAATGGCTTCGCCCCACGTTACTGCAGAACAGCTGCGCAGTCTGTTCGGACGACCCATACCGGCGATTGCCGACGCAGTTTTCCCGTCTCTTACGCCGGACAATCGTTACGCTCTGATTGAAGAGTGTATGAAGTATCAGGGAAAACGCCTGCTGGAAACACGGCAGGATATGCTCTATTCCGGCGTAGCCGATACCATTCGCGCGCTTGCCAGTCAGGTCCCGCTGTTCATCGTCAGCAACTGCCAGGCGGGGTATATTGAGATATTTCTGGAAAAATCCGGGCTTACGCCCTTCATCAGGGATCATGTCTGTCCGGCGGACACCGGTCTTGTCAAGGGTCCGAATATCCGCCTGATCATGGACCGCTACCAGCTGAAAAAGCCGGTCTATGTCGGCGACATCGACGCGGACCGCATTGCGACGGAGGAAGCCGGCGCGGCCTTCTGCTACGCTTCCTATGGATATGGAGAGGCGCAGCGGGCGGACTATGTCATTGACACCTTCGCTGATCTGTACACACTATTTCTCGAAAGATAGGCGCTCCTTAAAGGTCACCTGTGAAACACGCTCCGTATCTGCTCCTCCGTATTCAAAATGAGCCCGTCGGAAACACCTGCTTTCTGTAATTCCTGATATTCATCCACCGTCCCCTGCCCGTGCGGCACCATCCAGGCCCCGGCATCGCTGCCAAGGCCGATGTGCGCCCCCAGCGCCGCCGCCTTCGCCACCCGCTCCATCTGCATGGCAAGATTTTTCTGCACCTCCGCCTCCGGGAAACGCTCATGACCAAGAAGATTGGCCACCGGCGCGAAGGTTGGCAGCCAGGGCGTTCCCCGCTCCGCGAGCAGCGCGAGCGTCTCATCCTCCATGAAAAATCCATGTTCCAAGCTGTCCACGCCCGCCTCCAGCGTATAAAAACAAGTACGGTCGCCGTTGCAGTGTGCCATGACCGCCATTCCCGCGTCGTGCGCCGTCGCAATCATGCGCCGGATGGATTCCCGGTCAAGTCCCTCCTCCGTCAACACGCCCGCGCGGGAGAAATCCAGAATTCCGCTGACCATAATCTTGATGAAATCCGCGCCCTCCGCCTTCGCGCGCCGCACCAGCGCCTCGTACTCTTTCCAGTCGTCAAAGGGCAGCCCCACAATGCCGCCGTAATGATGCCTTTTGTGAATGGCGAAGATCGGCGTCCGATAGTCGATCCCGTACTCCGGCGCGATCTCCCGGGCAAACTTCGATACGCCCCTCGCGTCACCCCCATCGCGCACAAAGGTAACATCCGCGGCCCGGTACGATTCCAGATTCCGGCGAACCGCCTCCTCACAGACACCCGTTTCATGCAAGGCGACCGCTGCTTTATAATTCATACCGTCCATGATGGCATGGGCATGACATTCTCCAAACATCGTTTTTCCTCCATTTATATTTTGTGATGTCCACGTGTTTAATCAGATTGCAGCCATTCAGAGCAGGCCACAGACCGGATAACAACTCTCCCGCTGCACAATCCTGCAGGGAAACTCGATCCGCACCGGCTCCTTATGCCCCCTCTCGATTCGGTCGAGCAGAAGCTTCACCGCCATATGCGCCATCTCGTCGCGCGGGATGCGAATCGTCGTAAGAAAGGGTCTCGTATTTTGCGACTCCTCAATATCGTCAATCGAAATCACAGAAATCGTCTCACGCAGCTTCTTTTTCTGTTTTGACAGAATTTCCAGCACGTGCACTGCCGTCACATCGTTCGCGCAGAACACCGCGGAAAAATCCGCCTTTCCCGAAATCTTCTGTTCAAGCAACTCACAAAATGCTGTTTCCGCCTGCTCCCGCGACTGATCTGTAGGCCGGATCAGGCTGTAATCCATCGAAATATGGTTCCGAAACAGCGTATTGCAATAGCCGATGTAACGGCTCTCGTAGGAGCAGTCGCCGATGTAGGCAATCCGCCGGTGCCCGAGTGAGAGCAAATGCCCCATCGCGAGCTCGGCGGCCTTCTCGCCGTCGCAGATAACCTCGTCAACGTTGAAATCCATCGAATTTCGCCAGACCCCGACAATATTGCGGCTGCAGGCGCCGATTCTCTCCAGCAGCTTCCGGGAACAGCGCCCGAGGATGATGAAGCCATCGGTTTCCAGCGGATTTTCCGCGAGCGACTCCTCCGCGTAGAGGATCTGTCCGATCACCATGTTCTGCTTCATCAGCTCGACCTCCAGGCTGCGGAACAGCTCGTAAAAGAAGGGGTCGGCTTCCAGAGAGGCAACGCGCGCCATGACGATCGTGACGGAACGCGCTTTGACCGGCGCCCCCGCCGCTTTTTTCAGTTTCCGGGCCGTCTCGTTCGGCACGTAGCCGATCGCGCGCGCCGCCTCCCAGATACGGTCCTGCGTCTCGCGCGATGCGCAGACCGGAGTAGCGTTATTTAGGACTCTCGAGGCGGTGGAGACGGATACGTCCGCCATCTCCGCGATTTTTTTCAGCGACATGTTTTCTCCTCTCGCAAAGTCCGCGACAGGGTCTCCCTTATTAAGGATTTCTGCCCTGACAGAAACATTCACGTTCCTTCTTCTTTGCACTGCTCTTTGCCAATCGCATATAGCACAACCTTGTACAGTCTTCGATTCGCAGGGAGCCAGACTTGTATAGTACTCCACGCATGACTTCCGGCGCGCAAAGAAAACGTTTGTGTAAATATCCCTTGTGTTTTTCGATGATATATGTAAAATACAGTATCATAAATTTGATTTGTAGTCAACTTCTCAAGGCAAACGTTTGCTTTTTCGGCCATGATTTCCTCAGAGAATGGCGGCTTACGCGCATTCCGAAAACGTTTGTCCGGCTGCACATCTTCTTAAAAAGAAAAGGAGATTTCCTATGAAAAAGAAATTTGCACTCGTGATCACTGCATCGCTGCTCGCCGCTTCCCTCGCCGCCTGCGGCGGCGGTTCTTCCGCATCCGAAGAGGAGAACTCCGACACGATCACAATCACCAATGTCTCCTACGACCCCACGCGGGAGTTCTATGAGGCGTACAACGAGCTCTTCGTGGAATACTATAAGGAAGAGACCGGCACGGACATCGAGGTCGTGCAGTCGCACGGCGGCTCCGGCTCGCAGGCACGCTCCGTCATCGAGGGCAGCGACGCAGACGTCGTGACGCTCGCGCTCGCGCACGATATCACGCTGATCGAGGAAGAGGGACTGATCGACGAGGGCTGGATCGATGAGTTCGACGGCAACAGCTCCCCCTACACCTCCACCATCACCTTCCTCGTCCGCGCGGGCAATGAGAAAGATATTCAGGACTGGGACGATCTTATAAAAGAGGGCGTTGACGTGATCACGCCCGACCCGAAATCTTCGGGCGGCGCCTGCTGGAATTTCCTCGCGGCCTGGTATTACGCAGACCTCGCCTTTGACGGCGACGTTGATGAGATCAAGGCTTTCGTCTCGGTGCTCTACAATAATGTGCTCGTCATGGATTCCGGCGCGCGCGGCGCGACCACGACCTTCGTCGAGAACGGACAGGGCGACGTGCTGATCGCCTGGGAGAATGAAGCGCTGCTCGCAATCGAGGAGTATCCGGGCGAATTCGAGATGATTACGCCGAGTGTCAGCATCAAGGCGGAACCCTCCGTCGCCGTCGTCGACGAGAACGTCGATGAAAACGGCACGCGTGAGATCGCGGAAGCCTATCTTAACTACCTCTACAGCGACGAGGCACAGCAGCTGGCGGGCGAGCATTTCTACCGTCCGAGCAATGAGGAGATTCTGAGTTCCTTCTCCGACACTTTTGACCTTTCCGTCGAACTCTGCACGATCGACGATTTCGGCGGCTGGGATCAGGCATACGAAGACTATTTTCAGGATGGAGCGATTTTCGATGAAATCTACGCATACTGAAGCCAATCATTCATCAGCAGAACAGAATCGCCGCAGAGCCACAACATCTGCCCGGCAGGCGCGCGCGAAAAGCGTCATCCCGGGGCGGGGGCTCACCATGGGCGTCACCGTCACGATGCTCTCGCTCCTCATCCTGATTCCGCTGGCCTCGATCCTGACCTACTCGTTTCGCTTAAGTTTCAGCGAATTTATCGAGCTGATCACCCGTCAGAACGTCGTGCGCGCCTTCCGCACCAGCATTTCCTGCGCACTTATCGCCGCGCTCATCAATAGCGTGTTCGGGCTCATCCTGGCCTGGGTGCTCGTGCGTTATGACTTCCCAGGGAAAAGACTGATGGACGCGATGATCGAGCTGCCCTTCGCGCTGCCGACCGCCGTCGCCGGTATCACGCTCTCAAAAATGTATTCCAATAAGGGGCTGATCGGACAGTTCTTCGCGAAATATGACATCTCGATCTCCTACACGAAGATCGGTCTCACGATCGCGCTCGTCTTCATCGGCATTCCCTTTGTCGTGCGCGCGCTGCAGCCCGTGATCGAGAAGCTCTCCCCTTCTTGGGAGGAAGCCGCCGCCATGTTGGGCGCGAGCCGTGCCTACACCTTCCGCCGCGTGATCCTGCCGGAACTCACGCCCGCACTGCTGACCGGCTTCGGCCTCGCGCTCGCGCGGGGCATCGGCGAGTACGGCAGCGTGATCTATATCTCCGGCAACAGCGAGAAAAACGGGACGCAGGTCGTCTCCTACGTCATCATGCAGAAGCTGAATTCCGGCAGTGCGGATTACGAGGGCGCAGCGGCTATCGCTCTCGTCCTGCTGGTCATCTCGTTCCTGTTGCTCTTCTTCATCAACATGGTGCAGTTGGCCGCGGGACGCCGGGCATCTTAAGGAGGAGGACTCTTATGAAAAATCAGAAGAAATCCATCGTTCCCGCGCTGCTGATTGGAATCAGCATTGTCTTCTTTGTCCTCATGCTGGTGTTGCCGCTCGTCATCGTGCTCTACCGCTCGCTGAAGGACGGACTTGCGCTCTACATCGAAGCGATCACCGCCTCCAATACCCTGTCGGCGTTGCGCGTGACGCTGATCGCTGCCTCGATCGCAGTCCTCGTCAACACCATTTTCGGCCTCTGCGCGGCCTGGCTGATCACAAAATTTGAATTTCGAGGGAGACAGGTGCTCTCGACGCTGATCGACATTCCCTTCTCGATCTCGCCGGTCATCGCGGGTCTGGCTTTCATCATGACCTTCGGGCGGATGGGCTGGGCGACGCCCTTCATCGACTGGATCAACGATCTGCTCGGCACGGACATCGCGCTCGTCTTCTCCGTGCCCGGCGTTGTGCTGGCGACGATCTTCGTCACCTTCCCCTTCGTTTCGCGCGAACTGATCCCTGTCATGCAGGCGCAAGGGAACGCTGAAGAAGAGGCCGCCGCGATGATGGGGGCGAAGGGCTTCACAATTTTCCGCAAGGTCACCCTCCCCCATATCAAGTGGACCCTGCTCTACGGGATCATTCTCTGCGCTGCGCGGGCAATCGGTGAATTCGGCGCGGTCTACGCCGTGTCCAAGACGCGCGGGCAGACCTTCACGCTGACGCTCGAAGTTGACGCGCTCTACATGGCGGGAGGCGCGGATTCGATCACACAGGCCTTCGCTGTGTCGTCGTTGCTTGTGATCATCGCCGTCGCTATCCTGCTGGTTAAGCAACTTGTGGAGTACCGCGCAAAACGCAATGAGGAGGCATAAATGTACGTACAGTTAAACCATATTACAAAGAAATTCAACGATTATGAAGCCGCGAAGGACGTGAGCCTCGGCGTTGAGGAAGGCCGCATGGCGGCACTCTTAGGGCCAAGCGGCAGCGGCAAGACAACGCTGCTGCGCATCATCGCCGGACTCGAACAGCAAGACTCCGGTGACGTGCTGATAGGTGGAAAAGTCGTCAACGACGTTCCCGCCGGGGAACGCGGCATCGGCTTCGTCTTCCAGAACTATGCGCTGTTCCGCTACATGACGGTCTACGAAAATATCGCCTTCGGGCTGCGCGTACAGAAGCGAAAGAAAGAGGAGATCGATGCGCGCGTCATGGAGCTCATTCATCTGGTCGGGCTCGACGGTCTCGAAAAGCGCTATCCAAACCAGCTTTCCGGCGGCCAACGTCAGAGAGTTGCCTTCGCGCGCGCTCTCGCGCCGGAGCCAAGCCTTCTGCTTCTCGATGAGCCCTTCGCGGCCATCGACGCGAAGGTGCGAAAGGAGCTGCGCCTCTGGCTCAAAAACATGATTTCCCGGGTCGGCATCACGAGCATCTTCGTGACCCACGATCAGGACGAGGCCGTGGAAGTCGCTGACGAAATTCTCGTCATCAACGAGGGACGGCTCGAGCAGGCCGGCGCCCCGATCGATATCTACAAGAACCCGAAGACCTCCTTCGTCGCGCAGTTCATCGGCAGCTCCGCGGTGCTCTCTGACTTCAGAGGGTTGAAGGGTTTTGAGGATGTCCCGGCTGGGCGTCAGGCCGTCGTCCGCCCCGAGTTCGTCGAGGCCTTCAAGAGTGACAATGAAAAATTCAAGAGCTTGATCGCGGACACGGAGTCCGGCGTGATCACCAACATTGCCTTCCGCGGCAGCTACCTAGAGCTGACGCTCGACGTGAACGGCATACAACTCACGACCAACCGCTCGCTCGAGCGTCGTCCGGTGCGCGTCGGCGAGCCGATGTGCGTCCTCATCTACCGCGCCTACATCCTGAACGGGGAGAATACGCGCATCTATGAGAACCGGCGGCTGGAAGGAGTAGACATCGAGTCACTGTAAGCCGCCGTCCACATAGCCGCCGTCCGGGGCTTTTATGAAACATATTGAAAAAAATTATCACTGGCTTTATAATAGTCCCTATACATCAGAAGGAGCCCGTGAAGCCATATGATCGAACTTCAGAATCTGACAAAGACATTTGAGAATTTCACCGCGGTCGATTCCTTAAATCTTCGGATCGAGAGCGGTGAATTTTTTGGCCTGCTCGGACCGAACGGCGCCGGAAAGACGACAACGATCAGCATGCTGTCCACCCTGCTCCTGCCGAGCAGCGGCCAGATCCTCATCGACGGCGAACGGCTCACCCGGCAGCGACAGGACCTGAAGCAGAAGGTCAGCGTCATCACGCAGGAATACTCCATGCGGCAGGACATGGACATGGACGAAATCATGGAATACCAGGGACGGCTCTACTATATGCCGGTGCGACAGATCCGCGCAAAAACGGAGGAACTCTTCGAGTTCGCCGGACTGACAAGCCACCGAAAGAAAACGATCCGACAACTCTCCGGCGGCATGAAGCGCAAGCTGATGGTCTGCCGGGCGCTGCTGACCGACCCGCAGATTCTGCTGCTGGACGAGCCGACCGCCGGCATGGACGCCATTTCGCGAAGGCAGATGTGGAACCTGCTGCGTCAGTTAAACGAGCAGGGCCTGACCATTCTACTGACCACGCACTATATCGAGGAGGCGCAGTCCCTGTGCGGGCGGGTGGCCCTCATGAACGGTGGAAAGCTGACGGAGGTAAATACGCCCGCCGGATTTATCGAGGAGCTCGGCGCCTGGGTAGTCGACCAGCAGACACAGGACGGGCTGCGCAACCGTTATTTCCACGATCGGAAGGAAGCCATCGCCTGCCTGTCTGAGCTCGACGGGCAGTGCACCATGCGCGATACGACGCTCGAGGACGTGTTCGTCGAGCGGGTGGGGAGAAGCCTGTAAGCAGCCAAACGCATCCATAAATGCGGATACTGCCGCAAATGAAAGCCGACCGGTTTTGGCAGAAAAGCTGAAAAACAGACTGTCACAGACAGGCTGTCACGAAATGATACGGAGATGGCGCGGGCAGTGATGCAGGCGTCATGAGGGGAATATATGGGAATCGTAACAATTTTATGGGAAAAATGGAGAGAATTTCTGCGTGATTTCTCCAGAATCACGTTGGCGGCGATGGTCTCGCCGCTCATGTACCTGATCGTATTCGGCTGGGGCATCCGCACGACGATGAACGGGCAGCCCTACCTCTATTACCTGATTCCGGGCGTCGTGTCCTTGAGCACAATGAACGGAAGCTTCAACGCGATCGCACAGAATCTGAACGTACAGCGGCTCTACGAGAAGGCCTTCGATCAGGTCATTATCTCGCCAACCCCGCTGTGGCAGTTCGTCGCGGGACAGATCATCGCCGGCGCCCTGCGCGGCCTCTATGCGGGCGGCATCATCCTGCTGCTGATCTGGCCGATTCAGACCGGCCTTGTCTTCAGCTGGCTCTCGATCCTGGTGCTCTTCCTGAACGGCGCGGTCTTCGCCTCGATCGGCATCGTCGTGTCCTTCATCGCGAAAAATCACGCCGACGTGCCGCGCTTCTCGAACTACATCATCATGCCGATGTCCTATCTGTGCAATACCTTCTTTTCCACAGACGCGATCCCGCACGGCGCGCGCGAGTTCATCGCGGCGCTGCCGCTCTCACAGACCAGCCGGATCGTCCGCAGCATCGCCTACGGCGAGACGCCGAATCTGTACGGAATTCTGGTCCTGCTGGTTTACCTCGTGATCTTCACCGCGCTGGGACTGTACTTTGTCTATAAGAAAAAGAACTTATGACCTCGCGCACTCTCCCTCCGTACCCCGCAGAATACCCAGTCCATGACCGAGACTTGGCAGCAGAAATTCCAGCGCTTCCCGCACGGCCTTCGGGCTGCCCGGCAGATTCACGATCAGCGTCCGTCCGCGGATACCGGAGACCGCGCGGCTGAGCATCGCGCGCGGCGTAATCGTCATCGAGTAAGCGCGTATCGCCTCCGCGATCCCGTTCGCCATGCGGTCGCAGACTGCGATCGTCGCCTCCGGCGTGACGTCGCGCACAGAAAATCCCGTGCCGCCGGTCGTCATGATGACGCTCACCTGGCGCTGGTCGGCGAGACGGATCAGCTGCCTCTCCAGAGCCGCCTGCTCGTCCGCAAGCAGCAACCTCTCCACGACCTCATAGCCCGCCTCTGTGAGCAGGCGCTCCACCTCCGAACCGCTCTTATCCTCACGTTCACCCGCCGCGCCCTTATCGCTCAGCGTGATGACCGCCGCAGTGAAGGGCCTGTCCTTTTCGGGCGGAATCATCTCCACCTCGTCCCCTTTCTGAATCCTGCCGCCATGAAGCACACGCGTAAAGATGCCCTCTCGCGGCATGATGCAGTCACCCATCTTCTTATAAATCGCGCAGTGGCTGTGGCACTCCTTCCCAATCTGAGTCAGTATCAGCTCCGCCTCCCCGATGCGGAAACGCGTCCCGACCGGCAGTGTGCGGAAATCATAGCCCTCCACGATCAGATTTTCTCCGAAAGCGCCCAGCTCCACTTCCGCCCCGCGCGCGCGGAACTCCTCAATTTTTTCATAAGAAAGCAGGCTGATCTGCCGGTGCCAGTTTCCGCCGTGGGCATCGTCCTTCAGGCCCCAGCCCTCCACGGCCTCGCAGGCATCAACCTCGTGCTTGGCCGTCCCGCGCTTCTCGCTGATACAGATCCCGATAATCCGCCCCATCTGTCTCATCCTCCGATCTTCGCCATCTCCTGACGCTCTGTAACCGCTCCTGTATCCTCAAAACAGTGCATTCGCGGCTTTTTCAGAATCGCCTTTTTCAAAACCTCACAAACTTCTGCGTCACTGCCGTCCCGCAGAGCGCCGCGCATGTCCAGACTGTCCTCATAGCAGAGACAGGGCTTCAGCCGCCCGGTCGAGCTCAGACGCAGCCGATTGCAATGCCCACAGAATTTTCCGTGAATCGCGCTGATAAAGCCGACGCTGCGTGGCCAGTCTGCAATACGGTAATAGACTGCCGGGCCGTTTCCATGGGAGACTCTGTCTGCTGTAAGAGTTCCATGACGCTGCTCAATTTTGCGGAACAGGATCTCGTTCGACAGCATCTGTCCATCTGCCCCATGACCAATCGGCATCAGTTCAATAAAACGGACATCGGCAAGTCCTTCCCTCGCAAAAGACAGAAGGCCGTCCCAGGCCTCCGCGTTCAACCCTTCCTGCAATACCACGTTGATCTTAACCCGCAGCCCCGCGGTCGACGCGGCCTCGATCGATCGCAGCACCTGCGGCAGCTCATCGAAGCCCGTAATCTCCCGATATTTCTCGCGTTCCATCGTATCGAGGCTCACATTGATATCGGTAAGCCCCGCGTCCAGCAGCTCACCCAGATATCGCTCCAGCAGAATCCCATTGCTCGTCATCGTCACCTGCTCTACGCCCGGAATCTCCCGGATCAAACGCACCAGCGCCGAACAGCCGCGCCGCACCAGCGGCTCACCGCCCGTAATCTTATATTTCGTGATCCCAAGCGCCACCGCCACGCGGCACAACCGCACGATCTCCTCAAATGTCAGGATCTCCTTCATCGGAATCCAATCGATCCCGTCCGGCATACAGTAGCGGCAGCGCAGATTGCAGCGATCCGTGACAGATATACGCATATAATCAATTTCCCTGCCATAGGAATCCCGCATGTTCAGTCCCCTTCGCCCTCGTAGTTCCTCCTATCTTAGCGCATTCCCAGCGTTATTTCAAGGAAAAAGAACGCTATCGGCTTTCCGGCTTTACTCACCCAGAAACCGGGCATACAACCCCTCCCGCCGATCCGCCCGCACTGGAAAATTCTCACGATATTTCTGCGTATCATCCTGCAATTCGTAAAGCATCAATTTCTCCTCCGGACAGCCGTTCTTCCAGGGCACATCCAGAATCTTCGCCGGCAGCGCGTTTCCCTCCGGATCATACAGCACACTGTCGCCGGAATAATAGAGCTTGCCAACCTTACCCGCGCAATTGACACCTGCCACGTAAGCCTGCGTCTCGATCGCACGCGCCCTCAGGAGACAATTCCAGACCTCCCTGCGAACCGACGGCCAGTTCGCGGGAACAACGAACAGACCCGCCTTCCGCGCCAAAATCTGAAACGGCTCCGGAAAACGCAGATCATAGTAAATCTGTACGCCAATCGGAAAGCCATTATATGTACAGCAAGGGAGCGAGCCACCGCCATGGAAAAAGTCCGGCTCAGCGCCGAATCCAAAGGGATGCAGCTTCGCGTAATCCAGAATCTCTCCCTTCGGTGCGACGATGGAGTAGTGATTCTCGCACTTCTCCCCCGCATCTTTCACCCAACCGACGCCGATCGCAATCCCGTATTCCGCGGCCAGCTCCTGTATGCGAGCCACGGTCTCTTTCCCGCATTCCTTCGTCCGCTCCGTGTGCATGGAAAATCCGGTCAAACTCATTTCCGACAGAAGAAAAAGCTCCGCCCCCTCGCCTGAGAGCAATTCCAGCGCAGCGCGAACTCTGGCAAGGTTCGCGTCCTTGTCCTCCCAGATGATATGAATCTGTCCAAGCGCAACCTTCATTTTGTTTCCTCCTATGCCGCTATCGCGTTCGCGTTTATGGTATCAATCACCCTTTTGACCCCCATCCAGACTGTTATCATTCAGGTAATCAGAAAATGCCATCTTCGACGCCATTATCATTTAAAGGCTCAATGTCCTTACTCAGAACCCGTTGGTCACATGAAATTTTCCGAATACCTGCAGTTTCTCGAGAGCCCCCACGGAAGGCTCGTAGACCACGTCGTCCGGCAGCGGCGTCTTCTTCAGCGCGTCCACCAGCGTTTTTCTCCTGTTCACGGAGAGCGACTCCGGGAAGCAGTCTCGGCTGACCGCCACGATACCGATTTTTACTTCTGGAATGTTGTTCATGATGTCTCCTATATTTGATATAATATGACTATCAGAGCAGCAAGCCACAGACCGCCTACTCCGAACTGTTGCTATTTAATGATATCGAACAGCGGCTTGCAGGCAGGGTAAATCTGCCTGAACTGCTGATATCGCTCTTCATACTTCGCAGCCAGCTCCGGCTCGGGTTCCACGGTGTCGATCACCCGCACCAGCTTCGCCGCCGCTTCCTCCACGCTTGCGTACTCGCCGCAGGCCACCGCCGCGAGCATCGCGCCGCCGAGCGCCGGGCCTTCCTCATTCTCGACCACGTCCACCTTGATATTCATGATATTCGCGATCATCTTCTTCCAGAGTGCGCTCTTCGCGCCGCCGCCGCAGATCTTTGTGCGCTCGATTCTGATACCCAGAGACTTCGCGACCTCAAAGGAATCCCGGAGCGCGAAAGCCACACCCTCAAGCACCGCCTGCGTCATGTCCGCGCGCGTCGTGTCCATCGTCATCCCAATAAAGGTTCCCCGCGCATTGGGATTATTATGCGGGGAGCGCTCGCCCATGAGATAGGGCAGGAAGTAGACATGGTTCTCGCCCAGCTTCGCGATCTGCGCCTGCTCCGCCGCGCAATCCTCTGTCCCGATGATGTCGCCGAGCCACCACTTATTGCAGGAGGCCGCACTCAGCATGCAGCCCATCAGATGATAGTGTCCGTCCGCGTGGGCGAAAGCGTGTAGCACGTTATGCTTGTCCACACCGAACTTCTCCGAGGAGATGAAGATCGTGCCGCTCGTGCCAAGGGAAATATTGCACATGCCCTCGCCGACTGTGCCAGTGCCAACCGCAGCCGCCGCATTGTCCCCGGCTCCTGCCGCGACCTTCACGCCCGCTGCTACGCCGAGCTCCGCCGCTACCTCAGGAAGCAGCGTTCCGACCGTCTCATAGGACTCGTAGACCTTCGCCATCTGTTCCTCGCGGATTCCGCAGATCTCCAGCATTTTCTGTGACCAGCAGCGGTTCTTCACATCAAAGAGCAGCATGCCCGACGCGTCCGAGACGTCCGTGCAATGCACGCCGGTCAGGCGATAGGCGATATAATCCTTCGGAAGCATGATCTTCGCGATGCGCGCGAAATTTTCCGGCTCCTTGTTCTTCACCCAAAGCACCTTCGGCGCAGTAAAGCCGGTGAAGGAAATATTCGCAGTGTACTCCGAGAGCTTCTCCTTCCCGATGACATTGTTGAGATAATCGCACTCCTCGTATGTGCGCCCGTCGTTCCAGAGCAACGCCGGGCGGATCACGTGATCCTCACTGTCCAGAATCACCAGACCATGCATCTGCCCGCCGAAGCTGATCCCCGCAAGCTGCCCGCCCCCAAAGCCGTCCAGCAGTTCCTTTAAACCGGCGATTGTCTGCGCATACCAGTCCTCCGGATTCTGCTCCGACCAGCCCGGATGCGGAAAATAAATCGGATATTCCCGGGAGACAATCTTCAAAATCTGGCCCGCCCCGTCCATCAACAGCAGCTTCACCGCCGAGGTTCCCAGGTCGACTCCGATATAATACATATACCATCCCTCCTCGCTCTCATTTCCGTGCGCGCGCACGGTCTTTATGGTCATCATACACCAGCCTGTTATTTTTTTCAACAGACTGCCTGAATATTCCTGAATTTCGTAAATTATACATAATTTTATACGATATTTTGTGCAAATTGAGGCCTCATTTTTGGCTAATCTTCCAGATAATCTCAGGAAAATTGCTTTTCATAAAGTGTTCGTGCACAGTTCGCTCGATTGACTTTTTTTCTGTTTTCCTGTAAGGTGATATTGTGAAAAATCGTCTTCCGAATGTTGGCAGGATTGTAAGATAAGTGAGACAGTAAAGATATGACAACTATCAAGGACATCGCGGATCTGGCCGGCGTCTCCCGCGGAACCGTGGACCGGGTTCTCAACCACCGCGGCGACGTCAACCCGAAAACCGCAGCAAAGGTAAACGAAATCGCACAGGCGCTGAACTACCGCCCCAACAAGGCCGGGCTGGCGCTCGCCGCACAGAAGAAAAAATATAAAATCGGAGTCGTTCTTTTCGGCGAAAACAACCCCTTTTTCAACGAAGTGATGGAAGGCGTGGAGCTCAAATCCGAGGAGCTGAGAAGTTACGGAATTGCAACCATGACACGCCGCGTGGAATTCGACGCGGCCAGACAGCTCACCGCAATCGACGAACTTTTAGAAGAAGGAATTCACGGACTGATATTCGCGCCATACAACGATATATCCATACGAAATAAAATCGATGAAATGGCAGAATCCGATATCCCCGTCGTCACCGTGAATACAGACATCGACGGTTCGAAACGTATAGCCTACGTTGGCAGCGATTACGTACAGGGCGGCTGTATTGCAGCCGGACTTTTCGCACTGATGACTGCCGGGGACGTGGAACTCGGCATCATCACCGGCTCTGCGGGTGTCCTCTGCCACAGCGAACGTGTCCGCGGCCTTGAGGAGACGCTCACATCCTCCTATCCGCGCATCCGCATCGCAGGCATCGTCGAGAATCATGACGACGACATCGAGAGCTATCGCGTCACCCGGGAGCTGCTCGCGCAGCACCCTTCCATCGACGCGCTGTTTTTCGCTGCGACCGGTGTCTACGGCGGCTGCCGCGCCGTGCAGGAGTCCGGGCTGTACCCGAAGATTGTCACCTTCGACGACGTGCCCACAACGCTCGACATGCTGAAGGACGGCGTGATCTCCGCCACGATCAGCCAGCAGACCGCAAGGCAGGGTTCCCTTTCGCTGGACATTCTGTTTGACTTTCTGACCACCGGGATCGCGCCGGAGCGGAAACTGAATTATGTGGAGCACACGATCCGGATCAGGGAAAATATCTAAAGATTGCCAAGCCGCAGCAACAGCTGTAATATCAGGCGGGTAGTTATTTCTTTTGCGCAGATTGCACAAATAATATGAACATTCTGTAAACACGCGTGACTTCGGCGCCTTCCTGCGCTATACTATATCTAGCTTCTATTGTTTCCGGGCGGCCGCCCGCATCTTCCAACGATCATTTTGAATGGAAAAGAATGTCTTTCTGGCATTTTTGCCTGTTCATTTATGAAATACTGTGCTAAAATAAAGGAGAACACGCATGGAAAAAAGCAAAAAGAACGCACCGTCACTACAGGAGTTGAATCTTGTCGATCGTTTCCTGTTTGATGAAGTCATGGAGGATTCTGGTACGCATCAGGATATCCTGAGCATTATCTTCGGGAGAGATATCTCCATTCTGGATGAGCCTGAGACGGAAAAAGAGATTCGCATCTCATCTCTGGCGCGCTCCATCCGTCTGGATGTGTTTGCAATCGATGAAAATCAGGACATCTATGACACTGAGATGCAGAAAGTACGGAAGCCCGACCTGGCAAAACGCAGTCGCTATTATCAGGGAATCATTGACACTGGCATCTTAAGACCCGGTGTTCTGGACTACAATCTGCTGAACAATACATACATCATCCTCATTATGACTTTTGACCTGTTCGGCTACGGGAAATACTGCTACACCTTTAAACCTGTCTGTCAGGAGGTTCCGGAATGCATTCTAGAAGATGGTGCAACCCGCATCTTTCTGAATACACGCGGGAAAAATGAGGACGAGGTATCGGCGGAGCTGGTAGAGTTTCTCCACTATGTCGAAAACACAACGGATCAAACCGCGCAGCGTTCGAGCAGCGAACGGATTCATCGGATCCACAAACGCGTGAAAGAAGTTCGCCAAAATGAAAAAGCAGGGGTGAAATACATGCTGGCATGGGAAGAAAAATATTATGATCGCGAAGAGGCCCGCGAGGAAGGCCGCGAAGAGGGGCGCGAAACGAACACCATGGAAAGCATCCGCAATCTGATGGAAACGCTGAAACTGACCGCCGAACAGGCCATGGCCGCACTGAAGGTGCCTGCGGAAGATCAGCAAAAATATCTGGATATGTTATAAAACTCCACCTTCGGCATAAGCGCCTCAATCTGCACATACTCCGCGGCCTGCGAGCCGCTGCACATCACATTGGCCGCGCCTGTAGCCATGGATAGCCTGACCGCATCCACGAGACTCATGCCGCGCTCTTCTGCCACCGCCATGGCCGCCACCACGCTGTCGCCCGCGCCGACCGTACTCCCGACCGGCACCTTCAGCCCCCGCGCACGAATTGTCTCCTTCTCCGTCACATACAGGGCTCCCTCTACCCCGAGGGAAACGACAATCTTCGAGATTCCATACTGCTTACAAAGTCCATACGCGGCTTCGGCCAGTTCTTCTACGGTCTCCAGCCTCTGTCCAAGCATGGTCCGCAATTCATGTTCGTTGGGCTTGATAAGATACGGCGAGGCCTGCACACCGGCGCCCAGAAGCGCTCCATCCACATCGAGAAAAACCTTCGCGCCCTTCAGGCGGCAGGCCTTCACCCAGCTTCGATAAGTATCCGCGGGCGCGCCCTGCGGCAGACTCCCCGAGAGGACAACCAGGTCGCTAGGGACAATCCGCGCAATTAGTCTTTCCAGAAGCTCCTGCAGAATTTCCTCTGATACTGTAAACCCCGGCTCATTGATGTCCGTGTTCGTATGGTTTACCGGATCGATAATCTTCAGATTCGTGCGCGTCTCACCCTCCGCGAACAGGAAATCGCTCTCGATGCCCAAGTCTTTCAGCGCACTCTCAATGGAGCGGCCGACCGCTCCGCCCAGAATGCCGGTGGCGATACTTTTGCCGCCCAGCCGTGCAATCACCTTTGAGACATTGATGCCTTTGCCGCCCGGGTCCGTCCGCATGCTGGTGATGCGGTTCACGCTGCCCGGCGTCAGCGACGGGATCTCAACGGTCTTGTCCAGCGCGGGGTTTAACGTTACTGTGTAAATCATATGAATGCCCTCTCTATGATCTTTACTGCATGTTCCAGTGTATCACACGACAGACTATTCACGCAACCTGACAAAACAGAGCTATTCCCAAAAAATACCGCGCAATAGTCGGAATCTTTTAAGTTAATTTAAAGCTATTTATGGTAAAATGGGTAAAAATAATGATAAGGAGGAGTCTACTCATGAAAAAATGGATTGCGCTGCTGTGCGCCTCCGCAATGGTCTTCAGCCTGACGGCCTGCGACAGCAGCACAGACAACAGCGATAACGGAGCCGTCGCTGAGAGCGCGGAAGATGCTGACACGGACTCTGCTTCCGCCCTGGTCTCCGACAAGGAATACATCGAAGAGACCCTAAATCTTGCCAACAATACGGACTATACCTGGAGCTACAGCACCGATTCCGACGCCTGGACCATGTCCATTGTCTCCGCGGTCGCCTATCCGGAGATCGAGGACGAGGAGGGCGTCTCGGTCTGCGTGCCCGGCGCTTATGTGAGCGGCATCGACACCAGCGGCGACGGAACCGTCGATGTGACAGCGGATAATTATTCCGACGCGGTGAACGGCGCGCTCGTCATTGATTACGACACTGAGATCACAAGCACAAATGGTCAGGTCTACACAGCCGCGACCGCCCCGATCATCCTGAACACCGGCGCGGCGGGTTACAGTTCCTCGACCAACACGCAGGCTTTCTCGACCTACGCGGCCGAGGGCTACATCAACGTCTCCTGCGGCAACCGCGGTAAGCAGGATACCGCTACCGACAGCGAGGGAAATACGTATTACACCGGCGATGCTCCCTCTTGCCTGTCCGACCAGAAGGCCGCGGCACGCTTCGTCAAGTATAATATTCTGCTTGGCAATCTTCCCGGAAATGTGGACTATCTCGTCTCCACCGGCGGTTCGGGCGGCGGCGCGCACGCGACGATGTTCGCGGCCACCTCGAATAACCCTGACTTCTATCCCTACCAGGAGGAAGTCGGCGCGGTCGGCGTCTATCTCACGGAGGACGGCTCCTACACAACGACCGTCACGATCAACGGCGAAGAGGTCGATCTCTCCGACGGCGCCTGGGGCTGCATCGCCTACAGCGCGATCACCTCGCTCTACGAGGCGGACATGGCGCTGGCCTTCGAGTATTATCTCGACACGGACTACAGCTTCGGCACGGACTTCCAGGCGCAGCTCGCCGAATACCTGTCGGAAGCCTATATGGATTATATCAATGAGCAGAACTTAAGCGTCGCGGAGGCCGACGTCGGCTTCGACCTCGACGGGGACGGCGCGCTCACAAGTACGATAGCCTTGACGATTGAATATGACGAGGAGCTCTACACCGACACCAATGGCTACGGCGGCACGTATCTCGACCTCTATCTCGCGGAGTTTGTCTCGAATCTGCAGTGGTATCTCGACAATCTGGACTACGCGGAGGGCTGGACCTGGTTCGACGCCGATGGGAACGCGCTTTCGGATGACGAGGTCGCGGCGATGACAAGCGCGGACAAGGCTGAAGCATTCCTCGAGGGTCGCTACGCAGCCTCGAGCAGCGGCGGTATGGGCGGCGGTATGCCCGGAGCTATGGGCGGTGGCATGGACCAGACCGATGGCATGCCCGGCGGCATAGGAGACGGCGTGCTGCCGGATGATCTCGACACGGACAGCCTGCCAGACGGCGGTCTAACCGATACAGACGCAGGCAATGGAGGCATGCGGGGAGGCAAAGGCGGTGGACGCGGTGCTGACAGCAGCGATCTGCCGGATGATGCCATGGATATCGCCAGCACGGATGACACTGCTTCCGCAGGCAAGAGTCTACCGGACAGCAATACAGATGGCGCGGCTCCCAACCTTGCAGATGGCGATCTGCCGGGAGACGCATCAGAGAGCGCTTCCTCCATCACGAATGAAAACGTCGAAACCGCCGGCGACACGATGGACGTCGGCACGCCCGATGCGGGCACGACACAGTCCGCCTCCGGCTCGACCGATTCGACAAATTATTCTTCCTATGCGGAAATGCTGGAAGCCTACGAAAACGACATTGCGGAAATCCTCGCGGGCGACGAATATGGAAACAACATCGTCTCTCTGTACAACCCGCTGAACTACATCGGCGAAAGCGAAACGGAGGACCCGTCCTGGGTGCGTATCCTGATGGGTGCCTCAGAGGGCGACATGTCGATGTTCACCTCCCTGAACCTGCAGATCGCCATGCTGAACGCAGGCGTCGACTGCAACATCGAGTGGCAGTGGAACGGCGGCCATGTACCGTCCGAGATCTTCAGCAGCTCCTTCGCGCTCTATGTCGACCAGATGTACGCGGAATATGCGGCGGACGCGGAGATTACAGAGATTACCGCCGCAGCGGCGGAAGCGCAGACCGCGAATGGCGACGCGACGGAGGCTACCGGCACGGATATCAGCTCCTGGGTAAACTATGAAGACACGGCAAACGTCTCCTTCTCCCTCGCGGACGCGGCCTCCTACCGCACGGCAGGTGCAAGCAAGGCCATGCCAGGATTCGACGTCATCGACTACGGTCAGGAGGACTATGTCTTCGGCAGCGACACGCAGGACGCGCGTCACTGGGATACCTTCCTGCTTGCGATACTGCAGGAGCACGAAGATACCTTGTCTGAATTGTTTAACGCAAACTGAACAGAATATTTTCCGGAAATACAGGCCAAAAAGTTCTCAGCGTAGCGGGCTACGCTGAGAACTTTTGCCGCCATTGCTTAAAAACAAGCATAAGTATCACATCGGAGCAGGCAGGGCCTCTCCCCGCAATATGACTTGTTTTAATCTCAGATCTTTCTCATTTAAAAGCAGCAGATCTGCGACTTTTCCTATGACAATACTTCCATATTGATCGAATATTCCCACCGATTTCGCGGGATTGACCGTCGCACACTTCACTGCGCTCGAAAGCGGAATTCCCATATCGAGCACTGCGGTTCGCAGACAATCCATCAGATCCGTCGCGGAACCCGCGATCGTCCCGTCCGCCAGCGTCGCACGTCTGCCCTTCTTGCTCACCCTCTGCCCTCCCAGCATATAGTCGCCGTCCGGCATGCCCGTGGCCTCCATCGAATCACTGATCAAGATAATCCGGTCGTCACCGAACATCTTAAAGGTCTGGCGCACGACGGCCGGATGGACATGGATGCCGTCGCAGATCAGCTCCACTTCTACCGAAGAGGCGTCTGCAGCCGCTCCCACGACCCCGGGAGCGCGGTGGTTCAGACCGGACATGGCGTTGTAAAGATGCGTCACATGATGGACGCCATTTTGAAAAGCCCACATCGCCTGCCCGTAGTCCGCCGCAGTATGCGCCACGGATAATACCACTTCATCCTTCAATTCCCGGATCAGTTCCACCGCGCCCGGCAGTTCTGGCGCGATGGCGAGCAGCCTGACCAACTGTCCGGAAGCCTCCTGCAGCTCCCGGAACAATCCCACATCCGGCGTCCTGACGTAGTCGCCGTTCTGCGCCCCCAGTCTCTGACGGGAGACAAAGGGTCCCTCCAGATAGATGCCGCAGAGCGCCGCGCCCTTCTGGGCGGTGTATGCAGCAGCCGTCCCGCATATGTGAAGAAGCTTCTCCCGCCCCAGCGTCATCGTCGCCGGGACCATCGCTGTAATGCCTCGGGACGCCTCGTAGCACGCCATCGCCTCGATGGCTTCCGCGCTGCCGTCGCAGAAGTCATGTCCCATGCAGCCGTGAAAATGCATGTCAATCAGGCCGGGGATCAGATAACAGCCCGCGCCGTCGATAATCCTTCCATCTGTACTGACTTCAGCAATCCGTCCGCCAGCCGTGCAGACGCTTCTCTCCTCAAAAATGCACTTCTCCGTGTATACCTTTGCATTCCTAATTTCCATTCTACATCCCTGATTTTCTTCATCGCCACAGTAATTAGCGACTATTCCGCACAGTCTGATCTACGCTTCGGTCCATGCTAAGCGATCGTCACCAGTGCTCAATACCCTTCTATATCAATACTGTTCTGAACTGTTACAAATATTGTACACGGGAACCCCCGGAGCTTCAACCGCAATTTCCCATTAACGATTGACAAATCTAATTTCAGAGCTTAAAATAGCGGCAGAGTGTGACAGGACTGCCGCACGAAGGGGTACACCACCGCGGGTGTAATTCTTCGTGCGGCGTTTTACTTTAAAAGTCCCGGACGGCGGCTGTGTGGACTGCATGCTTGCATGCAAGGACACACAGACATCGGACGGACTAGCCTGTATGAGCAAGTAGCGCGATAGCGCGGATTGCGAATGCAGGTGGCGATTGCGAGAGCTCGAAGAGCGTAGCAATCGACTTTTAAATATTATGGAGAGGAGTGATGCGCATGGTGAAAATCAACGGAAATCCAGAGGACGTGGATGGCATGACCCTGCTGACCTACCTGCAGCGCGAAGGCTACACCCTGGATCGACTGGCCGTGGAGTGCAACGAGCAGATCGTACCCAAAAGTGATTACGGAAATCAGCTGCTTGCGGACGGCGACGTGCTGGAAATCGTGAGCTTCGTGGGAGGCGGCTGAGGATGACAGCGGAAACGACTCCCAGCCGGGAGAGCATACAGGAAGCGCTCGAACTGCGGCACACGAAGGCCGTGCAGGACCGGATCAGTGCCGCGCGCGTCGCGATCTGCGGCTTGGGCGGCCTCGGCTCAAACATCGCCATCGCGCTGGCGCGCTGCGGCGTCGGCGTACTTCACCTCATCGACTTCGACCGTGTCGACCTGACAAACCTGAACCGTCAGCAGTACCCCATCGCGGGTCTCGGCCGTCCAAAGCCGGAGGCACTGCGCGACGAGCTGTACCGCTTTAACCCCTACCTCGATGTACGCACCGATTTCGTGAAGCTTGACGAGGAGAATATTCCGGCGCTTTTGAAGGACGAGCTCTACATCTGCGAGGCCTTCGACCGGGCGGAGCAGAAGGCGATGCTGACGAACTGCGTGTTGACTGTCTTTCCGGAAAAATATCTGGTCGGTGCCTCGGGCATGGCCGGCTACGGGGACAGCGACAGCATTCGCACGCGGCGCATCCTGCCCCACTACTATCTGTGCGGCGACGGTGTGTCCCCGCTGGAAGAGAACGGCGGCCTGATGACCCCGCGGGTCATGCTCTGCGCGGCGCATCAGGCAAACAAAATACTGGAACTGATTATCAAAGGAGAATGACGATGAACAAAGACACATTTACCCTGGGCGGAAAGGAATTTTCCTCCCGCTTTATCCTGGGGTCCGGCAAATACTCGATGGAGCTGATCAAGGCGGCGGTGGAGAATGCAGGAGCCGAGATCATCACGCTGGCCGTGCGCCGGACGAACACGAAAAAAAATGAGAGCATCCTCGACTACATCCCCGAACACGTGACGCTGCTCCCGAACACCTCGGGCGCGCGCGACGCAAGCGAGGCGGTGCGCATCGCCCGCATGGCGCGCGAGCTCGGCTGCGGGAATTTCGTGAAGATCGAGATCATGCGCGACAGCAAATACCTCCTGCCGGATAACGCGGAAACGGTGAAAGCGACCGAGATTCTGGCGAAGGAGGGCTTCGTCGTGCTGCCCTACATGTTCCCGGATCTCTACGCGGCGCGCGCCCTTGCGGACGCCGGAGCCGCCGCAGTCATGCCGCTTGCCTCCCCCATCGGCTCCAACAAGGGACTGGCGGCAAAGGAATTCATCCAGATTCTGATCAATGAGATCGACCTGCCAATCATCGTGGACGCCGGCATCGGCCGCCCCTCCCAGGCCTGCGAGGCGATGGAGATGGGCGCGGCGGCTGTCATGGCAAATACGGCGATCGCCACAGCGGGTGACATTCCGGCCATGGCGGGCGCATTTAAGAACGCGATTGAAGCGGGACGCGCAGCCTACCTCTCCGGCCTTGGGCGCGTACTCGAGCGCGGCGCCTCCGCCTCCGATCCGCTGACCGGCTTCCTGCGGGACTAGAGAGGTGACGGACATGGCGGAAAATCAGTTTTTTGTAGACTCAGACAAGCTCTCCGAAAAGGCGCTCGCGAAAAAGCATCGTCTGGAACAGGACCCGTCCAGCCGGACGAACCACATGGAGTACATGGAGGGCATGGAGCGCATCGACTCCGATATCATGGAGCGGGTGCTTGGCCAGATGAACAACTACGATTACGAGAGCTATACGGACGCCGACGTGCGGCGCGCGCTGGCAAACGATACCTGCTCTGTAGAAGATTTCAAGGCGCTGCTCTCCCCCGCCGCAGCTCCGCATCTCGAGGAGATGGCACAGCGGGCGAAGACGGAGACCAGCAAGCATTTCGGCAACACGGTCTACCTGTTTACGCCGCTCTACATCGCCAATTACTGCGAAAATTACTGCGTTTACTGCGGCTTCAACTGCTACAACGACATTATCCGGAAGAAGCTGGACAGCGGCGAGATCGAGCACGAGATGAAGGTCATCGCGGACTCCGGCATGGAGGAGATCCTGATTCTGACCGGCGAGAGCCGTTCCATGAGCAGCGTCGAGTACATCGGAGAGGCCTGTAAGCTGGCAGCGAAATATTTCCGCAACGTGGGACTGGAAATCTATCCGGTGAACACCGACGAATACCACTATCTCCACGAGTGCGGCGCGGACTATGTAACGGTCTTTCAGGAGACCTACAATTCGGATAAATATGAGACGCTTCACCTCATGGGCCACAAGCGTATCTTTCCCTACCGCTTCGAGGCGCAGGAGCGCGCGATCCGCGGCGGCATGCGCGGCGTCGGCTTCTCCGCGCTGCTCGGGCTCTCCGATTTCCGGAAGGACGCGCTCGCCTCGGCGCTGCATGTCTATTATCTGCAGCGCAAATATCCGCACGCGGAATACTCGCTCTCCTGCCCCAGACTGCGCCCGATCATCAACAATGACAAGATCAATCCGCTCGACGTGCACGAGCGCGAGCTCTGCCAGGTGCTCTGTGCCTACCGCATGTTCCTGCCCTATGTGGGCATCACCGTGTCGTCCCGCGAGTCGGAGCATTTCCGTAACGGCATCGTGAAGGTGGCGGCGACCAAGATTTTCGCCGGCGTCTCCACCGGCATCGGGGACCACGAGAGCAAATACGAGGGAAAGGAAGACGCCGAGGCGGGCGACGAACAGTTCGAGATCTCCGACGGCAGAAGCTTTGGACAGATGTACGCGGACATGTCGGACGAGGGTCTGCAGCCGGTGCTGAACGATTATGTCTACGTGTAAAATCATCTGTGTGAGCAACAGGAAGCTGGCGGGGGACTTCCCCGCCCAGCTCGCCCGGGTGGCACGCGCCGGAGTGGACGGCATCATCCTGCGGGAGAAAGATTTAAGCGAAACAGAGTACGAAGAACTGGCCACCCGGGCGAAAGCGATCTGCGAGGAATATAGCGTGCCGCTGACGCTGCATACCTACGGAGAGGCCGCGCTGCGCCTCGGCATCCGGCGGCTTCACCTCCCGCTGCATATGCTGCTCGCGATGGAGGAGACGAAGAAGCGAAAATTCGACGTGCTCGGCGCCTCCGTCCACGCTCCGGAAGAAGCCGTGGCAGCCGAGGCGGCGGGCGCGGCCTACGTAACTGCCGGGCATGTCTTTGCCACGGATTGTAAAAAAGGACTGCCGCCCCGCGGAATCCCGTTTCTTGGGGAAGTCTGCGAAGCGGTGCATATTCCTGTCTACGCCATCGGCGGCATCACGCCGCAGAACGCGCCGCTCTGCGCTGAGGCCGGCGCGGCGGGCGTCTGCCTGATGTCCTCACTGATGCGGGCTTTGGAGGAGGAACTCCCCGACCTGGTCCGCAGCTATAAAAAAGAATTCCCATGCCAGACTTGACGAGGCGCAGCGTGTTTTGTATGATAGGATGTGAAATGAGGAGCTCCACATATGGGAAAAATGACTGTTTACCACGGCGACTATACCGCTGTTCCACATCCCAAAATTATAAAAGGCCGAAACACCAAAGACTTTGGTCCTGGATTTTACTGTACGATTATTCGGGAGCAGGCGGAGCGCTGGGCCAGGAGATACGATGCCCCGCAGAATATCCTGAACGCGTTTTGTATAATGAAATAGAAGGTTAAAAACAGGGAAAATGGAAGGAATCCAATGGCAGAACACAGAAAAACCGGGCGGTTGGTGCAGTTATGCGGAGCCAGCCCCGGATATCAGCACTTTTATAGTCTGTCTGATGGAAAGGTATACAGCGTCAATCTTAGCGAATATACAAAAGAGCATTTCAGGGCGACGCCCGGCATAATGGCGGCGGCAGGCCCGCTCGCCTCACTGCTGGGAATCCTGTTCGGAGACATGTTCTTCGCGAACGGTCTGTCTTTCGTCGCTATGATTTTTATCGGCATGCTATGGGAGATTGTCGCCGTGTATATCCTCATGGAGCGAAGCCTGAGAAAACAGGGCGCTTATATACTGAGCGTTTCAACAGGACGGTCGAGATCCAGACAGGAGCTGCAGTCTCTTTATGCAGCCGGGAAAAGGGCGCGCTCAGGTATGCTCTTCTTCATCGTTTTGGGCATACTCTTCTCGGCGCTCGGCCTGTATATCACATTTACAGAGTTCTCCGCTCAGGGCCTGCTTATCTTTTACCTTGGCGTCTTTATCGCGACTGACTTTATGAAGCTGCTGTCGCCCCTGCGCCTGCTGAAAGCTAAAAGGCAGTTCGGATAACTCGCACAGACTTAAAACAACTCTTTCAGGATCAGCCTGGTGATGCCCTCGTTATCGCCCTGCTGTACGCGTTTTACCTTTGGCTCCGTCCATATCCGAACTCGTCCCTGACAGCAGAGCGTATCCGCAAAAATGTCTTGAGTTTCCGCAAACTGTAATTAAAAAAATGAGTATGTCTTCCCAAAGTACC
>JAJQBC010000022.1 GCA_021203465.1 Lachnospiraceae bacterium | reverse complement strand
CGCAGATAATCTATTTCAGAAGCTATTGAACGGGAATATAATTTTTTAAAATTGGAAAAGCTTGCCTCTGCACTGGAATTCTGATATTTGTTTTGTAATGATTCATCTGCCAGAATCAACGTGTCTGCAAAGGCAGCTGGAAATAAGAAGAGGGACGAATCATCTCCGAACATAACCTCAATCTTCCCACCCACAATAGATTTTATGATTCCGCGCCTTTTCGATTTTCGATGCATGACGCGCTGTCCAATTAATTCATTGACACTTTCATCTTCTGCCCCCATCAGCATCCTCCACTGCTTTAAAACTTATCCTGTCACAAAGTAACCGATCACTTGTTCAACTGGTACTCTGAATTGGCACCCGCGGGTGCCAAATTACAATTCCGCAAAATCATTTCCTACATTATTTCTCATTTTTTCAAATTCCACTCCCCATCCCCTGTCTACTGAAAACGTCAGACACTTTTCCCTATTATATCCTTTGATACGCCATATTGTAAAGCACAGCCTGCTTTTTATCCGGAAGTTTTTTGTGCAACTTTCACAAATAATATGAACAATTTGTAAACCCTGATGACACCTCCCGTTTCTTCGTGTATACTGTCCCTATCCTGTCCGGCCGGACTTATGACCGCGCGCACTGCGCAGTGTGCGCCTTCCTCTCATTTCCCCACGAAATAGAGCTGTATCATCAAAAATGGAGTATACTTATGACCAATTATAATTTACAAAGCTACACGAATCCCGTCGAGTGGCCCGCGCCGCCGGGAACGGCAGAAGAAGCGGTTCAACTTCTGAAAAAATCGCCTGTATTATTCACGGAATACCATGCCATGGATAAACAATGGCGGCAGCGCTTTCTCGATTTTCTAACCGGAAAGAAAAGTCTTCCCCTCACTTATGATCCCTTTTTCAAACGCATCTTTCACCCCGACATCCACCAAGACCGACTGGAAAGCCTCATCTCCAGCCTGCTGGGCGTAGAGGTAAAAATCGTCGGCATTCTGCCCAATGAGGACAGTATGCTGAGCGGCGAATCCTTCGTTGTCATGGATTTACTGGTCCAGATCAGCGGAGGTGGTCTGTGTGCGGTCGAGATCCAGAAGCAGCCCTATGCTTTCTCCGAAGAGCGTCTCTCCTGCTACTCAGCGGATCTACTCATGCGGCAGTATACGCGGGTAAGAGGCGAGCGCGGAAAGGATTTTATCTACCGCGATATCAAAAAGGTCTATGTCATTGTGATCTATGAGAAGAGCTCGAAAGCTTTCTCAGACTGCCCGGAGCACTACGTCCACTATGGAAAAACAACCTTTGACACCGGACTCGTCATGGAGCTCCTGCAGGAATACTGCCTCGTCTCCCTTGACGTATTTCGGAATTTCCAGTATCATAAACCTCATAACAGACAGACTGCATGGCTTTCGCTCCTCGCCACGGAGACGCTCACGGATGCCGACACGTGGATACAGATTTATCCATGGCTGGAGGAGATTTATCAGGAGATTGCCATGCTTCGTACGAAACCCGGGGAGGTGCTCGGAATGTATTCAGAGATGATACGGACACTGGATCACAATACCCTGAAATTTATTGTAGAGGAGCTCCAGCAGAAGGTCGAACAGGAACAGGCAGAAAAAGAAGCTGAACGGGCAGGTAAAGAGGCTGAGCGAGTAGAAAAAGAAAAAGCGCTTGCTAAAATCGAAGAACTCGAGAAACGCATTGCCAAATTGGAAGGGGAGTAAAAAACTGTACTACAAAGGGAAAAGCGGGGCTCTACCCGCTTTTTCTCCACTTACACCACCGCTTCCATCAACAGCTTCTCTCCAACTCTTTTCTCCTGAACTCCGACCATCCTCTCTTTGTTAAAAAGGAAGACCAATATATACCCTTTATCCAGCTGAAAACGACCAAGGTATTCGCAAAACTGCGCCTTGCCATCTTCATGATATTTCTGGACGCCATCCCCACAAACGCCCTGAAAGTGCAGTACAAATTTGCGAAACAACATATCCATATCCAGTATCATACAATTCCATCTCAAAAATACAATTTGCCACCGCGGCCTGATGATTCACGAACTTGATAAGGGATCACTCATCTGTTTCATCCAGCTCCACAATGTCATCGTCTTCCAATAATGCAATCTGCTTACCAACAGCATCTCCACTCTTCGCCCCATCAAACATCGCTTTTACTGTTGGCGCGTCTTTCGTCAGTTTTTTTATACTCAGTTCCTCTGCCTTATTATTCGCCAGACGGAGGTTGTTTTCCGATGAAAGGAGGGCTTCTCTCGTCTTTTGCAGATGAGAAATTGTTTTATCAATTTCTTCAATAGCCGTCTTAAATTTATTGCTGGCAATTCTGTAATTTCGTGAAAATCCTTCTTTAAAGACATTCATGTTCTTCTCAAATTGAAGAACATCCACCTGCTGATGCCTTGCCAGCTCCAGCTCTTGACGATAACTCAGAGAATTTAACGCCGCATTCCGCAACAGGGAAATGATCGGTATGAAAAACTGTGGCCGAATCACGTACATCTTTTCATATTTATATGAAACATCGACGATACCTTTATTGTACAGTTCATTATCAATTTCCAGAAGAGACACTAAGACCGCATACTCGCACCCCTTTTCACGCCTGTCTTTATCAAGCTCTTTAAAGAAATCTTCATTCTTGTGTTTTGTAGCCGTCGTGTCCATCTCGTTTTTCATCTCGAACATAATGGAGATAAACTCAACCCCTTCTGCCTCTTCCCGAAAGATAAAATCGCCTTTACTTCCCGTCTTTGCGTCATTATCCTTTTCAAAATAGGCTGCCGGAAACGCCATCATTCTTATAGAATTAAATTCATTCAGGCAGTGCTGTTCCAGACTTTCTCCTATCATTTTTGTTGATTGCCTGGCCTTGAAATCTTTATAATATTCTATTTGCTCATCTTTCTGCTTTATCTTATCCTCGTATTCTTTCTGCAGAGCCTGTTCTTTCAGCTGTCTTTCCGTTTCTTTATTTGACAACTGACTTTTTAACTCCATAATTTCCGTATTCTTTTGCGAAATCTCTTCTTCCTTTTTCTGTACTGCTTCCGATACAGCCAGCTCTTTTTCCATTCCACCTGCGGATACCTGTGCTTTTAGCTGCTCAATCTCCTGAATTTTTTCCTTTCCCTCTTCAGCAAACTTTTCTTTCAACGAAGTAATTTCTTCTATCTTTTTTGAAATTTCTTTTTCTTTTTCACCGACAGCCTCCAAAACAGCCAGTTTCCTTTCGCTTTCACTATTCTCTATTTAAGCTTTAAGTTGCGCGATTATACGATCCTTATCCGCCAGCTCGTCATTTTTCTTTCCCAGCGCTATTTCACGCTCTTTTTCCTTTTGATTAACCGTCTCACT
The DNA here is from genome assembly GCA_021203465.1 of Lachnospiraceae bacterium. GTDB lineage: Bacteria > Bacillota > Clostridia > Lachnospirales > Lachnospiraceae > Hominiventricola. Next base: position 26,586 of record JAJQBC010000022.1, on the reverse strand, counting down.
CACAGCAAGTTGTTTTTCTTTATCGCTTCCAGATATCTGTGCCTTCAACTGCTCAATCTCTTTATCCTTTTTGACAAGCTCTGCTTCCCTGGAAGAAATCAACTTTTCATATTCATTTTTCTGCTCCATCTTCGCAAGCTGAACATCTTTTTCGTTTCGCTCTTTATAATCCTTTTCACGTCGTTTAAGCTCTTTTTCAAATTCTTTATCTCTGACCTGCTGAACAATCTGGGAATATCCTGACTCATCAACCACAAAAACCTCTCCGCATTTTGGACACTTAATTTCCTACATAGCCAATTATCTCCTTATCTATTTCCATTCTCCATCCCTGTCTACTGAAAATGTCTGGTACTTTTCCCCATTATATCCTTTGATACGCCATATTGTAAAGCTCAGACAGCATTATTCACGGAATACCATGCCATGGATAAACAATGGCGGCAGCGCTTTCTCGATTTTCTAACCGGAAAGAAAAGTCTTCCCCTCACTTATGATCCCTTTTTCAAACGCATCTTTCACCCCGACATCCACCAAGACCGACTGGAAAGCCTCATCTCCAGCCTGCTGGGCGTAGAGGTAAAAATCGTCGGCATTCTGCCCAATGAGGACAGTATGCTGAGCGGCGAATCCTTCGTTGTCATGGATTTACTGGTCCAGATCAGCGGAGGTGGTCTGTGTGCGGTCGAGATCCAGAAGCAGCCCTATGCTTTCTCCGAAGAGCGTCTCTCCTGCTATTCCGCAGATCTGCTCATGCGGCAGTACGCACGGGTAAGAGGCGAGCGCGGAAAGGATTTTACCTATCTGGATATCAAAAAGGTTTATGTCATTGTGATCTATGAGAAGAGCTCAAGGGCTTTTTCAAGCTGTCCAGAGCACTACGTCCACTACGGAAAGACCATCTTTGACACCAGGCTCGACATGGAACTCTTGCAGGAATACTGCCTCGTCTCCCTTGACGTATTCCGGAATTTCCAGTATCATAAACCTCATAACAGACAGACGGCATGGCTCTCGCTTCTCGCCACGGAGATGCTCGCGGATGCGGACGCATGGATAAGGATTTATCCGTGGCTGGAGGAAATTTATCAGGAGATTGCCATGCTTCGTACGAAGCCGGGGGAGGTGCTCGGAATGTATTCGGAGATGATACGGACACTGGATCATAATACCCTGAAATTTATTGTGGAGGAACTCCAGCAGGAGGTCGTGGAAGAGCGAACGGCAAAGGAAAAAGCTCTTGCAGAGATCGAGGAGCTCAAAAAACGCCTCGCCGCTCTGGAGAAGACTCCCTCAACGTAAACGAAACCGCCCATCTTGCGGCGGCTATGAACATAAAAAGACGGTTCCCACGATCGTCTTTTTATATGTGCGTTTTGTAAATACTCTTTATGAGCGCAAATACCGCTCCACTTCCATCATAATCCCCTGCAAATTCTGCAGATCCTTCTCCCAGTCCCCGGTCTCCAGCGAATGGTTAGCTCCCTCAATGATGTGAAGCGGCAAATCCCGTTTTTCACATTCCACCCTGACGAGTTCCGTGTCGACCCAGCTGTCGGCCGTCCCGTGAAACACAATGCCCGGCTGTTCCATGAAGGGGAAGGACTCCCCGACCGGTGTAAAATAAACGTTTCGTGTCTGCAGACCGTGTTTACTCCCATACGCTGAGGCGATCGCCGTGCCGATGCTCTTCGACAGAAACAGAATTTCCTCGTACTGCGAGAAATCAACATCCTTCAGGATCTCCTCCGCCTGCTTGATCGCGGCCAGGAAACAGGCATTCATCTTCTCCCTGTCGCCCCGCACGCCGGATGGGAAGTTGCCGTAGGGTACATTCTTAAGCTCATAGCCCTGCTCAGCCGCTATTTTCTTACTGTGATAGAGCAAGGGCTTATCCACATGATAACCAATACCCGGAAATATAACTGCAATTTTCATTTTTCCCTCTTTTTCTCAATAAAAGGACCGACTTGCATCATCACAAATACCACACTCCTTTTATTCTCTGCCCCATTATATCCTCAGATACGCTGGATTGTAAAGTACGTCTGGAATGAATCTTCATTGACAAACTAATACTATAGTATTATAATCAGTTCAAACTAATACTTCAGTATTATATCAGAGGCGAATTATGAGCGAAGATTTGATCATTTACCATGGATCACAGAGGATTATCGAAAAACCAACGTTTGGCGCAGGCAAAAAATACAATGACTACGGTCAGGGTTTTTACTGCACCGAAAATATTGAACTTGCAAAGGAATGGGCCTGTCCTGTCAGGAATGACGGCTATTCTAACCAATACATCCTGCATATGAGCGGATTGCAGATAATGTACCTTACCAGGGAAAAATTTAACATTCTGCACTGGCTTGCCATTCTACTGAAAAACAGGAAATTTGACATCACCTCCCCCGTTGGGAACGCCGCGAGGGATTATATTCTCTCACATTTTATGCCGAATACCGCAAATGTAGATGTGATGATTGGCTATCGCGCGGACGATTCCTACTTTTCCTTTGCGGAAGATTTCGTGAATAACACGATTTCACTGCGAGATCTGAATCTCGCCATGCAGCTCGGCACGCTCGGAGAACAGGTCGTGCTCCTTTCAGAACGCGCTTTTGAACAGCTTACATTTACCGGATATGAACTGACCAATTACCGTGAATACTATTACGGAAGAGCCCGGCGGGATCAGGACGCACGGACTGCTTACGCGAACAGAAAGAAGAATTTGCAGCAGCTTATGGATGATATTTTCATTCTCGATATTATAAGGGAGGATATGAAGGATGACGACCCACGCTTACAGTCCGTTATATCTGGCTAAGGCCTCCCGCGCCATTGGCAATATGCTCCACGACGCGGTCCATGAATTCAATATAAACGGCACAGACTTCCTGATCCGTTTTATCCAGTCCGATGTGGCGAAACAGTTTGAAAACGGTAATCCCCAATACATCGCCGGGAAAAGCGGAATGGAACTTTTTCTGGAGGTCATGGAAAAAACAACAGGCGAATGCCGTGACGTCGGTCTTGTAGAAAACTATGATCGAAGCCCTGCATATTGGGTTGGCTGGATGCTGACACACTACCAATGGTATTCCGGCAAAAGTTTTCAATATATTCTGGACACAGTTCCCTATGAGGAGCTGAACCGTCTTTATGGGACCCTGCACGAAGCGGATATCCAGAAAAGCTATGAAGTCATGGATGCTCACTTTGCAAGCAACGAGAGCAGGCTGAAGACCATGAGACGCCGTTGCGGCCTGACACAAGAAGCGCTCGCACAGGAATCCGGCGTCTCCGTGAATACAATCCGCGCCTACGAACGGAAAAGCAAGAATTTGAATAAGGCGCAAATTGACATTATGATACGGCTTGCAAAGGCTTTGAAATGTGATGTCTCTGAGTTGTTTGGATAAAACGGAATTCCCGGCAGCCAGAGCCGCCGGGCCATTTCTTTCGGATTCGTCACTGCACACCCGCTTATCGTCGCGATGCAGCTACACATCTTCTTTTTCTGCGGAAGAGAAACAATTTCTACCTCTTCAGCTCCTTCAGGATCTCCCGGAAGGCTGGCAGCGAGTTCACGATCGTCTGCTCCGACACGCAGTAGGATACGCGCGCGTAGCCCTCGCAACCGAAGCTGTCGCTCGGGACGATCAGCACGTCGTGGCGCTTCGCGCACTCGGAAAATTCATTCGCGTCCGACACCGGAGACTTGACAAAGAGATAGAAGGCGCCCTGCGGTCGCACACACTCATAGCCAATCTCCGTCAGGCCGTTGTAGAGCAGTTCCCGGTTGCGCGCATAAGCCTCGATGTCAGTCGGCACGTCCGCGCAGAGAGCCGCCACGCGTTGGAACAGCACCGGTGCGCAGACAAAGCCGAGTGCGCGGCCCGCCCCGGCCACAGCTGCCATAACCCGTTTCGAATCAGCGACTTCATCCGGCACGATGATGTAGCCGATGCGCTCGCCCGGAAGCGACAAGGATTTACTGTAAGAGTAGCAGACCAGCGTGTCCGCATAATAATTGGGTACATAAGGCACGGTCAGCCCGTCGTAGACGATCTCGCGATAGGGCTCGTCGGAGATAAGATAAATCACCGTCCCGTACTCCTGTTCCTTCGCACGGAGCAGCTCGGAAAGCCTCCGGATCGTCTCCTCCGAGTAGACGACGCCGCTTGGGTTATTCGGGGAGTTGATGATCACACCCTTCGTGTGCGGCGTGATCAGGCTCTCAAATTTTTCAAAATCAATCTGAAAATCCTTCGTGTCCGCCGGCACAACCTGAAATTTTGCGCCCGCGTTCTCCACCCAGACCGCATACTCCGGGAAGAATGGCGCAAAAGTGATAAATTCGTCCCCTTCGCAGACCGTAGCCTGAATGCAGATGTTCAGTGAGGCTGCCGCGCCAACCGTCATATAAAAATTGTCGGCTGTGAAGTGCGTGCCAAAGCGCCGGTCCACCGACTCCGCAAGCGTCTTCCTCACCTGCGGATCGCCCGACGCGGGCGAATAGCCGTGCAGCGACGCAGCCGGTTCCTCCAGAAGTTCCAGCAGCGCCTCCTTCACCTGCGGCGGCGCCGGAATGCTCGGATTGCCAAGGCTGAAATCATAAACCTTGTCCTCACCCACTACTTTCTTTCTCTCCAGACCGTAGGCAAAAAGTTCGCGGATGATTGAACTCTTGCTCCCATATTCATACATTGCGCTGTTTACCGTCATTTCCCTCTCCTCCTCTTTATACGCGGAAAATCCCCATGGATCGCTCCACAGGGATTCCTGAAATCACATACTTATACCAACTCCAGCACAACTTCCATCGCGCCGTCGCCTTTTCTCTGGCCGATCTTCACCATACGGGTGTAGCCGCCGTTCCGGTTTGTGTACTTCGGAGCGATCTCATCGAAGATCTTCGCGACCAGGTCAACTTCTTTGGTCTTTTTCTTCTTCGGATCGATCTGTGTGCTCACCGGATAGAGCACTTTCATCATCTGCCTTCTCGCGTGCAGTCTGGACGGAAGATCCTTCTTGATCTCCTTCTCGACCTCATCGTAGACGGTCACTTTCTTTCCGTCCTTCTCTTCCTTCACGCGCTTGCCGTCCTTATCCTTGCGGGCAACCTTCGCCGTCACTTTAACGATCTCATAGTTGTCCTTCTCGCGGATGCCGAGTGCAATCAGCTTCTCAGCGATCTTTCTGGTCTCTCTCGCCTTCGACTCCGTGGTCACGATCTTGCCGTTTGCAAGCAGCGCAGTCACCTGACTTCTCAATAATGCTTTTCTCTGGGCAGACGTTCTGCTCAGCTTTCTATATCCTGCCATGTCATTTCCTCCATTCGTTGTCCTCCGCGCCACGCGTCTTCGGGCTTACTGACGCGGAGTCTGGCTGCAACCAATTCCTTCTAAGCTTCCTCGCTCTGGTTCAACTCCAGACCGAGTTCTTTTAACTTCGCAAGCACTTCCTCAAGGGATTTACGGCCCAGATTGCGAACCTTCATCATATCCTCGGATGTGCGGTTGCACAGCTCTTCCACTGTGTTGATACCTGCCCTCTTCAGGCAGTTGTAGGAACGCACGGAAAGCTCCAGCTCGTCGATATTCATCTCGAGAACCTTCTCTTTCTCGTCGTTTTCCGTCTCCACCATGATCTCCGTCGGCCTCGCGTTCTCGGAGAGATCGATGAACAGGCTCAGATGCTCGCTCAGCACCTTTGCAGCGAGGCTGACGGCCTCATCCGGCCCGAGCGCGCCGTTCGTGTAGACATCCAGCGTCAGCTTGTCGAAGTCTGTCTGCTGACCCACACGGGTGTCCTCCACTGTCATGTTCACACGCTCCACCGGCGTGCAAATCGAATCGATCGCGATCATACCAATCGGGAGATCGTCGCTCTTATTTTTGTCAGAGCTCACATAGCCTCTGCCCTTCGTGATCGTCAGCTCTATGTAGAGCTTGCTGTCCGCGCCTCCGTTCAGGTGCGCGATCACGACCTCGGGATTCTGGATCTCGATATCCGGATCGCACTGAATATCGGCCGCCGTCACGACGCCCTCACCCTCAAAATCAATATAGGCGATCTTCGGTTCCTCGGAATCGCTGATATTTTTGATGGCAAGGCTCTTGATGTTCATGATGATCTCAGTCACATCCTCCTTGACGCCGGGAATGGAACTGAATTCATGAAGCACGCCGTCTATCTTTACCTGGCTCACCGCCGTGCCTGGCAGCGAGGAAAGCATGATCCTTCTCAGAGAATTGCCGAGGGTAGTGCCGTAGCCTCTTTCCAGTGGTTCCACAATGAATTTACCATATTTTCTGTCATCTGAAAGTTCAGCTATCTCGATTTTCGGTTTATTAAATACCACCACTAAAAGCCCCTCCTGTTCTGTGTTGGACGACGGATTACTTGGAATACAGCTCGACGATCAGCATCTCGTCGACAGGAACGTCGATCATGTCCCTGGCAGGAAGCTCTTTTACGCTGCCCTTCAGGTTCTCAAGATCTGCCTCAAGCCACTCCGGAACGAGACGTCCCCCTGTGGTCTCCGCAATCGCCTTGAAATGATCAGAGCTCTTGCACTTCTCCTTGATCTCGATCGTGTCTCCCGCCTTCACCTGATAGGACGGGATGTTGACCTGCTTTCCGTTCACAAGCACCTGCTTGTGATCGACGATCTGACGCGCCTCTCTTCTGGTTCTGGCAAAACCAAAGCGGAAAATAACATTGTCCAGTCTGCACTCGAGCATCACCATCAGATTCTCACCGGTCATGCCCTTCATGCGGTCCGCCTTCTCATAATAATTGCGGAACGGCTTCTCCAGCACGCCATAGATGAACTTTGCCTTCTGTTTTTCTCTGAGCTGAAGACCATACTCGGAAACCTTGCGGTTTGTTCTCTTCGCATGTCTGTTCGACTTTTTATCAATTCCCATATATACCGGATCCAGATCCAGCGCCCGGCATCTCTTAAGGACAGGTGTTCTGTTTACTGCCATCTTTTCATACCCTCCTGATTAAACTCTTCTGCGCTTCGGCGGCCTGCATCCATTGTGCGGCACCGGCGTCACATCGGTAATGCTGATAACCTCAAGCCCACAGGCCTGCAGCGCGCGAATCGCGGCCTCTCTGCCCGAACCGGGACCCTTTACAAACACATCCACAGTCTTCAAACCGTGAATAAGCGCCGCCTTTGTGGCAGTCTCCGCGGCCATCTGCGCAGCGTAGGGAGTAGATTTCCTTGAACCTTTAAAACCAAGACCACCGGCACTGGCCCAACTCAGAGCGTTGCCTGCCGTATCGGTCAGGGTAACGATCGTGTTGTTGAAAGAAGCCTGGATATGTGCCTGTCCGCGTTCAACGTTTTTCTTGACACGCTTTTTTGCTACTTTTCTCGTAACCTTTGCCATTCTAAACTAACCTGCTTTCTCTACTTTTTACTTTTTCTTATTTGCAACGGTCTTCTTCGGACCTTTTCTTGTTCTCGCGTTATTCTTTGTGTTCTGTCCACGCACCGGAAGGCCTCTGCGGTGACGCACACCGCGATAGCAGCCGATCTCCTGCAGTCTCTTGATATCCATCGCAACCTGTCTTTTCAGGTCGCCCTCGACGATCTGCGTCTGCTCGATCACAGAACTGATCCTCTTGACTTCATCGTCAGTCAGGTCTCTGACGCGGGTATCCGGATTGACCCCTGCGTCCTTCAGAATGCGGTTGGAGCTGGTCCTGCCGATCCCGTAAATGTAGGTCAGGCCGATCTCAACGCGCTTCTCTCTTGGTAAATCTACACCAGCAATACGAGCCATTGTGATTATTCCTCCATCTTTCTTTTACTACTTGCTTTTTCCTAAATGAGGCTCGAATGACGGATTCCATTCGATGCCCAAATGGGCAGCTGCCCATTCTTTCCGGTACTCGCGGCATATCAGGCCGCCCATCCTTCCCGGTTTCAGGTGAGGTCCATCTCATATTATGAATAATCGCTGCTCTTTCGTCTTTCTCTATTATAAAAGGACTAAAAGGCAATGACACTCACGAAAAGATTATCCCTGCCTCTGTTTGTGCTTCGGGTTTTCACAGATAATTCTGATAACACCTTTTCTCTTGATGACCTTGCACTTCTCGCAGATAGGTTTTACCGACGATCTGACCTTCATAGCACCAGTCCTCCTTTCTCATTTTTTACACATAGAATGCGCGATTTGCAAAATCACGCTTATATAGTATAGCAAAAGTCTCCCTCAATTGCAAGAGAGAATTTTTATTTATCTCTCCAGATAATACGGCCCTTCGAGAGATCATAGGGGGAGAGCTCGATCGTCACCTTGTCTCCCGGTAAAATGCGGATGAAATTCATCCGCAGCTTGCCGCTGATGTGCGCCAACACCCGGTGCCCGTTCTCCAGCTCCACCTGAAAGGTCGCGTTCGGCAGCTTCTCCACCACGATTCCTTCGATTTCGATTGCATCTGCTTTAGACATGTTTATCCTCCCGCCGTGCCCGGCTGTCTGTGGGCACGTCCTGATAGATCACCTGCACGTGCCTGCGTTTCTTTTTCTTCGGGTTTTCCTCCGTCCGGTGTACACCGTCCACTAACCATACATATTCCTCGTCCGCGCGGATTATGCGGTAAATTCTGCCGCGGTCATGCCCGGCCAGAGATTTTGCCTGCATACCGGCCTCTACTCTCAACATCCTGCTCTCCTCCATCTATAGGGTGAGCGACAGGATCTCCGGATCGCCGTCCGTCACGAGAATGGTGTTTTCATAGTGGGCTGAAGGCTTACGATCCTCGGTTACTACCGTCCACTTGTCTTCAAGCCACTTCACCCTCCAGGTACCGAGGTTAATCATGGGCTCCACCGCCAGCGTCATGCCTGCCACCAGACGGATACCGCGCCTCTTCTGCCGGAAATTCGGCACCTGCGGATCCTCATGCAGGTGTGTCCCGATCCCATGTCCGACCAGATCCTGAACAATCCCGTAGCCGTAAGGCGTGACGTAATCGTCAATCGCGGCGGAGATGTCGAAGAGGTGATTGCCGGCCTTCGCCTGTTTGATGCCCTCAAAAAAGCTTTGCTTCGTCACATCGATGAGCTGCTGCAGCTCGGTGCTGATCTTTCCCACCGCGTGCGTCCGCGCCGCATCGGAATGATAACCCTTATAAATGAGACCCGCATCCAGACTGACGATATCGCCTTCCTCGAGAATATGATCGTCATGCGGAATTCCGTGCACGACCTCTTCATTGACTGAGACGCAGATAGCGGCCGGAAAACCGTTGTAATTCAGGAAATTTGGCACACAGCCGAGCTTTCGGATGATCTTCTCACCATGTCGGTTGACATCCATCGTGGAGACGCCCGGCCGGATGAACTCCCCCATCTCGGCGTGTACGATCTCCAGACGGCGCCCGGCTTCGCGCATCAGCTCAATCTCCCGTTCCGATTTCACTGTGACGGCCATGTCCTACGCCTCAAGAATCCCCAGAATGGCCGCAAAAACGTCTTCCATATCCATGGAACCGTCCACGGTTTTCAGGATCCCCTTCTTATTATAATAATCGATCAGTGGCTGCGTCTGCTCATGGTACACATCGAGACGCTTCTGCACTGTCTCCGGCTTGTCATCGTCGCGCAGAATCAGCTCCGAGCCGCAGGCGTCGCAGACGCCCTCCTTCTTCGTCGGAGCGTAGACGAGATGGTACGTCGCTCCGCAGCCCACGCAGGCGCGGCGTCCGCCCATACGCTTTACGATATTCTCATCCGGAACATTCACGTCTATCGCATAGTCTACGGACTCGCCTACAGCGTTAAGTGCAGCGTCAAGGCTCTCCGCCTGCGGGATCGTTCGCGGAAAGCCATCGAGGATGTAACCTTCCTTACAGTCCGCCTGTTGAATGCGATCCACAACGAGATCACAGACCAGCTCGTCGGGAACCAAAAGCCCCTGATCCATATAAGTCTTCGCCTTATTTCCGAGCTCCGTGCCGTTCTTGATGTTTGCGCGGAATATATCGCCGGTTGAGATATGAGGAATCCCATATTTCCCGGCAATTTTCTTTGCCTGTGTTCCTTTTCCCGCGCCCGGCGCGCCTAACATAATAATCTTCATAATCCAGTCTCTCCAGTTTTTACCATATCATACCTGTGAACGCCGCGAAAGCCTGTACAAAATAGCCGTACAGGCTTCTCGCCGTATTCGTCAGTCGTTCAGGAATCCTTTGTAGTAGCGTACCATCATCTGGGATTCGATCTGCTTAAGTGTCTCCAGAACAACGCCCACGATAATGATGATGGACGTGCCTCCGAAGGATACGTCAGCTCCAAACATTCCGTTAAAGAAGATTGGAATCACGCACACGATAATCAGACCAACCGCACCGACAAATACAATATAATTCAAAATCTTGCTCAAATACTCCGTCGTCGGCTTGCCGGGGCGAATACCCGGAATGAAGCCGCCCTGCTTCTTGATATTGTTCGATATCTCGATCGGGTTGAAGGTGATCGACGTGTAAAAATACGCGAAGAACACAACCAGCACAATGTACAGCAACAGGCCGAGTGAGTAGATCGGCTGACTCGGGTCACACCAGTTGGAGGAGCTCAGGCCCGAAATGATCTTCGAGCCGATCCCCGTGCCGCCGCTCTTTCCCAGCAACGATACGATAACACCCGGAAAACTCATCAGCGACGAGGCAAAGATGACCGGAATGACGCCCGCGGTATTCACCTTCGTCGGGATGTTCGTCGACTGACCGCCGACGATCTTGCGTCCCTGCATCTTCTTTGCATACTGCACCGGAATTCTGCGCTCGCCTCCCTGCAAGAATACAACGAAAACCACCGTCACCAGAATGACCGCAAGGATGATCACCGCCGCAAGCGCTGCGTTCAGAATCGTCTTGCCCTGCATGAACTGCTCGTACAGCGACACGAAGTCGTCCGGAATCCGCGATGTGATATTGATCAAAAGCACGATCGAGATGCCGTTTCCGACACCGAATTCCGTGATCTGCTCACCGATCCACATCAGGAATGCACTGCCCGCTGTCATAGCCGCTACGGCGAGGATTACATTCGGCGCGTTGAACTCCTCGAGCAGGCCGCTGTTTCCGAAACCGATCGTCATGGCGATGCTCTCAATCAGCGCCAGCGCCACCGTCAGATAGCGGGAAATCATCTGAATTTTCTTGCGCCCGTCCTCACCGTCCTTCTGCATCTCCTCGAGCTGCGGAATCGCAATCGTGAGGAGCTGGACGATAATCGAGGATGTAATATAGGGCGTGATGCTCAGCGCGAACAGTGACATACTGCTAAAGGAGCCGCCGGTGAACGCGTCAAAGAAATTGAACGCGTCCCCGTTCTGCTGCGCAAACCATGCAGCAAAATACTCCCTGTTCACACCCGGGATCGGAAGCTGCGAGCCAAAGCGCACAACGATTAACATTAAAAATGTGAAGATCAGCTTTTTTCTGATATCCTCAATCTTAAATGCATTTCGCAATGTCTTGAACATCAGATCACCTCGGCTTTTCCGCCAAGAGCCTCAATCTTCGCCGCAGCCCCTGCTGAAAACGCATTCGCCTGGACGGTCAGCTTCTTGGTTAATTCTCCTTTTCCGAGGATCTTCACACCGTCATGCGGATTTCTGATGATCCCTTCCTCTATCAGAGTCTGTACAGAGACAACGCTGTCGTTGTCAAATCTCTCAAGTACATCAATGTTGATCGCAACGATCTCTTTGCTGTTGCGGCACGTGAAGCCTCTCTTCGGGAGTCTTCTGTATAAGGGCATCTGACCGCCCTCAAAACCCGGCCTCGGCGCTCCGGAACGAGCCTTCTGGCCCTTATGTCCCTTACCCGCGGTCTTGCCGTTGCCTGAACCATGTCCACGGCCTCTGCGGAAATTATCGCTCTGTCTGGAGCCCTCCGCGTACGTTAAATTCGATAAGTCCATTGTGACACCTCCTTACCTGCGATAATCAGATTTCTTCCACCTTCACAAGATGTCTCACATGCCAGATCATGCCGCGCACCGCGTCATTGTCCGGCAGCTCGACCGTCTTGTGCATCTTCTTAAGACCGAGCGCCTCCACCGTAGCTCTCTGCTTCGGAATTGCGCCAATCGGAGATTTTACCAGGGTTACTTTTAACTTCTCTGCCATGTCCGCTCTCCTCCTTATGCCAAAATCTCATCCACGGACTTGCCGCGCTTCTTCGCGACTTCCTCCGGGGCACTCAGGCTTTTCAGGCCATCGAGGGTGGCCAGCACCACGTTCTGCTTGTTGTTGGAACCCAGCGATTTGGTACGGATATTCTTCACACCGGCAAGCTCCACCACCGCACGGACAGCGCCGCCTGCGATGATACCGGTACCTTCCGGAGCTCTCTTGAGCAGCACGGAAGAACTGCCGAACTCTCCAATGATGTCATGCGGGATGCTGCTGTTGCTGTCCAGCGCAATGCGGGTGAGCTTCTTCATCGCATCCTCCTTGCCCTTACGGATCGCTTCCGGAATTTCAAGGGCTTTTCCAAGGCCTACACCTACGATGCCGTTGCCGTCGCCGACGACCACCAGAGCCGTGAAACGCTGTGTGCGTCCGCCCTTGACCGTCTTGCTGACACGCTTGATCGTCACGACCTTATCGGTCAGCTCTAACTGGCTCGCATCAATGATCTCATGTCTCATGCCTTTTCTCCTCCTCCTTTAGAAATCCAGACCCGCTTCACGGGCTGCATCTGCCAGCGCTGCGACTTTTCCATGATAGATGAATCCTCCGCGGTCGAACACGACCGTCTTGATTCCCTTCTCAAGGGCTCTCTCGGCGAGCACTTTTCCTACATATGCCGCCGCGTCAACGCTGTTCGTCTTCTCAAGCTCTGCCTTGATATCTTTCTGGAGAGTGGAAGCGGAGACGAGGGTATTTCCTGCAGTATCATCAATAATCTGCGCATACATGTGCTGGTTGCTTCTGTATACGGCCAGACGCGGCCTCTCGGCAGTGCCGCTGATATGGTTGCGCAGCCTGTAGTGCTTCTTGGCGCGTACTTCTTTTCTTGATTTCTTCTTAACCATCTCTACACTCTCCTTACCTATTTCTTACCGGTCTTGCCGACTTTGCGGCGGATCACTTCATCCGCGTACTTGATGCCCTTGCCCTTGTAGGGTTCCGGCGCTCTCTTGGCGCGGATCTCTGCCGCGTACTGCCCGACTTTTTCCTTGTCGATACCCTTGACGGTGATCTTGTTGCCGTCGACGACAGCCTCCAGACCCTCCGGATCGATCATCTCGACCGGATGAGAGTATCCCAGATTCAGCGTCAGCTTCTTGCCGGACTTCGCGCAACGATAACCTACGCCGTTGACCTCGAGCACCTTCTCGAAACCGGTATTGACGCCGGTCACCATGTTGGAGATCAGAGTTCTGGTCAGTCCGTGTAAAGATTTCATTTTCTTCAGGTCGTTCGGTCTCGTCACTACGACGTGGCCGTCCTCAACCTTGATCGTCATTTCTGCGGGAAGCGTTCTCTCCAGCGTTCCCTTCGGACCTTTTACGGTCACCTTGTTTCCCTCGGCCACATCTACTGTGACACCTGCCGGAATCGCTACCGGCAATCTTCCGATACGGGACATAAATCAAAAATCCTCCTTACTTAGATTTTCGGAAGAGGCGCTAAGCCTCCTCTGTTTTCAGTATAATAAGGAACGTCGCTCCACTAAACTCGTGCGGCGCCTTCCGGCTTGCACTCGTTAAGGGTCCCGACGGACCTCGCACTAAGCTCATCCTTCGCCTCCGGCTCGGATTCGCTAAGTTGCTTTCGGTCACCATACAAAGGCCAGCACTTCTCCGCCTACGTTGAGCTCTCTTGCCTTCTTATCGGTCATCACGCCCTTGTTGGTGGAGATGATGGCGATACCCAGGCCGCCGAGCACCTTCGGAAGCTCCTCCTTGCCCGCGTACACGCGAAGACCCGGCTTGGAGATCCTTTTCAGTCCGGAGATGATCCTGTCACTCTTGTTATTGGCATATTTCAGGGTAATACGCATATCCTGAAAATTTCCATTATCAATCAACTCGTACTTCTCAATGTATCCCTCATCCACCAGAATGTTTGCGATCGCAAGCTTCATCTTCGATACCGGGACATCTACCGTGTCATGCTTTCTGATGTTCGCATTACGGATTCTTGTGAGCATATCTGCGATTGGATCGTTCGTTGTCATTTTTCCTACCTCCTTACCGGTTACCAGCTTGCCTTTTTCACACCCGGGATCTGGCCAGCGTAAGCCAGCTCACGGAAGCAGATTCTGCAGATTCCATATTTTCTCAGATAAGCATGCGGACGGCCGCAGATCCTGCAGCGGCTGTATTCTCTCGTCGAGAATTTCTGTTTGCGCTGCTGCTTAATTTTCATCGATGTCTTAGCCATGAAATTCCCTCCTATCTTGCAAATGGCATATTGAATAAGCTCAACAGATAACGTGCTTCTTCATCGGTCTTGGCCGTGGTCACGAAAATAATGTCCATGCCTCTCACCTTATCCACCTTGTCATATTCAATCTCCGGGAAAATCAACTGTTCCTTGATGCCAAGGGCATAATTTCCTCTGCCGTCGAACGCGTTCGGGTTCACGCCGCGGAAGTCGCGCAGGCGGGGAAGCGCCAGATTGATCAGGCGATCCGCGAATTCGTACATTCTCTCCTTGCGAAGCGTGACCTTGCAGCCGATCGGCATACCTTCACGAATTTTGAAGTTCGCGACGGAATTCTTTGCCTTCGTGACAACCGCCTTCTGACCGGTGATCGTCTCCAGATCCTTTACTGCAGAATCCAGAACTTTGACATTTTCCTTTGCTTCGCCGACGCCCATATTGATGACGATCTTGTCGAGCTTCGGCACTTCCATAATATTCTTATATCCGAATTTTTTGATCATGGCGTCCACGATCTCATTCTTGTACTGTTCTCCAAGTCTGCTCACTTTTTTTCAGGCCTCCTCTCTTCCATCAGTCGTCGATGACCTTGCCGGTCGCCTTCGCTACGCGCTTCACGACTCTCTTCTTGCTGCCGTTCTCGCGCTCCTTATACTCGACCTGAAAACCGACGCGCGTGGTCTGTCCATCCACCACAAGCATGACATTGGAAGCATCGATCGGAGCCTCCTGATGAACGATGCCGCCCTGCTGGTTCGACATCGAAGGCTTCGTGTGCTTCGTGACCATATTCACGCCTTCCACCACGACTCTGCCCTTCTTGTGGTCAACCATGACAACCTTGCCCTCAGCGCCCTTGTCGGCTCCGGCAATCACTCTGACGGTATCGCCCTTTTTGATTTTCATTGTAGCCATTCCGATACCTCCTATAATACTTCCGGAGCGAGGGATACGATCTTCATGAACTGTTTCTCACGAAGCTCTCTCGCGACCGGCCCAAAGATACGGGTTCCCCTGGGGTTCTTGTCTTCCTTGATGATGACCGCGGCATTCTCGTCAAAGCGGATATAAGAACCATCCTTACGACGGGCGCCCTTTACCGTGCGAACCACGACAGCCTTCACCACGTCGCCCTTCTTGACAACGCCGCCTGGCGTTGCGTCTTTCACCGTAGCAACGATCACATCGCCGATGCGTGCATATCTTCTCGTCGAGCCGCCCATAACGCGGATGCAGAGGAGCTCTTTTGCACCGGTGTTATCAGCAACCTTCAGTCTTGATTCCTGCTGTATCACTTCTACATCCTCCTATCTGGCTTTCTCAATGATGCTGACCAGTCTCCATCTCTTGTCCTTAGACAGCGGCCTGGTCTCCATAACCTTTACGGTATCGCCGATGCCACACTCATTGTTCTCGTCGTGCGCCTTCAGCTTGTACGTCTTCTTTACAATCTTTCCGTAGAGCGGATGCTTTACGTGGTTTTCCACAGCCACCACAATGGTTTTATCCATCTTATCGCTGACCACTTTACCGACACGGGTTTTTCTCAGATTTCTTTCCACGGCTTCCTATTCTCCTTTCTCACACTGCGCTGCCGGACTCTTACGCGTTCTTCTGTGCGATAACAGTCTGAATCCGGGCGATGTTCCTGCGAACTTCCCTGATCCTCGCCGTGTTGTCGAGCTGGTTCGTCGCGTTCTGGAATCTCAGGTTGAAAAGTTCCTTCTTCGCAGCCGTCAGCTCGGTATTCAGCTCAGCGGCTGTCTTTTCCTGTAAATCTTTCACATATTTATTCGTTTTCACTGCTATCACCGCCTTCTAAGTCTGCGCGAGATACGATCTTGCATCTGCAGGGTAACTTGTGGGTGGCCAGACGCAGGGCTTCCTTTGCGACATCCTCGGAAACTCCCGCGATCTCAAACATCACGCGACCCGGTTTTACAACTGCTACCCAGTATTCCAGAGAGCCTTTTCCTTTACCCATTCGGGTCTCAGCCGGCTGGCTGGTCACTGGCTTATCCGGGAAAATCTTGATCCAGACTTTACCGCCACGCTTGATGTAACGGGTCATGGCTACACGGGCTGCCTCGATCTGGTTGGACTTGATCCAGCAGGGCTCGAGGGCGATAATACCGTAATCGCCATTTGTGATCTTATTTCCTCTCATCGCTTTCCCGGCCATGCTGCCGCGGAACTGCTTGCGATGCTTTACTCTCTTCGGCATTAACATTATCGATCGCTCCCTTCCTTCGCCTTCTTCGGAAGGACCTCGCCCTTGTAGACCCAGACCTTCACGCCGACTTTTCCGTAGGTAGTGTCCGCCTCCGCGAAACCATAGTCAATGTCCGCTCTCAGCGTATGAAGCGGAATCGTGCCCTCTGAATAGGTCTCCGTACGGGCAATATCCGCGCCGCCGAGACGGCCGCCGCAGGACGCCTTGATCCCCTTCGCGCCAGACTTCATCGCTCTGCCCATGCAGGACTTCATCGCGCGGCGGAAAGAGATACGATTCTCGAGCTGCTGCGCAATGTTCTCCGCCACAAGCTGGGCCTCGCGGTCCGGTCTCTTGATCTCGCGGATATCTACAACGACCTTCTTTGTGGTCATCTTCTGCAGCTGCACCCTGAGCTTCTCAATCTCAACACCGCCCTTGCCAATGATCATGCCGGGCTTCGATGCGGAGATCGTGATCTTCACGCGATCCGAAGTACGCTCGATCTCAATCTTGGAAACTCCTGCACTGTACAGCTTCTTCTTCAGAAACTTTCTGATCTGGTAATCTTCGACCAGGCAGTCCGCGAAATCTTTTTCTGCGTACCATTTGGAATCCCAGTCTTTAATAACACCGACCCTGAGGCCGTGCGGGTTAACTTTCTGTCCCATGATTGTCCTCCCTTACTTCTTCTCATCCAGCACAATGGTGATATGGCTCATCCGCTTCTCGATGCGGTAAGCGCGGCCCTGTGCCCTCGGTCTGATTCTCTTCATCGTCGGCCCCTTATTTGCGTAGCACTCTGCGACGTAAAGATTTTCAGCCCTGTAGTTCTTGTCCGGATAATTGTTCTCTGCGTTCGCAATCGCGGACTTTAATAATTTCTCGATCAGGGTGGACGCATATCTCGGATTGTAGGTGACAATGCCGAGCGCGGTCTGTACATCCTTTCCCCTGATGGCGTCTAATACGAAGCATGCCTTCTGGACGGACACACGCGCAAACAAAAGCTTTGCGCTCGGCCGTTCGTCCTTCCTGGCATTTCTTTCTCTTTTATACTGACTTCTGGAACCCTTTGCCATTCCGGTTTAACCTCCTTCCAAAATATAGACGACTAACGCCTAGACTTCTTCTCGTCTTTTCCATGTCCCCGGTAGGTTCTGGTCGGCACAAACTCTCCGAGCTTGTGGCCTACCATGTCCTCGGTGACATAGACCGGCACATGCTTTCTTCCATCATGAACTGCAAATGTGTGGGAAACCATCTGCGGGAAAATCGTGGAGCGGCGCGACCAGGTCTTGATCACGGCCTTGTTTCCGCTGGCGTTCATCTCATCTACTTTCTTCAGCAGGCTGGCGTCTGCAAACGGTCCTTTTTTTAATGAACGGGACATGTATGAAACCTCCTATTTCTTATTTAAACGTCTTGCCGTCTCTTCTTCTGACGATCAGCTTATTAGACTGCTTGTTCTTCTTCCTTGTCTTGAGGCCAAGCGCCGGCTTGCCCCACGGTGTGCACGGACCCGGGCGACCGATACCGGCCTTGCCCTCGCCGCCGCCATGCGGGTGGTCGTTCGGGTTCATGACCGAACCGCGGACGGTCGGGCGGATGCCCATATGGCGCTTACGGCCCGCTTTACCGTAGTTGATCAGGTTGTGCTCACCGTTGCCGACAATACCGATCGTCGCGCGGCAATTCATGGGCACCATCCTCATCTCACCGGACGGCAGTCTGAGAGTCACATACTTGCCTTCCTTTGCCATCACCTGCGCCCCGTTTCCGGCGGAACGGACGAGCTGTCCGCCCTTACCCGGGTGCATCTCAACATTGTGAACCATAGTACCGACGGGGATATTCTCCAGCGGCAGGCAGTTACCCGGATGAATCTCAGCCTCCGGCCCGTTCATGACGGTCATGCCTTCCTTCAGACCCTGCGGTGCAAGGATGTAGGCCTTTTCCCCGTCCACATAGCAGATCAGCGCGATGTTTGCCGTGCGGTTCGGATCATACTCAATGCCGAGAACCTTTGCAGGAACTCCGTCTTTCTTTCTCTTAAAATCAATGATTCTGTATTTTCTCTTGGCGCCGCCTCCGCGGTGTCTCACTGTAATCTTTCCCTGGGCGTTGCGTCCGGCCTTCTTCTTAAGGGAAGTCGTCAGGGACTTCTCAGGAGCTGTCCTGGTGATCTCCTCGAAATCATATCCGGACATCTGCCTCCTGGAAGGGGTATATGGGCGATAGGTTTTGATTCCCATTACGTTATCTCCTTTCAAACTCTGCGCGGTTTCGTGATACTGGTCGGCTCTTTACAGTCCTTCAAAGAGCTCGATGTCCTTGCTGTCGGCGGTAAGCTGTACGACAGCCTTTCTGGTCTTTGCCGTCTGGCCGGTGACCATGCCGCGTCTCTTATTCTTGGCCGGGCAGTTCATGATGTTGACTTTCTCAACCTTCGCGCCGGCGAACATCTTCTCGACCGCATCCTTCACCTGAGACTTCGTCACATCCGGATGAACGAGGAAGGTGTATTTCTTTTCTCCCATCATGGCCATACTCTTCTCGGTGATGACCGGTTTGCGGATTACATCATAATATTTAATGTCAGCCATTACGCGTACACCTCCTCGATGGTGGCGACGGCGTCCTTCGTGACGATCAGCGTGCTGTACTTCAGGATATCGTACACATTGATCGTGTTCGTCAGCGCCGTGCGGACGTTTGCAATGTTTCTCGTGGACTTCACAACGTTCTCGTCATTCTCGTTCAGAACGACCAGCGCCTTCTGCACCTTCAGCGCATCGAGAACCGCCTGCATCTGCTTCGTCTTGATCCCGTCGAACTTCAGCTCGTCGAGGACGATCAGCTTCTTCTCATTCACACAGTTCGTAAGGACGGACTTAAGAGCAAGCCTCTTTTCCTTCTTGTTCAGGCGAATCGTGTAATCTCTCGGAGTCGGGGCGAATACCACGCCGCCGCCGGTCCACTGAGGAGCTCTGGTCGAACCCTGACGGGCATGTCCGGTTCCCTTCTGTCTCCAGGGCTTTCTTCCGCCGCCGGAAACCTCGGAACGGGTCTTCGCTTTCTGCGTTCCCTGTCTCTTATTTGCGAGCTGCGCCACGACAACCTGATGTACCAGATGCTCGTTGACGTCTACTCCGAAAATCTCATCGGAAAGTTCCATCGTTCCGACTTCTTTTCCTTCCATATTATAAACAGCTACATTTGCCATAATCGTGTTCCTCCTTTCCCGTCAGCCTTATTTGCCGCTCTTCACGGTCTCTTTGATGGTAACTAAGGCTTTCTTCGGGCCCGGTACCGCACCTTTGACCAGCAGTAAATTGTTTTCTGCGTCAACTCTGACTACTTCCAGGTTCTGGATCGTGATCTGCTTTGAACCCATGTGACCCGGCATGCCTTTTCCCTTGAACACGCGGCTCGGATCGGAGCAGGCGCCGTTGGAACCCTGATGACGGTGGAACTTGGAACCGTGAGCCATGGGGCCTCTGTGCTGTCCAAGTCTCTTGACTGCGCCCTGATATCCTTTACCTTTGGAAATGGCCGTCGCGTCGATCTTGTCTCCCGCGGAGAAGATGTCCGCCTTGATCTCCTGCGCCAGCGCGTACTCGGACGCGTTCTCCAGCTTCAGCTCGCGGACGAATCTCTTATAAGATACGCCGGCCTTGTCAAAGTGGCCTTTCTTCGGCTTGTTCACAAGCTTCTCTCTGATGTCGACGAAGCCGACCTGCACCGCGTCATAGCCGTCGTTCTCGACTGTCTTGACCTGCGTCACGACGCAGGGTCCGGCCTGAAGCACGGTGACGGGCGTGAGCACGCCGTCTTCGTTGAAGATCTGGGTCATGCCGACCTTCGTCGCTAAAATAGCTTTCTTCATTCTTTCTTTTCCTCCTGTTTTCTCTACAGCGGAATGCACCACAGGGCATTCATTCTAGCCGCAGGATTATTTGGTTTTCATTTTTATATCCACATACACGCCAGCCGGCATATCCAGACGGGACAGGGCGTCCACCGTCTTCTGCGTCGGCGCGATGATGTCGATCAACCTCTTGTGCGTTCTCTGCTCGAACTGCTCTCTGGAATCCTTGTACTTATGCACTGCGCGAAGGATCGTAACCACTTCCTTCTTCGTCGGCAGCGGCACCGGTCCGCTCACCTTAGATCCCGTCTTTTTCACCGTCTCGATGATCTTCTTGGCGGATGCATCGATCAGCTGATGATCGTACGCCTTCAATGTGATTCTCATTACTTGACTTGCCATAAAAAAAGTCGCCTCCTTTTCGTACTTTTGACTACCAGTACGACAAGCGGTGACTGTACACTCTCCCGTGCGTGTCGCGAAGACATTCACACGTCGTTTCCTTCTTCTTCAAAGGACCGTTCTAATTGTATACAGTGACTTGTCGCCAGTTTGCTAACTTGACATTCGCTCCACGGAAAAACCCGCGCGTTCAGCGCGGCAACCTCACGCTTCATCGCTATCAATATCACAGCAAGAATCAGTATAAAACAAAGGCCTGCAAAATGCAAGCCCTTTTTTTCAAAAAAATCAACGAAAATTTTTACTTTTCCCAGCGTCCCGCTGCTCCGCAAGGTAATACCAGTCCGCTCTCCGTCACCGGAAGGCCAACCTCCTGCGCATCTATCCTACCGCCGAAACACCGAAGCTCTGTCCCGAGAAGATAGGCGAGCACCGCAGGCTGCAGGCCGGTAGTGTAGGAGTTAATAAGGAAGAAAAGCGGCTCATCGCTCAGAAGCTGCGCGCACAGCCGTACGAGCGGATGGATCGCATCCTCGATCTTCCAGATCTCACCCTTCGGCCCGCGTCCATAGGACGGCGGATCCATGATCACTGCGTTATAATGATTTCCGCGGCGCAGTTCCCGCTCGACAAACTTCTGACAATCATCGACCAGCCAACGGATCGGAGCATCCTCAAGCCCTGAGGCTTTTGCATTCTCCTTTGCCCAGCCGACCATGCCTTTTGAGGCGTCGACATGCGTGACCACTGCGCCTGCCGCCGCGGCTGCCAGTGTCGCTCCGCCCGTATAGGCGAACAGGTTCAGCACCTTCACCGGCCTGCCCGCGCTGCATATCTTTTCCGAAAACCAGTCCCAGTTGGCCGCCTGCTCCGGAAACAGCCCGGTATGTTTAAAGCTGAAGGGTTTCAGGTGAAAGGTCAGGCGCTTCCTGCAGGGCAGTTCGTAGGAGATATCCCACTGCTGCAGCAAATCAAAAAACTCCCACTCGCCACCGCCCTTCGCGCTGCGGTGATAGTGTCCGTTCCGCCGACGCCAGCCGGGGTTTTCCTTTGGCGTATCCCAGATCACCTGAGGATCCGGCCGCACGAGCAGATATTTCCCCCAGCGCTCCAGCTTCTCACCGCCGGAGCAGTCAATTACCTCGTAATCCTTCCAGTTCTGTGCTGTAAACATCGTCCAAAGACTCCTTCATCTCTCATGTCAACTGTCAAAATTTCCTGCAGATCAATCCTGCTGTCTGCCCGGAATCGGCTCATCAGAAACACTCTGCGCAGTCAGATCCCGCACCACCTCGCCCGCAAGAATCAGTCCCGCCACCGCGGGGACGAACGCGGTACTCCCGGGCGTCTGACGCCACAGTGCGCGTTTACCGTCCGCCTCCGGAGAACAGATGCCATCATCCTCGCCGTCGCCGGTCATTTCCTCGGTCGGCGTAAGGGGCGATTCCTTCGAGTAGACTACTTTTAATTTTTTGATGCCGCGCTTTTTCAGTTCGCGCCGCATCACGCGCGCCAGCGGGCAGACGCTCGTCTCATAGATATCGGCCACCTCGAAAGCGGACGCATCCAGCTTGTTCCCAGCCCCCATACAGCTGATAATCGGTGTGCCGGAGCGCTCCGCCTGCAGCACAAGCTCAATCTTTCCGGTCACGGTATCGATCGCGTCCACGACATAATCATAGTGAGAAAAATCAAATTCTCCCTCGGTTTCCGGTCCGTAAAAAGTCCGATATACCCTGACCTGCGCGTCCGGATTGATCGCAAGGATACGTTCCCGCGCCACGTCCGTCTTGTATTCCCCGATCGTCCCATGTATCGCGAGGATCTGGCGGTTCAGATTTGTCAGGCACACTCTGTCATCGTCGATCAGATCGAGGGCTCCGACGCCGCTGCGTGCCAGCGCCTCCACTGTATAGCCGCCGACGCCGCCGAGCCCGAATACGGCCACGCGCGCGCCAAGCAGCTTTTCCATCCCCACCTCACCGAGGAGGAGCCGCGTTCTGGAAAACTGGTCCAACATCACTTTCTCTTCCCTTTTCCATTCAAAATTCCGCAAATACGCACATGCCTGCCGACGCGGACGGCGCCAAAAAGGAAAGGCGCCGCCATGATTACAAACACTATCATGACCGCGTGGCTTCGTCAACCGAAAAATGCGGGGAAGCCGCTGTCACCTGCAAGCCTGATACAGCAGCTCCACAGCCTCCTCGATCCGGCTTTCTTCGATATTAGAGTAATTGATGACAAAGGTATGCGCAGAGTGTCTCTGCTCTTCCCCTCCGTGAAAATAATAAGACAATCCGGTCAAACGTATCCCTTTTTCAGCAGCGCGCTCTGTGATTTCCTCATCAGACAGTCTCGTGCTGACATGCATAAGGAAATGCAGCCCCGCATCCTCCTCAGATATAGTGACCAGTGAGGAGAGCGGGCTTCCGGCAATCGCGCCGAGCAGCAGGTTCCGCTTTTTCCTGCAACTGTTCCGCATCCGGTTGATATGCTTTTCGTAATGGCCATCCCGGATAAAAGCCGCCAGCGTATACTGTTCAAAATTGGACACCGTACAAGAATAGAAACCAAGCCGCTCACGGTATCTGGCCAGCAACGGCACAGGCAGCACCATATAGCTGATACGAATCGTGGAGGCAAGACTCTTCGTAAAAGTGTTAATATAGATCACACGCCCGTTCCGGTCGATGCTCTGCAACGTCGGGATCGGCTTCCCGGACAGCCGGAATTCGCTGTCGTAGTCATCCTCAATGATATAGCGATTCGGTGCCTCTGCCGCCCAGCCAAGCAGCTCGTGGCGACGGCTGATCGGCATCGTCACGCCGGTCGGGAAATGGTGCGACGGGGAAATATGAACCACATTCGCGCCGGAATCTTCCAGAAGCTCCGGACACATGCCACTGTGGTCAAGGTCTACATAACGGCAGGCGACGCCATACGCCTGATAAATCTTCCATATCTTCTGATAGCCGGGATTCTCCACGGCGTACACGCTGTCGAAACCAAGCAGCTGAATCAAAAGCCCATAGAGATATTCCGTCCCCGCGCCGATGATGATCTGCTCCGGCGATGCCAGCATATCCCGAAATTCCTTAAGCTGTCCGGCAATCGCCTCCCGCAGCGGAAGGATACCGCCGCCGGGCGGATTTTTCAGAAGGTTGTCCCCCTGTTCCGCCATCACCTGCCGGATGAGCTTCGTCCAGACAGAAAACGGGAAATTCTCCTTCCGCGTCTGATTGCTGGAAAAGTCTGCAAAATACTGCCTCTCTTCCGGCTGTTCCGGGATCATAGCGGCAAAAGCGGAGGCGGAAACCGCCCCCGTCTGTAACCTGTGGAACGCGGGCTGAATGTCCGCGACATAATAGCCTTTTTTCGGAAGGGAACTGACATAGCCCTCAGTCTGCAGCAGCGCGTAAGCATTCTCAACGGTAAGCGTACTGACACCGAGCTGCCTCGCAAAACTGCGCTTCGAGGGGAGCCGTTCGCCGCTCTTCAGCTTTCCGGACAGAATATCGTCCTTCATGCATTTATAAAGCCAGATGTACAGAGCTTCCTTCCCTCTGTTTTCAAATGAATAGGTTAGCATTTACAGTTCTCCTTTACAGGAGCGCGCCGACTGCGAGGAACAGAGGCGCAAATACCAGAGACACAATCGTCATCAGCTTAATCAGAATATTGATCGACGGACCCGAGGTATCCTTGAACGGATCACCGACTGTATCGCCAACCACGGCAGCCTTATGCGCCTCGCTCCCCTTGCCGCCATGACTGCCGGTCTCGATATTTTTCTTTGCGTTATCCCAGGCTCCTCCGGAATTTGACATAAAGATCGCCAAGAGAACGCCCGTCACCAACGCTCCGCTGAGCAGGCCCCCCAACGCCTCGACTCCCAAAAGCAGCCCAACGGCAAGCGGCGCCAGCACCGCCATCACACCCGGAAGCAGCATCTCGTGCAACGCTGCCGTCGTAGAGATCGCCACACAGGAAGTGTAATCCGGGCGCTCCTCGCCCTTCATGATACCCGGCTTCTCGCGGAACTGCCGCCGCACCTCCTCAATCATCTTGTAGGCGGCTCGTGACACAGACTCCATCGTGAGCGCCGAGAACAGAAAAGTAAGCATACCTCCGATAAAGAGGCCGATAATCACCCGATAATCCAGCAAATTAACGGAGTCGAGTCCCACCGCATTCGCATAGGACACAAAAAGCGCAAGCGCAGTCAGAGCCGCAGAGCCGATCGCAAAGCCCTTTCCCATAGCCGCCGTCGTATTTCCGACCGAATCCAGCTTGTCCGTGATTTCCCGCACAGACTCGTCAAGGCCAGCCATCTCCGCAATGCCGCCCGCGTTGTCCGCGATCGGACCATAGGCGTCAACCGCGACCGTAATACCTGTCGTCGAGAGCATGCCCACCGCCGCCAGCGCAATCCCGTACAGGCCGTCCACGCGGTAGGAGATAAAAATGCCGATGCAGATCAGCAGCAGGGGAACAGCTGTCGACTTCATACCCACTGCAACGCCGCTGATAATCGTCGTCGCCGCTCCCGTCTCCGACTGTTCACCGACTTTCTGCACAGGCCGGTAAGCGTCGGAAGTATAGTATTCTGTGATCCTTCCGATCACAACACCGACAATCAGGCCGGAGATCACGGCGACCGCCGCGCCCATATCGCCAAACAGATACCAGCTCAGAAGCAGCGACACAACAATCACCAGCGCTGCCGATACATAACTTCCTTTTGTGAGTGCTTTCTGCGGATCATTACCCTCGCTGTCCTTCACAAAGAATGTGGCGATAATGGAAGCGATCAGGCCGCAGGCCGAAATCAGAAGCGGGAACAGTACGCCGGAGACTGCCGCGACAGCTACTCCAAGCGTCAGCGCGGACACAAGCGAGCCGACATAAGATTCAAACAGATCGGCCCCCATACCCGCCACATCGCCGACATTGTCGCCGACATTATCCGCAATGACGGCCGGATTGCGCGGGTCGTCCTCCGGGATACCCTTCTCTACCTTGCCGACCAGATCGGCCCCGACATCCGCTGCCTTTGTGTAAATCCCCCCGCCCACGCGGGCAAACAGTGCGATGGATGAAGCGCCAAGGCTGAAACCGGATAAGACTTCGACATTTCCGGTGACGATATAGATCAGGCTGACGCCCAGAGCCCCAAGTCCGGCCACGCACATCCCCATCACCGTGCCACCCGCGAAGGCAATCGAGAGCGCTCTGTTCATGCCGCTTTCACGCGCCGCGTTCGCCGTCCGCACATTGGCCTTCGTGGCGACTGTCATGCCGCAGTAGCCGGCAGCGGTCGAGAATAGCGCCCCCACTACAAAGCACAACGCCGTCACCCAGCTTCCAATACCGACGCCAATCAATACAAAGAGTACAGCCACAAAAATGACAAGGATCCTGTACTCCGCTGTCAGGAAGGCGCGCGCCCTCCTCGATCGCCGCGGCGATCTCTTGCATCCTGTCCGTACCCGGCTCCTGCCGCCCCACTTTATTTGCCTGAATGGCGACAAAAAGTAAAGCCAGCACGGCAACCACTGGTACCACATACATCCATTTGTCCATATTAAGTTTTCTCCCTTGATGTGTATAGAATAATGATAACACATCATTGGGAATTATGCTATAAAAACATT
>JAJQBC010000031.1 GCA_021203465.1 Lachnospiraceae bacterium | reverse complement strand
CAATAATCTGCAAATTCCTCATTTGGGTGCTTGACTTTTTATAGTTAGTCTTCGAGGATGTTCCGTGCGGATGCCAAGGCGCAGGTCAGCTTCGATTACGACAGCGGCAGGATCGCCACATTCCTCTGCTCGGTGCAGCACAGTGAGGATGTGGAGCCTTCCGACTTCCGCACGATTGTGGAAACGCTCATGATTATGGCGGCTTCCGATTACGGTCTAAATTCCGACTTCGAGAAGTTGATAAATCCGACCGGCCGCTTTGTAAAAGGCGGTCCTTTTGCTGACTGTGGAGTGACCGGCAGAAAACTTGCCTGCGACACCTACGGCGGCATTGGAAGAATCGGCGGTGGGGCAATGTCCGGCAAGGACCCGACCAAGGTTGACCGCTCGGCGGCATATATGGCGAGGAAGATTGCAAGGGACATCGTGCTTGCCGGTTATGCGGACAAGTGCGAGGTGCAGCTCTCTTATGCTATCGGACTGGCGGAGCCTGTGGGAGTAGCAATCGAGTGCTTCGGCACAGAAATCCAGCCGATTGACTTTATCCAGGCATATGTCAGGGACAGCTACGATTTGACACCGAGAGGGATTATTAAGAACCTTCATCTTCTGGATGTGGATTATAACACCATCTCGGTTTATGGGCATTTCACGAATCCTGATATGCCCTGGGAGCAGTAAAGAGAACCGGCACAGTTTCCTATGCCGGTTTTTATCAGAGATTGTGTTCTTTACGACGCCTGGCTGCTTCCCTGTATACCTTTTCATCGGTGCGGGCTGAGACAACGATGATTTTCATGACCGTGTCTTCACGGATCACCTTATAGACCACCCGTATCCCGATGTCCCTGAATTTGATTTTCAGGAGATTTGTGAGGTTTGTGCCGCTCTTGCTTCCGAGGGGCTTGCCGTAGCCGCCTTCCTGTTGTGGCAGGGGATTTTGGCTGACTTTCCTGATGCCTTTAAAGACCTGGGCTTTTACAGAACCATCAAGTTCGTCTATATCGCGGTCGGCTTCTGGAAGAAATTCAATTTCCCAGGTCATTCGATTTCAACATCTCCGATCTGGTCTAAGTCGTCTTCGGAGATGCCATGGCGAGCCATAACATCGGCTATAGGGATGCCAGGTTCATCCCCGTGTTTTTCAAGACGTTCGTAGGCTTCAAGAAGCAGCGCATAGTCTTCTTCTAATTCGGTCAGACGGTCATATTCGTTTGGAGACAGGATGAACGCCGTAGGCTGGTTGTTCTTAAGGACGATCAGCTGGGATTCGCTGTTCAGCCGGTCAAAAATACGGGAAGCCTGCCCTTTGTTGAACTGTGAGATTGAGACTAGACTCTTCGCTATATTTGTAGCAGATGGCATGATAACACCTTCTTTCTTTCGGTTACTCATAGTATACGCTGTCTGCGGTGAAATTGCAAGAGAATACAGAAAATATATTGTAAAATTTTCATTACAATTTGAAGGAGAAGCATGCCATACAAACCGAAGGTTCCGTGCCGGCATCCCGGCTGTCCGGAGCTGGTTGAACCGGGAAAGAAATATTGTGAGAAACACAGGCCATTGCATCCGGAAGCGGTGCGGTCCGCAAGGAAAGCGGGCTACGGCAGGCAGTGGGAGAAAACCTCGAAACGGTATCTCCAAAGCCATCCCCTCTGCGTGAGGTGCATGGCGAAAGACCCGCCTGTGTACAGGAAAGCGGAAGTGACCGACCATATCATCCCGCACCGAGGAGACCCGAAGCTCTTCTGGGATGAATCGAACTTCCAAGCGCTCTGTAAGCGTTGTCATGATATGAAAACGCTGACCGAGGACATCAACCCGGAATACAGATATTGATTTTAGCAGGAAGGGGCATCAGCGGCAGTGCCTTTTCCTGTTTTTACATACAGCCGCGAGTTCAAAAAGAAACGGAGGAATCACGACAATGAAAACAGGAAGAAGTTTAAATGCGGTCATGCAGGAGCTGGCATTCCAGCAGAAAGCGAAACGGGATTATATCGCTCCGGCTATGGGCATGAGGCTGAGGGATGATGGTCATACATTCGAGATGAACCATCTGGAGAACGGGAATCAGGAAACTTTCAAAACGACAGGGCATTTCCACAGGCAGATTGCCTCGGCTTTAGACATTCCTGCAAGGTATTATGACCATATGCAGGAAAAAAAGCCGGAGCTTCTGGCACAGAACGTGAACAGTTGGTTTGCTGACAAAGAAAACAATTACATGGTGCGTACCCTCGAATATGGCGGAGTTCGTGCGGCAAGGGCGCTCCTTTCCGACCGATACCGCAGGATCGACAATCTGGATATCGCGTCCGCCACACTTCCGCTCTTTGCGGGAGAGGATAAATACGAAGTGGTGAGCTGCGAGGTCACGGATGACCGCTTTTATCTGAAAATTGTCAACCACAAGCTGGAAACGGCGGTTGTTCCCGGCGATTACGTCCAGGCAGGTGTGGTTATTTCAAATTCCGAGGTAGGACTCGGCAGCGTGTCCGTACAGCCGCTTTTATATAGGCTTGTCTGCACGAACGGCATGATGGTAAACGATCTGGGGCAGAGAAAGTACCATACCGGCAGGGCAACCAAGGCAGTAGAGGACAGTTTTGATGTCTATACGGATGAAACCATCGAAGCGGAGGATAAAGCCTTTTTATTGAAGCTGCGTGACACCACGATGGCGGCCATCGAAGAAACGCACTTTATGACTGTGGTGGATAAGCTCCGTGAGAGCGTCGGAGTGCCGATTACGGGCAAAGTCCAAGATGTGGTACAGGTGACAGGCAGGATGTTCGGCATGAACGAAACCGAGCAGGACGGAATCCTCAAATACCTTATTGAGGGCGGCGACCTTTCTAAGTACGGCTTATCTAATGCTGTGACAAGGGTAAGCCAGGATATAGAGAGTTACGACAGGGCGACTGCGTTAGAAGGCTACGGCTGGCAGGTCGCTACTATGGGAAATGAACAGTGGAAGGAGATAAACAGATAATGTATAGAGAAGTAAACAGAAAACCGAAAAAGAGCAATCGCAAAAATGCCCAATATCGCAGGATCGGAATAATCATCGCACTTATCGCGGTGGTTATTTTTGTTATTGCAGCTGTGCGCTCCTGTGGGGCTGATACGGAAACACCCAATACCGAGGTATCGGAAAATGGGGCATATACGGAGAACGAAAATAATGCCGGTTCTACAGAGGGCGAAATAACCGACCCTACAGAAACCGAAACCACAGAACCTCTCACTACAGAGGAACCCGCCACGGAGACCCCGGCAACAGAGGCTGACACAGAAGAGTCCGTAAACCACGACATCCCCGACCTGTCCGGTTTAGAGTACCCCTTCACCACCATGTCCCTTGACTGGGGTGAGGACACGTTGGAGGGCTGGTACCACTACGACATCCCGGACGAGTACGTGCAGACGGGCGGCTACTTCCCCGATGCTGTGCAGGTGTACACATACGCCTTGTGTACGCAGAACGACATCGACTACCCAATGGTGCTGGCACTGGTTGAGGTGGAGAGCGGCTACAAGTACGATGCCGTGAGCAGGAACGGAGCGGTTGGCTATATGCAGGTTGTTCCATCGCTCCACCCCGAGCGACTGGGCAATCCACTGTCAGATGAAGCTTTCATCAACCCTTACCTGAACATCGACGCTGGCATTGACTACCTTGTGGAACTGTTCGGACGGTTCAGTTCCGAAGAAGAGGTGCTGACTGCATACCACTACGGTGTGACGGGAGCCTACCGCGACTACTGGAACAAGGGAGAGGCAGGAAGCCCCTACTCAGACGAAGTGCTGGAGATTGCGGAAAGAATCCGAACAGAGATTTACGGCGGGTGACAAACACACGCACCTGTGAGGATTTCCCCTACCCCAGGGGCCCGGCCAAAATCCTGAAAATGGAAATTCCGGGGGAACGGCGCCCCCCTTTCTGCGAATTTTCGCAAATTTCATAGGCCCCGGCCCCGGCTGGTGCTGCGGGCGCGAAATCGGAATGTATAAAATAAAAGCAAAATTGAACCGGATTTTACGAAAACCCATGAATTTTCCTTAAAAAATAAGGGATTTTCGTGGGTTTTGGCATGATTCGGATGAATCAGAAGTCCCATCGGACCGCTCCAGAAAACGAGGCGGTTCGGTGGGCGAAATCAAATAATTTTTATTGTGTTTTTTGATGTTTTTTACAAAAACGGCAGGACTTTCGGCGCAGCATGGAAACCGCGCCTTTGAGTTTTGACGCAGCATGGACTGTACCCTGTGTTTTGGACAGACTGAAAGTGAGGTGAGTGTTTTGAAGCCAACGATGGAACTGCTGATGGCAGGGCTGTTCCCGGACGGCGCTTTGGAAGAGCTGGCGGGGGATACGGTAAAGAAGATGTGCTTGGAATGCGGCAAGCCTATAGAGCCAAACCGCACAGGGAGGCCGAGGAAGTTCTGCTCGGACAAGTGCAGGAGCCGGTGGCATTCAAAGCACCCGTCCCCACAGAACTGGACGAGCACGAGAGTTGCGGTGTGTCCGCAGTGCGGGAGAGAATTCCTGGCAAGCCGGGAGTCACCGAGACCGAGGAAGTATTGCAGCCGCGCCTGCGCAAACCGGGCGAGGGCGAAGAAGCCGGAGACGGAGAAGGGAGAGGATACGGATGGATGAGAATGAGCTGGATGAAGCCTTAAAATACATCACCCCTGTGGACACCACTCTCCTGGAACCGCTCCTGTCAGAAAACTATATGGGTTATAAACAAGGGCTTTCCGAGCGGATTGGCGCCGATGGCGTGCTGGGAGACGGGGACGCTTTTGACCCTGACCGTGAAGAGGTGCGCAGGCTCCGGCTTGATGGGGCGAGCATTATTGAAATTGCAGAACAGACAGGGATGCCAGAGGCGCAGGTCACGCACTACTGCCACGAGCTGGGTCTTCCGACCGAAGGGGACTGCCGCCTGTATATCAGCGTGGGCAGCTCATCGGCAAAGCCGCAGGCACCAAAGTGCCAGAACTGTGGCGCACCGGTGCCGCCAGGAAGGAAAAAGTTCTGCTGTGACCGCTGCCACGAGGAGTTCAAATACGAGGACCGGAAAAGTACAGGTGGAAAGACAGCCGTCTGTAAATATTGCGGAGCAGTCTTTAACCAGTGGAAAAGCAAGGACCGGAAATATTGCGGCAGGGAATGTTACCTGGCAGACCGGTACGGCTGGGAGATGGAGGAAGGAGACGATGAGGAATGACGGAACTGAAAACGATAGGGGTTTATCCCGTCTGTAATGTGGCAGGCATCTGCGTACATGAAATTGACCACTGCGATGACAGGGTGCTGGCATCCATGAACGGGGAAGCCCCGGCGTGGTATTCCATGGAAGAACAGCTGAACGAGGACAGCGGTGAGTACGAGTCGGGCTTTCGGTTCGGCTCTTTATTTGTGCCGTTTTCCGAAGTGATGCGAGTGTGAAAGTGAGGAGAGGAACATGAAACCTACAGCTGAATTGAAAGTGCTGCCGGTATCCGTGCTCAAGCCGGCAACCTACAACCCCAGGAAGAAACTGAAGCCTGGGGACAAAGAGTACGAGAAAATCAAAAACTCCATCGAGGAGTTCGGCTTTGCCGATCCGCTGGTGGTCAACAGCGACATGACAATCATCGGGGGACACCAGAGGCTGACTGTGGCGGTGCAGCTCGGATACACAGAGGTGCCGTGTGCGGTGGTCGATGTGGATAAGACCAGGGAAAAGGCGCTGAACATCGCGCTCAATAAAATCACGGGTGCCTGGGACGATGACCTGTTGGCCGACTTGTTGAAAGACATCCAGGCAGCAGACTTCGACCTTGGCTTTACTGGCTTTGATGCGCCGGAGGTGGAGACGCTGTTCTCCAAGGTGTATTCCAAGGAAATCCGGGAGGATGACTTCGATGTGGAATCGGAGTTGAAGCGGCCGGCTTTTTCAAGGTCGGGAGACCTGTGGCTTTTGGGTAAGCACCGTGTATACTGCGGTGATTCCACGGAGCCGGAAAGCTATGCCATTGTGATGGACGGGCAGAAGGCAAACGTTATCGTGACGGACCCGCCGTACAACGTCGATGTGGAGGAGACCGCTGGGAAAATCATGAACGACAACATGTCCGACACGGATTTCTACGATTTCCTCCTGAAAGCGTATACACAGATGCACGAGAACCTTGCGGATGATGGGAGCATTTATGTGTTCCATGCGGACACGCAGGGCTTGAATTTCAGAAAGGCATTCCAGGACGCGGGCTTCTATCTGTCCGGCTGCTGCATTTGGAAGAAGAATGCTCTGGTGCTTGGGCGCTCCCCGTACCAGTGGCAGCACGAGCCGTGCCTCTTTGGGTGGAAACAGAAGGGGCGGCACCAGTGGTATTCCGACCGGAAGCGGACGACCATCTGGGAGTACGACCGGCCGAAGTCCAGCAAGGACCATCCGACCATGAAACCTGTGGGGCTGATGAGCTACCCAATCAAGAACAGCAGCATGACCAACGGTGTCGTCCTTGACCCGTTCCTTGGATCGGGGTCCACGCTTGTGGCCTGCATTGAGACAGACCGCGTCTGCCGGGGCATCGAGTTGGATACGAAGTTCATGGATGTCATCGTGAAGCGGTACATCGAACTGAATGATGGCAATGCGTCGGATGTGTACGTCATCCGTGACGGGCAGAAGCTGAAGCTGGATGAGGTTGTGCAGCTGATGGACGAGGAAGGAGGCGCGGACGATGGCACTGACACTGACGATTGATGACAGCTCCACCGGCAAGGCGCTCCGGGTGAACGGCATCCTCTATCTTGAGGAAGTCGAGGATGAAGAAGCGTCCGTGGACACAGATGACAGCGGCAGCGTGGATGCCGACAACCAGGATACTGGCAATCAGGATACGGACGATCAGGATACCGGCGGGGACACAGACACCCAAGGGGAAACACCAGAGACGGATGAGGTTGACACCGGTGAGGATACCGGGGATGCGGAGAACGATGGGAACACGGAGCCGATCGGCTATGTGAAGCTGCGTACCATGATGAACATCCGTGACAAGAATTCGCTGGACTCCGAGATTGTGACCATCTACAAGAAGGACACGATTGCGGCGGCGCTGCAGTATTGCAGCAACTCCTGGGTGCGGATCGTCTGCGAGGAAGCGGACTGCGGCTATGCCTATGTGTGCAACACGGATAACATTTACCTGATCATCGGCAAGAGCATCTACACGGTGCAGAAGGGTGACACCATCAAGTCGATTGCCGCTGACCTGCTCGGCGATGAGGAGCGGTACACGGAAATCAAGGAGCTGAATGAGTTTTCCTCCAACGTCATCGCGGAGGGGCAGGTGCTCCTGATCCCGGAAGTCTGATAAGGAGGAGCTATGGAACAGAATAAAAATAAGCTGACCCTCGGCAGCCTCTTCTCAGGCTCCGGGGGTTTTGAGTTGGCGGGGACGCTTGCAGGAATCAAGCCTGTGTTCAACAGCGAAGTGGAGCCGTTTCCGATTGCTGTGACCTGCAAACGGTTCCCCGATGTGAAACACTACGGTGATGTGTCTGCTTTGAATGGAGCAGACCTGGAACCGGTTGACATTATTACCTTCGGCAGCCCTTGTACCGACCTGTCCATCGCGGGCAAGCGGGCGGGGCTTGACGGGGAGCATTCCGGATTGTTCCACGAGGCAATCCGCATCATAAAAGAAATGAGGGAAAAGACCAATGGACAATATCCAAGATACGCAGTCTGGGAGAACGTCTTCGGCGCTTTCTCCTCCCACAAAGGGGAGGACTTCAAAGCCGTCCTCGAAGCGTTCATCCGGGTCGCAGAACCAGCGGCAGCCCCGGTGCCTCTGCCTGAAAAAGGGAGCTGGCCCTACGCTGACGTTTTACTGGGAGACCGATGGAGCGTTGCTTACCGAACTCTGGACGCTCAATATTGGGGAACACCCCAGCGTCGTAGACGAATCTACCTTGTCGCAGATTTTAGAGGCCGGAGCGCAGGAGAAGTATTATTTAAGTCCGAAGGCCTGTCGGGGTATACTCCACAGAGCCAGCGTTCGTGGCAAGGAGCTGCCGGAGATTTTACGCAAGGCGCTGGAGCGGCAGGCGGCGGCAATGGAGAAGGAGAACAGCGGGAACAGTTGATTCTCGAAGACCAGGGCGGCAGCAGGATTGATGTCGGCACTGACATTACTTCGACACTCCGCGCTGAGACACACGGGCATCCGCCTTGTGTGATGGATGGGGCGGCTGGCTTCTGCACTGAGCATTCGGCAAATGCCAGAAGCATCGGATATGAAGAAGAACGCAGTCCGACCCTCCGTGCGGGGGTTGTCCCTGCTGTGGTCCCTTTGGAGAACCATCCTGCGGACAGCAGAATCCGCATCGAAGAGGACGGGAAAATACAGACTCTCAGCGGCCGCATGGGGACAGGCGGAAATAACGTGCCGCTCCTCATGGAAGACCAGACCAAGGCGCTCCGCATGAGGGCTGGTAAGGACGGCGGAGGGAAGGGCGCGTTAATACAAAACGGTGTGTCCGGTACCCTTGGCTGCAGCAATGACCAGGCTGTCTTCGTGCCAGAGCAGGAATCCTGCTATTGGGATGGCGGACAGGTTGTGGGTACTCTGACGGATAAGAATGCCAGAGGTGTCCAGCGGATGCCCGACAAGCAGAACTTCAACTGTGTGTTGGAGCGGGAGCAGACCGACGAACCGCAGCAGACGGTCTTCGGCATCAGTTCTTTCCAGTCCCATGCGATGCTTTCGGATAATCCCCATGCCGGGATTTATGAAGCGGAGACCACCAGAACGCTGGATGCGGCGGGTGGAAACCCTGGCTGCAACCAGGGTGGTGTGTGCGTAGTGGAACAGGAGAAGTGCTATGACATCCGACAGACCTCGGACGGGACAAAAGTATCGCGCTGCCACTGCTATGAAACAGATACGGCACGGACACTTGGCACAACATTTCCTAACCCGGCAGGAAACCACGGAGGCGTGGCGGTTGTCAGGGGAGAAAGCGAGGAACCTGTGGCGTTCACGCAGAATCAGCGTGATGAAGTCCGAGACCTGGGCAATAAGTCCGGTTCCCTGCAGGCACAGCCGGGAGCAAAGCAGCAGACCTACGTCCTGCAGGGAAACATGATCGGCAGGGATGATAAGAATGGTCCGCAGGGCTGTGGTGTCAGCGAGGATGTGTGTTACACGCTTACGGATGTTGACCGACATGCGGTGGCGGCACCAGATTCGGATTGTACTCCAGCAGATACGGTGTATGCCATGACGACTGGCTGCTTTACCCATGTGGAAGAAGAGGTATCGCCTACGCTGATGGCGCGAGATTATAAAGACCCGACTACGGTCGCTCCTGTACCAAAGGATGCACCAGTGAAGGAAATCGAACCGCATTACACAGTGCGCCGCCTGACACCGACCGAGTGTGCGAGGCTCCAGGGCTTTCCGGACTGGTGGTGCCACGACCTGGGCAATCCGGACCCGACCGATGAGGAGGTTGCTTTCTGGATGGACGTATGGGAAACCCATCGCAAAGTTGTGACGCATGCGTCTAAACCGAAAACTGAGAAGCAGGTGCGCAAGTGGCTGGCTGACCCGTACTCGGATAGTGCTGAGTATAAATTATGGGGCAACGGGATTCAACTCAACTGTGCTTTCTTTGTGTTGAGCGGCATCGCTTGGGCAGCCGGAAAAGAAGAGTAAACAAACGTGCCGATAAAGAAGCCTGCCGTATTGCTGAGTAGGAATAACTACTTCGTGATATGGCAGGCCGGCATATCGGCTGCACTACATAAAGGGGTTTTGAGATATGTTACTTGCTATGATTTTACTGATTATCTTCGGCATCATTATCCTTATCCTGTTCACCCTCTGCCGTGTCGCTACGCTGTCCGACATGTACGAGGAATTCCTGCAGGACCCGGAGTACCTTGTGGATGAGGAGGAAGAAACCAGTACGGCTGAAGACCAGACTGTGTGATCTACACGAACACTGTGCGGGATTATTTGTGCATTAGGTCGAATCTGATAATTATCAGAAAATTGACTGGATAAATGCTCTTTTTAGAGCGAATATGCTACTACAAAAACGGAGGGCGGCAAGCCTGCCGGAAAATGAAAGGAGCTGCAAGCAGATGATAGAATTTAAGAAGAACATTGACGAGCGCAAGATGCTGGTGAAGAAGCTCGAAGAGCTGACTGGTGAACGCTCCGTGTACACAAGGGCGCCGGAGTATGCTTTCCTGATCGGCGACTACAAGGTGGACCGCCAGGGAAACCTCCTGGTGGATGAGAATAGCGCAGACCAGGATATCCTGGTGACGCTTCTGACCGAGGGGCTGATTGCCATGCCGGATGAGGATGAAACAGAAGCCGCCACTGAAGAAGGAGCGGAAGCAACTGTGGAGGACTCCGCTGAGGATGAAACTGCCGCTGCGGAAGAGCCGGCAGAGGAAATACCCACTGTAGAGGCACCTGCCGCGGAAGATCCCACCGAGGAGGACGAAAGCGGCGGAGCAGACACAGCCGATAGTGAGCTCACTGTGGAAGAAGCAGAGGAGCAGGAAACCGAACCGCAGACAGAGGAACAGGATGCTGAAACACCAGCAGACGAATCCGGAACAGAGGAGCCGGCTGCTGTTACGGCAGATGAAGCCGAGACCCCGACGGATGGAGAACCAAACATCCTGCATATCAGCTTCCCTGCCGATAAGCACAACGGGGTTTCCCTGCGGAACCTTGTGTACCTGATCTACAGCAGAGCGGAGCTGATCAACAAAGCGACCGGCTCACACTTCCGGGTGGACGAAGGGCTGATCGAGGCGCTTAAGGATGATGCCTGCACCTACTCCGCGCTGAACTTCCGCAAGGCTGTGGGAGCTTACGAGGATGAACACGGGCTTTCGATGGATGGCCTGATCATCACTCCGGAGACCATCGCGCTGACCGGATTTGCGGCCGGCATGGACGCTGACCACTGCAAGGCTTGTACCGACCTTGCCGCCGCCATGAACCAGATGGTGATCAAGCAGAAGCGTATCCAGCCAAAAGCGAAGCATGCGGACAACGAGAAGTACGCTTTCCGCATCTGGCTGGTCCGCATGGAGATGGGTGGGGACGAGTACAAGAAGACCAGGAAGCTCCTGATGGAGAACCTCTCCGGACACACGGCATTCCGCACTCCGGAAGCAGCAGAGCGGGCGAAGGAAAAGGCGCTCAGGGCAAGGGCCGCGGAACGTGCGGGCCAGGAAGAAAATGAAGGCGAGACTCAGACATCTGAGCCCCTCTAAAAGCAAATCGGGGGGCCGCAAATTAAGAGGCCCCTCTTCCATTGTAGCCATATTAACTCTGAAATGTACATTTATCCAGTCGTTTTCGAGGAATAATGTACACAAATTTCTGGGTGTATCTTTGGTGGATTTATGGCTCAGAATTGACTGGATATATCTCCGGACTGACGGTAATATGCACATACCGAAAGGGAAAAGCGCAAAGCGCAAAAAAACAAAAAAGGAGATACATACCATGAAAGAAGAAACCAGAATTCAGATCGAGAACATGAAGGCACAGACCTTTGGAGTAGAGGTAGAGGGAAACAACATCACACGCGAGCGGGCAGCGCAGAAGGCAGCCGAGTACTTCGGAACCGGACGCTACGAGGACACAGCCTACCGCAACGGCTACAGCACCTGGAGCGCATGGGACGCCGATGGGCGCGAGTGGAAATTCCAGAAGGACGTCAGCATCGACGGGCCGGACAGCCAGAAATGCGAAATGGTGACGCCGATCCTGACCTACACGGACATGGAGCTTCTGCAGGGGCTGGTGAGAACCCTCCGCAAAGCCGGAATGCGCAGCGACTACACCAGAGGATGCGGAGTCCACATCCACATCGGGGCGAAGGGACACACCCCGCAGACCTTAAGAAACCTGGTCAACATCATGGCGGCCCACGAATCGCAGATTGCAAAAGCCATCAAGGTCGACCGCAACCGCGAAGCACGCTACTGCCGGACGGTAGACCCCAGATTCCTCGAAGCGGTCAACCGCAAAAAGCCGAAGACGATGGAGGCACTTGCAAACGTCTGGTACGAAAGCCAGAACTGCGAATACGGCAGGAACCAGCACTACAATTCCTCACGCTACCACATGACCAACCTCCACGCGACCTTCACGAAAGGGACGATTGAATTCCGCCTCTTCCAGTTCGACGCGCCGCACGACGGCAAGTTAAACGGGATGCACGCCGGCCAGCTCAAGGCAATGATCCAGCTTTGCCTCGCAATCAGCCAGCTTGCCAAGCAGGTACGGTTCGCAAGCCCCAAGCCCCAGCAGACCGAAAACGAAGCCTACGCCTTCCGGTGCTGGATGCTCGGGCTTGGCTTCATCGGGGACGAGTTCAAAACGGCAAGAGACTTCTTCC
This sequence comes from Lachnospiraceae bacterium, assembly GCA_021203465.1. Lineage (GTDB taxonomy): Bacteria > Bacillota > Clostridia > Lachnospirales > Lachnospiraceae > Hominiventricola. The sequence continues at coordinate 17,575 of JAJQBC010000031.1, read as the reverse complement.
TCGCCAACATGGACGGCAACTGCGCATGGCGGCACACAGAGCGGTAACGCCGCCACCTAAAACGGGAAACCGGGAATCCTCCGGGCGGGTAACCGCCCTTTAGGTGGTAGGAGAAGGAGGTGCTTATCCATGAAAAATTTGCAGAAGGAGGCAGGAGCCATGAAGAAAACAGGCGAAGAGAAGAAGTACGGGCGCGTGTTCAAAGTGACCGTCACAGAAACGCTGCAGCGGAAAATCACTGTGTACGAGTCGGAACTGAAGGAGCCGACCCTTGACGATGCGGAGCAGACGGTCCGCGACTGGTGGAGCAACGGGGACATCATTCTTGTCGCAGAGGATTTCAAAGGAGTGGAGTTCCACGCGGAGAAAGGAAGAGGCGATGATGGCGAATAAGGCACAGAGCAAATTGAGGTTTGAGGACTGGCGGGGGCTTTCCCATAAGCCGGATACATTCTATCTTGCCTACGGCAGCAACCTCTGCCGTGAGCGGATGGCGGCAAGATGCCCAGACGCGGTGGCGGCTGGCACGGCGAAGATTCCAGGGTTCCGGTTGCTTTTCAAAAAAAGCGGTTCCGGTTTCTACGCCACCATCGAGCAGGATGCAAACTGCTTCGTGCCGGCGGCTGTTTACCGGATTTCGGAATACGACGAGGCGCTTTTGAACCGGTATGAAGGCTATCCGAAGTACTACTGCAAGCGGTACTTCCAGCTTCCGATACGGACGCCAGCCGGCGGACGGCTCAAGGGCCAGAAGAAGTGCATGGCATACGTCCTGCACGAGGAACGGCTGCTCGGAGAGCCGAGCATGGAGTACTACCGCATCTTGGACATCGGGTACGAGACATGGGGATTCGATGTGGAGACCCTCGACAAAGGGCTCTCGGACAGCATCGGCGTGAAGCCGGCCAGGGAGTACATCGAGCGGTTCCAGAAGCAGTAAACTGCACAGTTTTTACCGTACATCTTTGTGCAGATCATAGTGCGGAAATGACTGGATAAATGAGCCGAAAAGAGTGATTAATTACATACCGCAAGGGAGCGGAATCAAAGACAAGGAGTGATGGACATGAGCGAAACGAAGAAGAGATTTTACATTGCCTACGGCAGCAACCTGTCGGTGGAGCAGATGAAGGTCAGGACCCCGGACGCGAAGATTGTGGGGACGGGCATCCTTTACGGATGGCGGCTGCTCTTCAAGGTACACGCGACCGTGGAGCCCTGCGAGGGGAAGAACACGCCGGTTCTGGTGTGGGAGATTTCCGAGAGGGACGAGGAGCGGCTTGACCGCTACGAGGGGTACCCAAGCTACTACTACAAGCAGGATTTGGAGCTTGAGGTTTTCCCGATTGGCGGCGGGGAGCCGGTGACACTGACCGCGATGGTCTACCTTATGACGGAAGGGCGTCGGCTTGCCGCACCTTACCCCGACTACTACGGAATCCTGGAAGAAGGGTACAAGCGTTTCCATTTCCCGAAGCACATCCTGGAGCAGGCGCTTGCTGACAGCATCGGCAGGAAGAACGCCATCCGGATGCTCGGAGAGAAATGCACACTGGCGAGGAAGGGAGGCGGAAGAGATGCTGTTTGCGAATGAGAAAGAGTTGAAGCGGCTGCGCAGGGAATTCCCTGCCGGTTGCCGTGTGGTCCTCGATGAGATGGATGACCCCTACACGAAAATCCCTGTCGGAAGCCAGGGAGAATGCCGTGGAGTGGACGACGCCGGAAGGGAATGTGATTGATTACGGATTCATCGAGTCATTCATAGACGAGCTTGGAAAGAAGTATCACATCAAAGAGATTGCGTTCGACCGATGGGGAGCTGTGGAGATGGTTCAGCACCTTGAAGGTGAAGGATTTACAGTGGTTCCATTCGGTCAGGGGTTTAAGGATATGAGTCCTGCGTCAAAGGCATTTTATGAGCTAATGCTGAAAGGCGAGATTGTACACGGTGGTCATCCGGTTCTTCGGTGGATGGCAGGCAATGTAGTGATAGACACAGATCCAGCTGGCAACATCAAACCGACAAAAGCAAAATCGGCGGAGAAGATTGACGGCATCGTGGCGGCAATCATGGCGCTCGACCGCTGTATCCGGCACGAGGAGCAGGGTAGCGTCTACGATGAACGGCCGCTTTTCGTTATATAGAGGAGACAGGCATGAACGACAGATATTTTTCCGTGAGCTGCCATAACCGCAGCTACACGGTTCTTGGAAATGAGAACACGACCATTGAGACGGTCTGGGCTTCGCAGAAGTGCTTTTTTATGTATGGCACGGCTGTGACGATTGAGGATGACAAAGGAAATAGAAAAACCTTTGTGGCATAGGAGGATAAAACAATGGGATTTTTTGAGTGGTTAGGATTTGGAGGTAAGGCAAGGGATGCTCCTGTGGAGGATGCTCCGAAACTGCCGGATATACAGGATAATGTCCGTGACAGCGGTCAGACATTCATGTTTGGCAGGGCAGAGAGTGGGGAGCGGGTGGATGAGAAAAGTTCACTTCAAATCGCAACGGTGTATGCCTGTGTCCGTCTTTTGGCGGAGACTGTGGCGAGCCTGCCCTTACACCTTTACAAGTACAAGGGAGACGACGGCAAAGAGCGGGCAACGGAGCATCCGCTGTATAAAATCCTCTATCGCCAGCCGAACCCTGAGATGAGTTCGTTTTCCTTCCGTGAGTGCATGATGACGCACCTGCTTTTGTGGGGCAATGCCTATGCGCAGATAGTCAGGGATGGCAGGAATGAAATCCTCGGACTGTATCCAATGATCCCCCAGAACGTGGAGATTGACCGTGATGAACACGGTGAGATTTATTATATCTACCACGCCTATGAGGATGATAAGGCAGGAGAGACGGGCAAGGATTACTACTTCAAACGGGAAGAAGTCCTCCACATCCCCGGCTTGGGATTTAACGGTCTGGTAGGTTTCTCGCCAATCGGCATGATGAAGAATGCTCTGGGTTCTGCGATTGCCGTGGAGAAATACGGCTCGGCATTTTTCCGAAACGGAGCACAGCCAAGCGGTGTATTGGAACACCCCAGCGTCTTAAAAGACCCGCAGAAGGTCAGGGACGCCTGGGAGACCGTCTATGGCGGCGCGTCCAATGCCCATCGTGTGGCAGTTTTGGAGGAGGGCATGAAGTACCAGGCGATTTCATTACCGCCAGAGGACTCACAGTTTCTGGAGACACGCAAATTCTCTGTTGAGGAGATATGCAGAATTTTCAGGGTTCCTCCACACCTCGTGCAAAGCCTGGAACACGCCACCTTTTCAAATATAGAGCATCAGGGCATCGACTTTGTCCAGCACTCCATCACACCCTGGATTGTGCGGTGGGAGCAGGCAATCATCAAAGACCTGCTTTTGGACGAGGAACAGGATATATATTTTCCGAAGTTCAATGTGGATGGATTGCTCCGTGGCGATTACCAGTCGAGAATGCAAGGATATGCCATTGGTTTTGCGAACGGATTTATGAGTCCAAATGAGATAAGGTCTCTTGAAGGATTCAATCCAATCCCTACGGAGGACGGCGGTGATGACTTCTACCTCAACGGCAGCTATACCAAGCTCAAGGATGCCGGCTCTGCTTATGGTGTGAACACTGAGGGTACACCTCCGAAAGAGGATGCGCCGGAAGAAGAGAAACAGGAGGAAACTGAGGAGCAGGAAGAGGAGGACGTTGATAATGGAACTGATGGATCTGACAGGACAGCAATTCGGAGAGTTGACCGCATTGAAAAGAGTCCCTATTAATAGAAATGGCAAGTCTATATCGGAATGGCTGTGCCGATGCTCATGTGGAAATTTGACGACAGTACGGCTCGGAAATCTGCGAAGCGGGCATACAAGATCGTGTGGACATTGTACACATTATGTTGATGAGGGAAAATTTGAAAGGTGCATTATTCGAGGCGGACGGAATTTCATTTTTGATAAGGAAGACCTTCCGCTTGTTCAGCAGTATAACTGGTCAATGGATCGATATGGTTATGTTCGTGGCCATCTTCCCGGCTTTGGAAAAGCTCCTGCTGTGAAGTTGCATAGGCTCTTGTTGAATGCCCCCGATGATATGATTGTTGACCATATTAATGGTGATCCATCAGATTGCAGACGAGAGAATCTCAGAATAGCTACGCAGCAACAAAACACACAAAATGCTGGTCTTCCGAGTTCGAGCACGACAGGATACAAGGGTGTGTGTTGGGACAAGAAGGAAGGAAAGTATATGGCGCATATTCATCCCAACGGAAGAATGGTTTTCCTTGGATATTTTGATAATCCGATTGAAGCGGCTTTGAAGTATGATGAGGCGGCTGTTTTTTATTTTGGAGAATATGCCAGACCAAATTTTCCAGCTGTGTCTGCTGCTGAATGCATGGCAGTTTGATACGGATGTGGAATGACAGTGAGAATCAGCCGAGTGAGAACAGGCGAAAAGGAAGGAGAAATATTTCATGAAGAAGTTTTGGAACTGGGTCACGAACGACGCAGGTGAAAGGACCCTGCGGCTGGAAGGACCCATCGACTCCGACGACATCTGGGGTGATTCCGTAACCCCGGCATGGTTCCGCTCGGAGCTGGAATCCGGTGAGGGCGACATTACGGTATGGATCAACAGTCCCGGCGGCTCTGTGTTCGCGGCAGCAGAGATTTACACGATGCTCCGGGATTACAAGGGCAAGGTCACGGTCAAGATCGATGCGATTGCCGCGTCTGCCGCTTCCGTGGTGGCGATGGCGGGAAATACCGTGCTGATGTCCCCTGTGGCAATGCTCATGCTGCACGACCCGGCAACAGTCGCCATGGGCAACACCAGGGACATGCAGAAAGCGATTGAAACACTGGATGCGGTCAAGGAGAGCATCATCAACGCCTACAATGCCAAGAGCGGCCTTTCCAGGAACAAGATATCCACGCTGATGTCCAATGAGACGTGGCTGGATGCCAAGGAAGCCTTAAAGCTGGGCTTCTGTGACGAGATCCTGTTCACTGCGGAAGAGGAGCCGGACGAGGAAGAAGAAGAGGAGAAACTGGACAATCCGGACGAGGATGAGCCGGATGAAGATGAGGACGATGATGAGAAGAAGGGTGTACACCTTTACTCCACACGCCTCATGGACCGGATGATCATGAACCGTCTCGGATTCACGGATGAAGCACAACCGAAATCTGAGGAGCCTCCGAAAGAAGGACCGCCCACGGATACCGCGCCGGTCATCGGCATGGACGGCAGGACAGAGGACGGCAGCGTACCGTACCCCATTTTGGAAAGCAGCTGGAGTTCTTAAGATGAGAGCCCCGGCTCTTTTTATACCCGTAAACCACACAATACTAAATTTTTATGGAGGATTTGACTATGAGTAAGATTCTTGAACTGAGAAGCAAGCGCGCCCAGCTGTGGGAGCAGACGAAGAAGTTTCTCGAAGAGCACCGCGGCGAGAACGGCCTCGTGGCAAGCGATGCCGTGGAGCAGTACAACAAGATGGCGGGCGAGGTGAAAGCCCTCGGTGATGAGATTTCCCGTCTGGAAGAGCAGGAGGCGTTCGAGGCGCAGCTGAAGGCCCCGACCACGACCCCTGTGACCGGCAAGCCAAAAGCGGATGTGAAGCCTGCGTCCACCAAGGCGACCGCCACCCCGGAGTATTCCGAGGCTTTCTGGAATATGATCCGCCTGCGTGGCGACTACGGCGCGATCCAGAACGCGCTGTCCATCGGAGTGGACTCCGAGGGCGGCTATGCTGTGCCGGATGAGTTCGAGCGCCAGCTGATCGAGGCGCTGGAGGAGAACAATATCTTCCGCGGCATGGCGCACATCATCCACACCAGCTCCGGCACCCGCAAGATTCCGATCGCGGAGGAGACCGGCGAGGCGAGCTGGATCGATGAGGGTGAAGAGATCCCGGAAACCACGCTCACCTTTGGCCAGACGACCCTGTCTGCCTACAAGCTCGGTACCATGATCAAGATCAGCAACGAGCTCCTGCATGATTCCGCGTTTGACCTGGCTGCCTATATCTCCCGCCGTTTCGGTGTGACGATGGGCAATGCCGAGGAGAACGCCTTCATCAACGGTGACGGTATCGGCAAGCCGCTGGGCATCCTCGATGATGCCGGTGCGCAGGTCGGCGTGACCGCCGCAAGCCAGACGGCTGTGACCTTTGATGAGATTTACGCCCTGTACTACGCACTGAAGTCTCCGTACCGCAAGAAGGCAACCTTCCTCTGCAACGAGGCGCTTGTGCTGCAGATGATGACCATCAAGGACGCCAACGACAACTATATCTGGAAGCCGGGCCTCGGCATTGCGGAGCCGGATACGCTCCTGAACAGACCGCTTAAGACTTCGTCTTATATGCCGGCTGTGGAGGCGGGCAACAAGACCCTGCTCTTCGGTGACATGAGCTACTACTGGATCGCAGACCGCGTGGGCCGCACCTTCCGCAGGCTGAACGAGCTGTATGCGAGAACCGACCAGGTCGGATTCTTAAGTACCCAGCGTGTAGACGGCAAGCTCATCCTGCCGGAAGCGGTGCAGGTACTCCAGATGGCGGCCGGCGCCTGATTCTGATGGAGAGGAGGATGCCGCATGGTTTTAGTTCCTTTGAGTGAAGCAAAGACCTACCTTCGGGTAGACAGTTCCGATGAGGACGCTTTGATCGGCGTCCTCCTTACTACCGCAAAGCAGATATGTGCGGATGTGGCACGGCTGGATGCGGACAAGTGGGCTGTGGTTTCCGGCGAGACGGAGGATTCCGACCTGTATACGGATGAAGAACTGGAACGGATACAGAGTGTCATGAAGGTGGCAATTCTGTACACGGTCGGGTACCTCTTTGAGCATCGGGAGGAGGCAGACCATCACGATTTGGTGATGACCCTCCGTAACCTCCTGTTTGCTATCCGGGAAGGGGTGTTCTGACATGAAGATATCTTTACTGAATGAGAGGATCACCTTCGAGAAGAACACCACGGTTGTGGATGAAAACGCCAACCACAAGAACGTGTGGGAGGAATATTTCTCCTGCTACACCTATGCGGGTTCTTCATCCTATCAGCAGAGGGAGCAGCAGGCGGCGGGAATCACGGTTTCCGATGAGGGGCTTGTGTTCACTGTCCGCTGGTGCTCCGAGCTGGCAGTGCTGGACTCGACCCATTACCGTGTGCGGTTCCGTGGGGAGCCGTACAACATCACATCGGTTGACATGATGAATTACCAGCATGAGTCAATCAAGGTCTCATGTGAGAAGGAGAGGAGGGAGAGCTGATGTCGAGCAGGACTGTGTCCATTGACGAGATGGCGGATGCCATCAATGAAGGGCTGGAAGAATATGCGACCCTTGCCGCTGACGAGATGAAAGCCGCTGTGAAAAAGACAGCGAAATCCGTAAAGGAGGAAATCTCGGCAAACGCCCCTGTAGATACCGGTGCCTATGCGAAAAGCTGGGCAACAAAGGCGACAGCGGAAACCTCCAATTCCATCGAGATGACCGTGTATTCCAAGAACAGGTACCAGCTGGCGCATCTTCTGGAAAAGGGGCATGCGCTCCGGCAGGGCGGGAGGGTGAAAGCCTATCCCCATATCGCACCGGCGGAGGAAGCAGGGGAGACGATGCTTGTCCAGCTGATTGAAAAGGCGCTGAGTTAGGAGGGCGGCATGACACACAAAGAAATCATTGCACTGGTGGCGGAGATAGGTATCCCCTACGCTTACCATCATTTCGCAGAAGGCGAGTCCCCGGACCCGCCGTTTATCTGCTTCCTCTATCCGAATGCGGTGCAGTTCGGCGCGGACAATATCGTCTACCACAGCGACACGGCTGTGGATATTGAGCTGTACACGGATGAGAAAAATCCGGAGTACGAGGAAGCGGTGGAAGCAGTCCTGACCGCGCACGAGATTTATTTTGAGAAATCTGAGGTCTGGATTGACGATGAGAAACTGTATGAAGTCCTCTATTCCATCGTGGTATAGGGGCAAAAAATATATGAAAGGCTAGGTATGAATTATGGCTAATTCAAAGAATAAGGTCAAATTTGGCCTTAAGAACGTCTATTACGCCAAGGCCACCTTTGACGAGGATGGGAATGTCAGCTATGACACCCCGGTTCGAATTCCCGGAGCCGTGAATTTCTCCATGGATCCGGAAGGTGAGAACGAGCCGTGGTACGCGGATAATATCGTATACGTTGTGCTGAACAACAACAGCGGCTACAGCGGTGACCTTGAGATTGCGATCATCCCGGAGAGCTTTTACACGGATATCCTCCATGAAGAGCTGGATTCCAATGGCGTCATGGCGGAGAACACGGAAGTAGAAGTAGAGCACTTCGCGCTGCTCTTTCAATTCGAAGGAGACAAGTTTGCCACGAGGCATGTGCTGTACAACTGCACCTGTTCCCGTCCGGCAATGGAGTCGGCCACGACCGAGGACACTAAGGAGCCGCAGACGGACACTCTGTCTTTGACGGCATCCGCCCTGGCGAACGGTTATGTGAAGGCAAAGACCTGCTCGTCTACTTCCTCGGATGTCTATGACAGCTGGTTTGACCAAGTGTACGAGCCGCAGGCAGCAGCAGAGACCACTTCCGAGGATACGGATGCGGATACCGAGGCGGACGGCTGATAACGGACACGGGGGATAGGGCAGCCTGTCCCCTTTTACATGAATGAATGGAGGATAAATTATCATGGCATTGACTAAGACGATTGATATTGACGGTGTGCAGACCAAGTTTCGCGCAAGCGCAGCGGTGCCAAGAATGTACCGCATCAAGTTCGGACGCGATATCTATAAAGACCTGCGCCAGCTGGAAAAGGCTGTGGGCGAGGGGGACGAGGACGCATCCAACCTGGATATGTTTTCTCTTGAGATGTTTGAGGACCTCGCGTGGGTGATGGCGAAGCACGCCGATCCCAAGGGTGTGCCGGAAAGCCCGGACGAGTGGCTGGAGCAGTTCAATACGTTTTCTATCTATCAGGTGCTTCCTGAGCTGATCGACCTGTGGGGGCTGAATGTCCAGACTGACGTGGAGTCTAAAAAAAACCTCGCAAAACTGAGCGGGAAATGACGACCCCGCTCTTTTTATTGCGGTGTGTGCAGCTTGGCATATCGATCCGTGACCTTGACCTGCTGACGGTTGGAGTCGTAAACGATATGTTTACTGAGCTGCACAGGGATGATGAAAAATTTGATTATGTAGCCCAGCAGTCTGACTTTGACCGGTTCTGAGCCAGACTGTATTTTTATAGCCGAAAAAGGAGGTGGTGAGTTATGGCCAATAGAATATCCGGTTTGACTGTGGAAATTGGGGGCGATACCACAAAGCTCTCTACTGCGTTAAAATCAGTAAATTCAGAAATCAAATCCACGCAGACCCAGCTGAAGGATGTGGAGAAGCTCTTAAAACTTGATCCGTCCAATACGGAGCTGCTGACCCAGAAGCAGAAGCTCCTGACGACTGCCATCTCAGACACCAAGGATAAGCTGACCACCTTAAAGACGGCGGCGGAGCAGGCAAACGAGCAGCTCCAGAACGGGGAGATTACCCAGGAGCAGTATGACGCGCTCCAGCGTGAGATCGTGGCGACGGAGGAAGAGCTGAAGAAGCTGGCAGAAGAGGCGGCGGAAGCAAACACAGCCCTCAATAAAATCTCCGAAGTTGGCTCCACCTTAGAAGATGTCGGCAGCAAAATTTCCAGTGTCGGCAAAGAGTTGACAACGAAAGTCACCCTGCCGATCGTTGCATTAGGGACTGCGGCTGTGACTACGGCGGCGACGTTCGAGAGCAGTATGTCCCAGGTACAGGCGACCATGGGCATCACGGCGGATTCTACCTCCGAATTAAACGGCCAAACCGTGAACACCATGGATGCGCTGTCCGACCTGGCAAAGGAAATGGGCAGCACGACCGCCTTTTCCGCTTCCGAGTGCGCCGAGGCTTTGAACTACTTAGCCCTTGCCGGTTACGACACACAGGAGATGGCGGACACGCTGCCTGTGGTCCTGAACCTGGCGGCGGCCGGTGATATCGAACTGGCGGAAGCGTCCGACATGGTAACGGACGCGATGTCTGCCCTCGGCATGGGGACGGATGAAGCAAGCACGATGGTCGACCAAATGGCGAAGACCGCGTCCACGACAAATACCTCTGTGGACCAGCTGGGCGAAGGCATCTTAAAAATCGGTGCGACCGCGAAGTCTATTAAGGGCGGCACGGCTGAACTGAACACAGCCCTTGGTATCCTCGCCAACAACGGTATTAAGGGCGCAGAGGGTGGCACCCACCTGCGAAATGTCATCCTGGCATTGCAGAGCCCGACCGACACAGCGGCAAGCTGCATGGAAAGCCTCGGCCTGCAGGTGTATGACAGTGAGGGCAATATGCGCTCCCTCAATGATATCCTGGGTGACCTGAACGCTTCCATGGACGGGATGACTTCGGAAGAGAAGAACAACATCATCTCCACCATTTTTAATAAAACGGACTTGGCTTCCGTGAACGCCCTGCTTGCAAATACGGGTGATACATGGGACGAGTTGCAGGCGTCCATCACGGACAGCGGGGACGCGGCGCAGCAGATGGCGGACACACAGCTGGATAACCTCTCCGGTCAGCTGACCATTTTAAAGTCGGCACTGGAAGGTCTGGCTATTGCTTTCGGCGAGACCCTCATGCCTGCCATCAAGAAGATAGTTTCCGCCATCCAGGGCTTTGTCGATAAGCTGAGTTCCATGGATGAGAACCAGAGGAAACTCATTGTAACGATTGCGGCTGTGGCGGCTGCTATCGGGCCGCTGCTTGTCATTATCGGCACGCTGATCGGCACGGTCGGCAAGGCCATGACCAACTTCTCCAAGTTTGGCACGAGCATTCTGAAGGTGGTTAACCATATAAAAACGGGGACAGGCGTAGCCGGGAAGCTGGCGACTGCCATCACCGGCATATCGGGGCCGATGCTTGCCGTTATAGCGGTTATCGGTGTTCTGGTGGCGGCATTCGCTACCCTGTGGAATACAAATGAGGAATTCCGAAATACGATGACTGCCATCTGGGAGGGCATCTGTTCGAAGGTGACTGCCTTTATTGACGCCATCCGTGAGCGGTTCTCCGCGCTTGGCATTGACCTTGGCGGCATCGGTGATGTAGTCGAAGTATTGAAAAATGTCTGGCTGGAATTCTGCAACCTCCTGGCGCCAGTGTTTGAGGGCGCGTTTAACATTATCGCTTCCGTATTAGGGACGGTGCTGGGTGTCATCATCGGCCTGCTCGATGTATTTATCGGCCTGTTTACAGGAAACTGGGAGCAGATGTGGACGGGAGTCAAGGAGATTTTCAGCGGCATCTGGGAGGGCATCAAGGGCATTTTCTCGGCTGTGCTTAATACCATCAAGGGGATTGCGGATGTAGTGCTGGGGTGGTTCGGCACAAGCTGGGAGGAAGTCTGGACGAGCATCAAGACCTTCTTCGAGGGGATCTGGAACGGGATATCCAGCTTCTTCTCCGGCATCATGACTGGCATCCAGACGATAGCGACCACAGTGTGGACAGCGATTTCCGGCTTCTTCACAACAGTTCTTACCGCTATCCAGACAGTTTTCTCGACTGTGTGGAATGCGATAAGCACAGCGGTTTCAACCGTCATGGGCACGATCCAGTCTGTTATCACTACGGTATGGACGGCAATCAGCACAGCAATATCAACTGTGATAACGACCATCCACGATACCATCGTGAACACATGGAACGCTATATATTCCGTGATCGAGCCTCTGCTTACCGCTTTCCAGTATCTGTTCGAGACCATTTGGCAGGCGATACAGATTTTAATCAGTACCGCGCTGTCAGCAATCCAGACGAAGATAAGCGAGATATGGAACGCCATCGTTTCCTTCATCACTCCGATTTTGGAGGGAATAAAGACAACCTTTGAGACCATCTGGAATGCGATAACGACTGCGATTTCAACGGCACTGACCGCTGTACAAACGGCGGTGACCACGGTGTGGAACTCGATTGTCAGCTTCATCACTCCGATACTGACAGCTATACAAACAGCTGTCTCCACGGCATGGAATGCAATCAGTACAGCGGTTTCGACCGTGATGAATGCCATCAGCTCTACAGTGAGCAGCATATGGAACAGCATCAAATCGGCTGTGTCCTCTGCGGTGAATTCCGTGAAGACTACGGTATCGAATGTGTTTAACAGCATCAAGACAACCGTGAGCAACATCATGAATTCCATCAAGACGGCTATCAGCAACGTGTTCACGTCCATCGTGACGGCTGTGAGCAATAAGGTGAATTCCATTAAAACAACTATCACGAACGGATTTAATTCCGCTGTGTCCTTTATCACCGGCCTTGTCGACCAGGCAAAGAGCTGGGGCAGCGACCTGATCCAGAATATCATCGACGGCATTACGAGCAAGATTCAGGGTGTCACGGATGCGGTGACGGGCATTGCTGACAAGATTCGATCCTTCCTGCACTTCTCGGTGCCGGATGAGGGACCTCTTGCCGATGCGGATTCCTGGGGTTCTGACATGATCGACACCATCGCGGCGGGGATCAATGGCAACTCTGCCCTGACCGACGCGGTGAGCAGCGTGGTTTCTGCCGTGAGCACTTCCCTTAAGGGGATGGTGGATGATATTTCGAGCAGTTTCAGTTCCGCTTGGAACGGAATCACAAGCACGGTGTCCTCCGCCATGAGCAGCGTGGGCAGTGCGCTCACGAGTTCGTGGAGCAATATAAAGAGCACCGTCAGTTCAGCAGCAAGCGGCGTGGCTTCTGTGGTTTCCACAGCCTGGACGGGCATCAAGAGTACGACCGCCACCATTTGGAGCGGCGTAAAATCTACCCTGTCTACGGCATGGAGCGGCATCAAAAATACTGTCTCCACTTATACCAGCGGCGTGAAGTCAACCATCAGCACGGCGTGGAGCGGGATAAAGTCAACGACCAGCACGGCATGGAAGGGCATACAGTCCACGATGAGCAGCACATGGGGCTCTATCAAGTCAACTGTGTCCTCGACTTCGAGTGCGGTAAAAAGCACGATATCCACCTGTTGGTCTGCGATTAAATCGGCCAACCTGTCCGACTGGAACAGCATCAAGAGTACGCTGTCCACCTGCTGGACGAGCATAAAATCCACAATCAGCACGGCAACGAGTGGTGTGAAAAGCATCATATCCACGGCATGGAGCGGGATAAAGAGCACGAACAGCAGCACATGGAGCAGTGTGAAATCCACGCTTTCCTCCACATGGAGCAGTATGAAGTCTACGGTGTCCAGTACCACCAGCGCCGTGAAGAGTACCATCACTTCCGTATGGTCGAGTGTGAAGTCAACAACCAGCAGTTCGTGGAGCAGCATCAAATCCACGGTATCTTCCGCACTTTCTTCCCTGAAATCGGCTGTGACTTCGGGGATGAGTTCCATCAAGAGCAGCATGAGCAGCACCTTCAGCAGCTTAGTGTCCTCCGCATACACATGGGGCAAGGACATCTGTTCCCAGATGGCTTCCGGCATCTCTGCCATGGCAAGTAGTGTCATCAACAAGGCAAAGTCGCTGGCGCAGAGCGTGAAGGATATTATCGGATTCTCCCTGCCGAAAGAGGGACCGCTGTCGGATGCCGACGAGTATATGCCTGACTTCATGCAACTCATGGCAAAGGGCATCCAGGGCAATATGGGAGATGTGCTGGATAAAGTGAAGACTGTGGCAACAGGTGTGCGGGATATGATGTCGGATGGTTTTACCATCCCGGATATGTCAACGCTTAAGATGCCCGACCTGGCATTTGCGGGAGCAGGCGGTACGAGCACCACGACCACAAACAATAACCAGAAAACCACCAACCTCGGCGGCGTGAACATCTATGTGACGGGAAGCAATAACCAGAGCGTGGATGACCTTGCGAAGACGGTGGCAGATAAGATTAACGATATGCTGGATGAGGACAACTCGGTGTTCAAGTAGTAGCGGTGAGACGCGAAAAAATGCTTGAATCGGAGGGCGGCTTATGGTATTATGAGGTTAGAAATTAGAAAAAGGACACCTGCTGGTAACAGGTGCCCTGGGAACTACCGATAGACGGTTGATCCCAACACATAAACGTTTATAGAAGATAACCGCTTAGCTTGAGACCTGGGCGGTTATTTTCTTGATCCAATTGTGTAACCAATTCCGAAGCAGGTCAAGCCGAAGCTCAGCACTGCTATCAAATCCAGCACATTCATGGGCAAGCCCTCCTTTCAGCATATTCCCTTGCGGGTTTCTATGTAAACGGAGGGTTCAGTCCCTCCGATTGAAGGACCAACCGCCTACCATCCTGGTAGCTCTTAGAAACGATATTACCATAAAATGACAAAATAATCCACAGGAAAATGAACCCCGTGGAAGGAATCTCGAAGCATCTCAGAAATGGGGTGCTTTTTTCATGCCCAATTTTGGAAAGGAGGAAGGGATGTCCGTTTCACAATTTGACCTGAAAAACCGCTTCACGCGGCAGTTTCTAACCTTTAACGGGAAGTCTTCAAAGGACTTCCTTTTATATTTGTCAGGCCCCGGCATCTATAACTCCCCGGAGCCGGATGTGGAGGCAACGAGTATCCCCGGCTTAAACGGCGACCTGATCCAGAATAATGCGAAATCAGGACGCCGGCGTTTCAACAACGTGGACATCAAGTACGAGGCGTTCTTTTTTAACGGCCTGCCCGCCAAGACAGCGGCTGTGAAAAGCTGGCTGCTCTCACCCACAGGATACTGCAAGCTGCAGGACACTTACGATCCGGACTTCTTCCGCATGGGGATGTGTACCTCCGCAGTTGAGTTCGATGTGACAAGGCAGAAGGGCGCCCAGATGGAGCTGGTCTTTAACTGCAAACCGCAGCGGTGGAGCGTTGAGGGGCAGAAGCCGTACACACTCACTTCCTCCGGCTCCGTCCTCCGTAACCCTTACGAATTCTACTCCCAGCCACTGATTGTGGTGAGCGGGACAGCGCAGGGGACGCTGACCATCGGGGACTGCTCCGTCCTTATCTACAGCTTCCCAAATGGGGCTGTGACCTTAAACTGTGAGACGCAGAACGCTTACAATTCCGCCGGGAGCTTCTGCAACAGCTATATCTATTCAGAGGAATTTCCCGCTCTCGCTCCGGGGAGCAACACAGTGACCTGGACGGGAGGGATCACCTCTGTGGAAATAACCCCAAGGTGGTGGACGCTATGATCCCATGCTTATATGACATTTCTGAGACCGCCTACACCACCAACGGCATCGGGAAGCTGGCGGACTGTATCTCCTGTGTCGTGACGGAAAAGAGGAACGGCAGCTACGAGCTTGCCATGGAGTACCCAGCGGACGGCATCCATGCGGATTCTATCACCGAGGGGTGCATCATCCTGGCGAAGCCGGCGGACAACAAGTCCCCGCAGCCGTTCCGTATTTACAAGATAACAACCCCGCTGGATGGGATGCTGGAAATTGCGGCGCGGCATATCAGCTACCAGTTAAACTTCATCACGGTGTCGCCCACGACCGTGCTTTCCGGCACGGATGACCAGGTGAACGCTGTGTTTGAAGAGCTGAAGCACAACGCCGGTTCGGAGTGCCCGTTCTCCTTTGAGACGGACATCTTGTCGGAGGCATATTTCGGCATCCTGGAGCCGGCCTCTTTCCGGAATGCCCTGGGCGGCACAGACGGCTCGATGCTCGACACTTGCGGCGGGGAGTTTGAGTGGGATTTTTATACAGTATGCCTGTGGGCATCCAGGGGAGCGGATAACGGCGTCCGTATCGTGTATGGCAAGAACCTTGTGGACTTCAAGATGGAGAAATCCATTGAGGACACCATCACGGGGGTGCATCCGTACTGGAAGGACTCCGAGTCCGGAACTGTGGTGGAACTTACCGAGAAAGTGGTCACGCTGGACGATACCGATTATCCCTACGAGAAGATAACGGTCTTAGACTGCAGCAGTGAGTTTGAGGAGCAGCCGGATGAGGATGAGCTGCGCTCCTATGCCAAGAGCTATCTGAAATCCACCTCCTACACTGAGCCGAGCATTGATATCGAGATCGATTTTGCCCAGTTGTGGCAGACGCCGGGGTATGAGGATATCGCGGAAGCGGAGCGGGTCTCCCTCTGCGACACCGTCCATGTGTATATCTCCAAACTCGGCATCGAGGCAACAGCGACTGTGACGGAGGCGGAATATGACACGCTCTTAGAGCGGTACAAGTCCATCACGCTGTCCAATTCCTCACTTTCGAGCAGGAACAATTCTCTCTCCAATACACTGGCGACCACGTCCCGGGTGGAGAAGGCGGTCAGCGCGTCCTCAAACGCCATTGTCCTGACGGTCAGCTCGAACTACACGAAGAAGGACCAGATCCGCTCGGCCTTCGCCATGGACGAGACCAGCATCACCATCAAGTCCGGCGTCATCACGTTTGCGTCTAATACCACCAGCATCGACAGCGATAACTTCAAGCTGTCGGAAGCCGGCGAGGTGGATGCGAAGGGCGCGTTCACCAGCGGTTCCGACACCAGCTACAAGATGGAGATGACCGGTGGGCAGATAACGGGGTATTACCAGGGAAACGAAGTCGGTTCTATCACCATGAAAGCGGAGCGGAACTGGACGGTGGACGGCGAATCCAAGACCTACCGAGGCGTCCTGATCGAGAGCGGGGACATCAAGCTCGAAGGGACGCTCGTGGATATTAATGCGGATTACTTCAACATCAATTATGATACCGCCAGTTATTATTACGGGGCAAGCGGCACGATCCAGTTCATCTACGACTGGGAGTGGTCCGACCATAAGCTGGTGGGTGACCTGGACATTGATTTTGACGACGGCTCCGCAAGCTGGACTAATTATTCGTTCAGCACCATATCGAAGATATATTATAAGACGATCCGGTTCCATAAAGGCTTGATGGTGACCGGGCTGAGTGATTAAGGAGGAGAGAATTATGCTGAGTTTTGTGAAGCTGGACGCCAGCGGCGGCATCTGGGCAAACCCGGAGGAGGCGCTTAAGTACCTGAATCGTGGCTTTAAGGTGTACACGGGGACGGATCAGACCACGGAAGTGACGGAGGAAGATTTGAAAACGGCTGTGGACTATGACAGCAGGGAAAGCACCAGCAGCACGGTAGCTGTGGCGGCAGGAGCGGAGGGGTGAAGGATATGCTGGGAATCAATGCAAGGGTGGAAGACTTGCGGGAGCAGATCATTAAGGATATCAACCGCGCGCAGATGCCGGCCTGTATCCTTGACTATGTGCTGACCGAGATTTTAAACGATGTGCGGGCGCAGAGGATGTCCGAAGTGCAGAAGGAGCGGAGGAAGTACCGGGAAGAAATGCCCCCGGCGCCGGGAGAGGCGCCTGTGCCGAAAAGAGAGGACGTGCCGAAAAGAGAAGACGAGCCGAAGGAGGCACCAAAGGACGCACCGGCTCCGGGTAAGGAAAATGTGTCCATAAGGAAGAAGGGAGGCGGAGCAGATGGCAGTGACGATCACGCAGGCAGTTAACCTGTCGCT
>JAJQBC010000019.1 GCA_021203465.1 Lachnospiraceae bacterium | reverse complement strand
CACCAGCTTTCCATGCTCCTCACAATAGGTGCCGTCCGTCAGCCTTGGACAGCCGTGGTAGGAACAGGGTTTCTTCGGCATCCTTGGCATGGTGCCGCACCTCCTTTATGACATAAGAAAAGCCCTGCGGGGTGTACCCACAAGGCTCATCTTACAGTTTTCTATGCTACCATTATACTCTTATGGGCTGTGCCAAACCACGGCAAAGTGTGCCAACTTTCATTCCGGCACAACAAAATTCTGAAGAGCGGAGCTATGAATACGATGGACAGTACGATTGGAGACATGAAGCCTTGCGCCAACTTCCTCCCAGGTGCATCCCCCAAAATAACGATATTTCAGAAGCAACCGTTCCTCATAATCATCCATTGCATTGATGGCAGAGAGCACCTCTGTTTTTAAATCGACCAGGTTGTCAATTTCCGCAGTGATTTTATCCTCCAGCAGCATTATCTTTTCCAGAGTCCGCACGTATGGCGCGTCCGTATTTCTGCTGGTCTGTACCCGTTCACCAAGGCTCGGACTGCTGATGCTGTACGCCATCTGCTGCAATTCTTCCTTTTCCCTGATATGGGAGTTGATGAGTGAGTCCAGGTTGTGCGCCTGTCGCAGATATTCTTTTGCTGTCATGAACCATACACCTCCTGCTTCAATTTTCTGATGAGATATTCGCCGGATACGTCCGATAGAGCCGTATACCACTGGGAGCGGAGAAATCGCTCGACTTCGTTGACTGTATCTGTGGCGCTCATGTTATCCGGGTTCCGCTTCAATGTTTTCAGTGCTGTGCGGTAATCTTTGACCGCCTGAATGATAATAGCATTAGCTAAGCTCTCATATGGGGTCATTCATCCGCCTCCTCTTTATGGCGGAGCGGTTTATCCTTATGCTCACGTGTATTCCGGCCACGAGCTTGGCGGTTCCTTTTTCGCTGTGCCTTGCGTCTGTCAGAACGTGCCTTTTTCTCCTCACCTGTGATTTTTCCCATTACCTCGCCAGCGGTCGGGTCGCTGTATCTATGACATGGCTTTGCCGGTAAATATGGATACTGGTATTGCCTATACCATCACACCTAACGGCGAGGAGCTTGCGGCTTCCTTGGAAAGTACATATGCCAAAGAGTACCGCATTGCAGCCGGGAAAGTATTAAAAGCAGTGAAGAATACTTCAGATGTAAAATTGATTGAAACGATTAACAAAAAATCCGCAGCTTCAATCAGGAAAGGAGACACAGCATGAGCCGATTTTATATAAAACAGATAAGTGCCTCCGGTCCGACTGTGGATTTTTCCTCGATTGTTTTTACGGATGGGGTTAATATTGTATGCGGTCCTTCTAACACCGGAAAAACATACATGATAAAGTGCATCAACTTTATGTTTGGTGGTGCGCTACCTTTTACGAAAGCAGAGACCGGGTATGACAAAGTAATTATGCGAATGGAGTCTGATGATGGTCAGAGCATCCAGATGGAACGCATGATTGTTGAGAAAAACGGTGAGGAATCAGGCGCTACAAAGGTTCAGGTCGTCAGTGATATTGCCGGGATTGAATCTGGAGAATATTCCACAACCGATAATTCTTATAGCGATATGTTGTTTAAGATGATTGGTCTGGATTCCCATAAAACAATCATTTCAAATAAGAATTTTGACACGAACAGCTTGACCATGCGGTCAATCTTTCATTTGTTTTATTTGGATGAGGAGAATATTATCAGCGCAAGTACGCCGCTCGACGTACCCAAGTATAATAAAATAAATGGCAGCTTGATGGGCTTGCTGTTTCTGTTGACAGGGAATGATTATCACGAGATTATTCCGGAGCTAACCAAGGATGAAGTTGAAAGGCGGGCTACGCAAAAGTCCGGCGTACTGAATTATCTGAACAAAAAGATAGCGGAGCTGACTGAAAAAAGAGGCGAACTGGAGCAGCAGCTGGCAGCCGATTATGACATTGATATCGAAGGAAAACTGGATGCCACTTTGTCTCAGATTGAGGATGTAGAGAGCGAAATTGCTGATGCTTCTGCAAAGAGCAGAAAAATTTTAGAACAGGTGTATGAGTATAGCGCCAAGCTGGAAGAAGCACGGTTCCTCGAAAATCGCTACGCCTCCCTACAGTCGCAATACTCATCAGATATAAAGCGCTTGGAATTTATTATTGATGGTGAGAACAAGTCGGAAGACCAGGTGCCGCTTATGAAATGCCCGTTTTGTGATGGCGAAGTGAAGAACCGTCCCGTGCGCGTTTCTTATATTACAGCGGCGAAGGCCGAAGTTCAGAAAATACGGCTGCAGCAACGGGATCTCCAGGAGGCCATTGCTGATGTGAAGAGCGATATACAGCATTTTGAGAATGAGATGCGAAGGCTGAACCATGAGAACGAAACCATCGTGCAGCATATCAGCGACCATCTGAGGCCGAAAGCGGCAAAACTTCGTGAGCAGTTGGAGTCCTATAAGAGGCTGGTTGCTGCGCGGCGCGAAATCTATGCCTTAGATGCAATGGCCACGGAATTCAATACAGATGCCTTTCAAAAGGAAAATGAGGAAGATGAGAAAGCGCAGACGTTCAGCGCGAAAGAATTCTTTGATAAGGATTTGTGGAAGATTTTCAGTGACCGCTTTGAGGTTTATGTAAAAGAATGCGCCTATCCAAATTGCACGGCGGCAAGGATGTCAATAGAAACCGCAGATGCAATCGTGAATGGCAAGAGAAAGAAATACGAAGGCAAAGGATACAGAGCCTACTTGAATACAGTGGTTCTCTTCAGCCTTATGAAGGTGCTGGAAGAAAATGCGGTTTATACATTGAGGCTCCTGATTGTCGATTCGCCGATTCTATCGCTGAAAGAGAAAAAGATGGAGTTGGATGAGTCTGAAAAAGCAACACCGAGTATGCGTGAATCTTTGTTCAGATGTATTCTGGCGAATTGCGGAGCCAATCAGGTGATTATAGCGGAAAACGAAATACCGGATAATGTCGATTACAGTACGGCAAATATCATAGAATTCACTATGGATGACAATGAAGGCAGGTATGGTTTTCTTAAAACGCGCAAGGAATTAAAAGACACGCAGTAATTTTTTTCACTTATTAGCAAGGAGATTATGAGATGGCAAAAGTAATCAGTTACAATAAATTATGGAAGCTGCTGATTGATAAAAATATGACTCGTCAGGATTTGAGAGAAATTAGTGGTATCAGTACGGCTTCCCTTGCCAAAATGAAAAAGGGAGAAAATATCACAACAGCTGTGTTAATGAAAATATGCAATGCTCTGGATTGTAATATCTCCGATATCATGGAGACGATAGATGATGAAGGAAGCACTCAACAATAGGAGTTGGATATATGGCATCTAAAAAACTGGCAACACAAAAAGGAAACAGCCCCTATAGTGCTGTGATAACACGGGAGCAATTCCTCTTCTATGAGACAAGAACGACTGCGAAGCTGCTGATGGAAGGACTGCCCAGAGATGAGGTTGTTGAGAGGATTGTATCGGACAACCTTTTCCAGTATCCGACCGAGAAATCTGTACGGCGGATGGCGCTGGCCTGCCTCCGGCGTCTGGATGCTCTGGAGGATGATTCGCTTGTGACGGCGATTGCCAACCGCCCCCAGTACACGGCAAAACAGATATGTCTGTATGCGATGATGAAGCAGTATCGTCTGATATGGGATTTTATGATTACAGTCATGGAGGCGAGCGACAGCTTCGATATGATCTCCGGCACCAATGGCCTGCTGGGTGCTGCGGACGGCGCGATTATCCTGCAAAAGAAAAAGCGAGTGGAGAACACCGCTAAGATGATGATTGTCGGCAGAGACCAGGAAGATCAGGAACTGAGCCTTGAGTTTGACCGGGAGCATTGTTTCTGGAAACTGACCAAGGCAGAGAAAGAACTTCTGAAACGAACGCCCGACCCGATTGTTATTACCATCGCCGGATTTATGAAAGACCGGCGGGAATGGACAGGGAGCGCTACTGATCTTCTGGAGCTTCTGCCAGACTTACAGATTAAGCCGCAATTCCTGACCAGAAAGCTGAATGTCAATGTGTCGGTACTCTATAACGACTTTGGTATCAGCTACACTCCGAACAGCCGGAGCCGGGAGAAACGTACCTTTACGCTGAAAAAACTGAATACGGACGAAGAAGCTGCTGCTTCCGGTGACGCTATTTCCGTGACGCTATCTGGTATATAAAAATAGCGTC
>JAJQBC010000070.1 GCA_021203465.1 Lachnospiraceae bacterium | reverse complement strand
GTATCTTTGTATACATGTATTCGCTATTGCGTCTAATTATACAAAAAATCAATTTAGATTGCAAGCCCCTCCACCTGTATCCGCCGATAATCAAAGCCCTTTTCAAGATCTTTTTCGATCGTGACGCGACATACGTCCGCGGGCAGCAGCTCCTCAATAAGATCAGCCCACTCGACCAGACAGACGCCGTTCCCGTAAAAGCAGTCCTCATAGCCGATTTCATCCATTTCCTCCACATCTCCGATCCGATACACATCGAAATGATAAAAAGGCAGCCGGCCTTCCTCATACACCTGCATGATCGTAAAGGTCGGGCTGTTCACCGGCCCACTGATACCGAGTCCAGCCGCAACGCCCTGTGTGAACACTGTTTTGCCGACGCCGAGATCGCCGATCAGGGCGATGACCGTGCCGGGCTTCACCGTCCTTCCTACCTGCTCCCCAAGTGCGAAGGTTTCCTGCATACTGTATGTTTCAAATATCTCAGCCATATAAATTTCTCCAAAAAAATTGTGCTACGCCATTGTAGCACAATTTTTTTTAAGTAACAATCCTGACACGGGCGTTTTGCCTTTCTACCGCTCTGTTTTCTCAATGATTATTATGAAGCGTTCTACCGGTTTCCCTTCAAAATCGGGCTGATGTACTTGTAGAGCAACATGGTGACGATCGACACCAGAATACCCTTCACGAGATTGAAGGGAGCCACGGTCAACAGGACAAAAGTCCAAATACCGTCAACGTTCGGATTGATCGCCGCGCCCATGTCAATGAAGGTCTGAATCGGCATCCCGAAGGCCGCCGCGTAGGCCGGGAGCAGGAGCAACGCATTGACAAGCAGGGATGCGGCTGTCATGAAAATCACGCCGACAACCAGACTGAGAATCGCGGTTTTGCGGGTCTTTTTGTGTTTATAAATGAGCGCTGCCGGGAGCACGAAGGCGCAGCCCATGATAAAGTTGCCGAGTTCTCCGACGAAGGCTGTGTTGGTTCCGTTGATGACAAGGTTCAGCAGAATCTTGAGCAGCTCAGTCAGAACGCCTGCCGCGGGTCCAAGGGCAAAGGCTCCGATCAGGATCGGCACCTCGCTGAAATCAAGCTCGTAGAAGCTCGGCGCGATAAAGGGAAGCGGGAACTCAAAGAGCATCAGGATGACGGAGATCGCTCCGAGCATGCCGACGCAGACGAGCGTGCGGACACTGCCGCTCGCCGTCGCCCTTGTGTTCGATCTTGCTTCGCTGGTAGTTGTGGTTTTCATAGTTTCATTCTCCTTTCTGCTTGCGGGAGATTCCGTTGGAGAAAACTTTTATCTTCCGGCTATGATTTACGGAAAATAAAAAGCCCCGGATCCATAAAATCCGGGGCGGAATATACGCGCAGATATATCTCGCATTTTCTTCTCTCATCCAGACTATACTGTCGGTACCGGAATCGCACCGGTTCGGCCGCTGAAAAGCGGTTCGCGGACTATACCGCCGGTGGGGAATTGCGCCCCGCCCCGAAGAATCTCTCTTTTTTTATACAAACACAGTATACGCCAGCCTTATATAGAAAGCAAGCACTTTTTTATAATCGCACAATGACTCATCCATCCTGCAAGACACGGCACAACTCCTCCGCTGCCTTTTCATACTGCGGCATGGGCACACCATACTGTTTTCCCAATCGGACGACCTGATAGACAAGCCCGTCGATTTCTGAATCTTTCCCCGCCATGATGTCACGCTGCATGGAAGTGGTCGCCTCCGGAGCCAGCGCCGACAGGATATTCAGGTTGACCTCCACAAGGTCCTGTTCGAAATAAATGTCCATGGCTGCGGCCAGCGCTACGATCTCCCGGATCATCGCCTTGAACATTTCGCGCGGCTCTCCCTCCTGCTGGATCTCCCCCGCGGCACAGTGGTAATACAGGCCAACTGCCCCAACAGGCGAGACATAAGAAAACTTCTGCAGTGCGTCCCTCTGAATATTCTCCGAAAGAATACCGCGGATTCCACTCTCCTCAAGATCTCGGGCAATGTCAGCGAGAACCGGCCGATACTCCTCTTTCTCTCTCACGCCGAACACGACGCGGCAAATCTCGCCGTGCTGCTGCAGCACGCCGGGAGACTCGATATTTGTGGAAACATAGATACAGCCGTCCGTCACCAGAATATCCGGAAATTCCTCCTGCATCCTGCCGCCCGTGCCGTAAATATTCAAGATCGGTATCACTACAGTGTCAGGTCCGGAGACTCTGCGAACCAGCGGATACACACTGTCCAGAGAATAGCCCTTCACGCAGATTAGAATCACGTCCGGCTGCTCCTGATAGTCCTCCGCTGAGGTCGCCTTTACCGGCAGATTCTCCGTCTGTCCGTCCCAGATTTTATGAACGGTAAGACCATGCTCCTGTATGGCTCTCAGGTGCGCGCCCCGGGCGATGAGCGTCACGTCCTTTCCTCCCTTTGTAAGCTTGTAACCCAGAATTCCGCCGGTACCTCCGGCTCCAATGATCAGATATTTCATAATGAATTATCTCCCTTCTCCTCTGTTCAGATGATAGCCCAGGAACGAACCCACAATGCCGCCGACAATGTGCGCCATATTGGAAATATTGTCCTGCACCGTGATTCCCTCATACACCTGCTGTCCAATGAAAAACACAGCCACAAGAATGAAGGTGAGCGGTACCTCTCCCTCCCGGATATTCGTGAAGGAGGAGAGCAGGATAAACGCGAAGACCATCCCGCTAGCCCCACACAGCGCCACATTCGGGAAGAAAAGGCTGTTCACAAGACTCGTCGCGACCGCCGTGATCGCCACAATCACCGCCAGGGTCTGCGAAGAATATTTCTCCTCCAGCATCGGCCCGAGCAGCAGCAGATAACTCATATTTCCGATCAGATGCGTCCAGCCCGAATGCCCGAAGATGTGGGTGAACATCCTCAGCCAGGTCAGCGGCGACAACAAGGACGAACGGTAGGTCATAAAAAGAAGCACATTCGAAGCGCCGCCCGTCAGCTCGTTCAGAAACGTCGCGACGAAGCTGATCGCCACGATACTCAGTACCACCGGAGAGTTAAATGTAATCCGGAATCTTCTCTCTTTATTCATCTCATCTTGCTCCCGCCTCCAGCAGCGCCTGCTTCAGCTCCTCTTCGATCTTCGCCAGCTCTTCCTGCGCCTCGGCGCGCTTCTGCGCCCCTTCCTCATGAATCTTCACAACCTCGTTGATGGAGGTGATAATGTCGTCGTTGACCTTCCGCAGCGTCTCCACGTCGACGATCCCCCTCTCCGAGGCCTGCGCCGCGTCGATTGCGCCCTGCTTCAGTGTCTCCGCGTTTCTCCGCAACAACTCATTCGTCATCTCATCGACGGCACTCTGCGCGTCCAGCGCCTTTGTCGTATGGTCAATGCCCAGTGCCAGCACCATCTGATTCCTCCAAAGCGGAATCGTGTTGATCACGTCGGAGCGGAGCTTGTCGACCACTTCCTGATTCGCATTCTGCAAGAGACGGATCTGCGGCGCCATCTGGATGGACACCAAACGGGTCGTCTCCAGATCAAAGAGCCTTTTCTGAAAGCGCGTGCAGGCATCGCCGTAATCCCGGTAATTCTGAATATCGAGCTGATCCTGCGTGGCGTCCGCCTTTGCCTTCAACTGCGCCATTGTCGTGCTCTTCGCCCTCTCCAGCGCTTTCTTGCCCGCGATGATGTACATCGTCAGCTCCTTGTAGAACTCAAGGTTCTTATCATACATCTGGTCAAAGACATAGACGTCCTTCGTCAGAACCTGCTGGTGCCTCTGCAGATCCTTCTCGATTTTCTTAATGTTCGTCTCAGCGCTCTCGTAATTCGCGATCGCGTAGGTCGCCTTCTGCTTTCCCTTCTGAAATAAGCCCAGAATGCCCTTCTTCTCCGGCACGAGCGTGCTGTTGATGGCGACGCGCAGCTCGCGCAGGCTGTCCCCCACGTCCCCGAAATCCTTCGTCCTGACCTTGCCGGTGATCGAGGCGGAGAAGCTCGAGATTCCCTTCTGCGCGTCCGTGCCGTAGGAGTTGACCATCTTCACATTCGTCACATCAATCTTCTGCGCGAATTCCTCCACCTGCTTTTTTTCCTCCTCGGAGAGCATGGACTCGTCCACGGAACCGGCCACCGCCACGGTCTCTCCGGAAGCGCCCGCTTCCACCGCCTCCAAGGACGGCTCCGGGAAGGTCATGTCATACCTCTTGTCCTCCATCTTATTTATCCTCCTGCTTTTTTATTC
>JAJQBC010000149.1 GCA_021203465.1 Lachnospiraceae bacterium | reverse complement strand
CTACACACTATATATTGTGTTATTAAAAGAAATTCCATACTATATTTACTCCGTAAAAGAAAACTTTCCTATGCGATTTAAAAAAGCAAGGCGTTCCTTCACGGACCTTATGGCGTTATGAGGAAGTTGGACATAATCACGAAGCCAGAGAAGAAGTTAAATTATTCAATTCCGAATCAATCTTTGCAACACCTAAACCGGAACGTTTGATTGAACGTATTTTAACGCTCGGAAGCAACCCCGGTGATCTTGTCCTTGACAGCTTCCTTGGCTCCGGTACGACCGCTGCTGTTGCTCATAAAATGGGGCGTCGTTGGATTGGAATTGAATTGGGTGACCATTGCTATACACACTGCAAGCCTCGGCTTGATAAGGTTATTGATGGCGAGCAAGGCGGAATATCGAAATCTGTCGATTGGCAAGGTGGCGGGGGATACAAATTCTACGAGCTTGCTCCAACACTAATTGTTCAAGATAAATATGGCAATCCGGTATTCTCGGAGCAGTATAACGCGGAGATGCTTGTTGCGGCGGTCGCCAAAGTAAATGGGTATTTTTACGCTCCCAGTACGGAGACTTATTGGAAACAAGCCTATTCTCAGGACAACAGCTTTTTGTATGTGACGACACAATATCTGACGACTGCGGCACTTGACAACCTTGCCGCTGACGTTGCTCCTTATGAGAATTTGTTGGTATGCGCACCGGCTTTCGATGTGGGATTGAATAAGCGGTATGATAACATCACAGTTAAGAAAATCCCGCAGTCCGTATTGGATAAGTGCGAGTATGGAGTGGACAACTACAATCTGAATATTGTCGATGTGCCGGAATGCGATGAGGAGGAGTGGGAGAATGATTAAAGAATCCTATACAGAAAAATTCTATTCCTATCACTCTAAGTATATCAGCAATGCCCTGGCTCTTCGTCCTTCTCAACATGACAGCTTGGAGATTTTTGCTCGGCTCTGTGACACATTAAGCCTGCAAAAGAATCCGACCACATTGGAACAGGTGGAACAAGAACATAAATCAGAGCTGGATACTTGCGATACGGATGCAAAGCGTGAAAAGTTGCTCCATAAATTAGCGTCCGATGCGGCAGAAGATTTCTATCGAGATGACTTAGCTGCTGTAAAGGTGTTATGCCCAACGTTGACATTATTTGAAAGGGATTTCCCCTCAGTATGTTTTGCTCTCGCTACTGGTATCGGAAAAACAAGGCTGATGGGGGCTTGCATTGCATATCTTCATTATGAAAAAGGTATCAAGAACATTTTCATAATGGCACCGAACTTGACGATTTACAACAAGCTCAAAGCCGACTTAGGAAATACCGGGAACCCGAAGTATGTATTCCGTGGCCTCGATCGGTTTGTAAATCCTCCGCGTATTATTGATGGGGATAACTATGCTGATTTTCGTCAAGGTACTTTCGGCGTGAATGATGTGGTAATTAACATTTTTAATATATCCAAAGCTGAATTCGGACAGCAAGGTGACTGGTGGTAATCCGGCTCGTATTAAGCGTCTGAACGAGGTACTGGGTGAGTCCTATTTCTCGTACCTGCAATCTTTGGATGACCTCTGTATCTTTATGGATGAGAGCCACCATTATCATGCAGACAAGAGTTTTGATGTTATCAACGAGCTTCGTCCAATTCTCGGCGTGGAGCTGACAGCGACGCCGCAAATACAGAAGGGTGCAAAGAAGGTTGACTTTTAGAATGTGGTGTATGAATATTCCCTCGCCCATGCTCTGAATGATGGACAGTATGTAAAAGTCCCCGCTGCCTTCACCCGTAAGGATTTTAGACCAGAAGAATATACGCCGGAGCAGCTCGACCATGAGAAACTGAATGATGGCGTCCGTCTGCATGAAGAGACAAAGAGCCATCTGGAAATTTATGCCCGTACATATCACAAGCCGTTTGTGAAGCCATTTGTGCTTGTCGTGGCAAAGGATACAGAGCATTCTCGGCAAATTAGGGATTATGTTACTTCCGACGAATTTTTCCGTGGTTATTATAAAGACAAGGTGCTGGAGATTAACTCGACGCAGAGCAAGGTAGAGAAAGACGAAAACATCGAGCAGCTTCTGTCGTTAGAGAAGCCAGACAATAAGATTGAGATTGTCATCCATGTAAATATGCTAAAGGAAGGCTGGGATGTCACCAATCTATATACGATTGTTCCGCTTCGCGCCTCTGCATCTGAGACCTTGACGGAGCAAACCATTGGCAGAGGACTGCGACTCCCTTATGGCAATCGTACAGGCGTTGATGAAGTTGATAGACTTTCTATTGTGAGCCATGACAAATACGAGGCTATCGTTAATTTGGCTAACGACCCGAATTCACTTGTGCGACGGGTCTACTATATAGAAGCAGCAGAAGCAGAGCCAGACGAACAGAGAGTTACCGTTGAAATGCCAACGACTTATGATGAAGAGACATCTGATTATAGTTTTACGGAGCAACTTGCCCTTACTTTTGTGCGGGAATCGCCTACACAGTATGGAACGAATCAGGCTCGAACTCAGGAGCAGGCTACGCAGGTGGCACAATTCGTTGCCAGTTACACTGCTCGTTCCGTGATGGAATTAAATAAGCAGGTCAGGACATTCGATGCAACGAAGGATGAAGCTGCGAGAGAACTTGTACAGAAAACCGTTGTTGCTGAAACAATGCGCCGTTTTCCAGAGATGAACCTGCGCCAAGAGGATATTTCTGTCGTTGTACAGACAGCTATTGATACCTGTGTACAAGCGCTTACAGATAAGGTCATCCCTATTCCGCAGGCTGTGGTTCAGCCTTTCACGGAAGTAAAGCAAGGATTCTATGAATTCACACTAGATACCAGAAATATGAACTGGCATCCATCAGACGATACTATGATTGGTACCGAGTTGCAAGAAGGTGGACAGACCTTTGAATATCGCAGTGATTTTCATGCGAGAGCCGTGGTGGATACACCCGAAAACGAAATCATCCGTCATATCGTAGTCCGGTATGACGTGGATTATGGTGCTACATCAGACTTGCTTTATTCTCTCGTGGGGGATGTAAAAAAACATTTTCTGACATACTTGACGGAGCAAGAAGCAGAAAAGGTTATGCGTGACCGCCAGAAAACGATAGCAGACATCATCTATGCCCAGATGAAAGAACATTTTTACCGGGATGAGGTTCATTTCAAAGCATCGGAAATGCGACCGTTTTCGAGAATTGAAACCAGCTACGGAGGCAAGTTCCGATCGGATGAGATTTATGACCTCCGTGCCAATATTCCGGCTGGTGAAGTTCGTAGCAAAATATTCAATGGCTTTAAGAAGGCCTGCCATACTCTATATAAATTCGATAGTAACACAGAGCGTATTTTTGCTATCGTACTTGAGAATGATGGGGCTGTTCTGAAGTGGCTTCGCCCGTCGCCGATACAATTTAACATATACTATGGTCCTGGCGGTATGAGCAAGTATGAGCCGGACTTCATAGTGGAAACGGATACAGACATATTTATGGTTGAGACTAAAGCAAGCAATGAGATGCGCAACAAAGAAGTGCTGGAAAAATATGCAGCGGCTGTTGTCTATTGTAAAGCTGTGTCTGAGTGGAATGCAGAGAATGAAGGTAAGCCTTGGACATATGCGCTGATTTCACATGATGAGGTTAGGCTGAATTCCAGCTTTAAGTATTTGATGGACAATCGTGCTATATATGAGCAGTTGGAGATTGAAGTATAGAACGAGGAGGCATAACGATGGCATACGGAAGATCGATTGAATTGTTCCTTGTAAACGGAACTGCTGATAGTCTTATTACAGCAGAGCTTTCTAACTGGAACGGAAAGGCGCTGAAGATTCCAAGGATAGATGTTGCTTCCTGCGACCGTGAAGACCTGACTCAGCCGGGTGTATACTTCCTTTTTTTGTAAAGAGGACGATGGTTCTGATTCAGTATACATTGGGGAGGCTGAAAACGTTAAGGATAGACTGATGCAGCATCTCCGGGATGCTCAGGCCGAGAAAGAGAAATACTACTGGAATACCGCTGTGGTGTTTATTGGCAGGGACCTAAATAAAGCACATATTCGCTATCTTGAGAATCGGTTTGTGGAGATTGCAAGGAACAGTAAGCGGTATCTGGTGTTGACAAAAAACGGTCGATTGTAAAATGAAGTTGAACACCTAAAAAATCCATAGCAATTGAATCCGTGGTAGAATAGAGTTCACACAAAACCCTACCGAGGAGGACAATC
>JAJQBC010000028.1 GCA_021203465.1 Lachnospiraceae bacterium | reverse complement strand
TCAATCGCTATGGATTTTTTAGGTGTTCAACTTCATTTTACAATCGACCTTTTAATCATAACATGAATATTATGGGCATTCGCCGAAACAGAATTGTCAATAATATCACATATTGCGCTAGATGGGGTATATCCTATACGACTGATTCCAAAACACACCCTTGCAGCATTGATTTTTCTAACTTTTTTCATTAACATTTCCTCCCTTAAATCAAATTCTAGGTTATAATATACTCATGCCAGCAGACACGTGAACCCATATAAGTGTAATTCTAACTTTATGAGCGCCTCACTATTCTGGCCTTTGTTCTTAGACGTATTTCCAAATGAAACCCTTTTCCCAGACACACTTCTCTGATTACGCTCTATATTTTCTGCTCGTTTTCTATCGTCCGCTCATTTCATTTCTTTCAACATTCCTTTACGAATCGGGGCATGCGCCTTTTTAGGCATTCTCCTCATATTACAATAAAAAATGAAAATTTGAGCAAGTGATAATAAATTGCCGGAACCGCTGTCATTCTATAATTTGGATAGTGGACAGGAACTTACCAATAGATAGGCAGTTAACTCTCAAGAGTTAAGCTGCGACCCTCTGATTACATTGAAACCCACAAGGAGATCCAGGAAAAGGCTAACCCACCGGAGACTTCGAACTTATCGTAATGTCGAACTTTGGCTTGACTTGCTTCGAAATGGGATACGCCTTAGACAAAGATACTAACAAGACACAGAAACAACTATCCCTGCCTGCAAACTCGAACGGTTATTTCTAATAATAAATTAAAATTATGGCTAACCATCTATCGATAGCTCTCACAGACAGCTAATCACGCAAGTGCCTTTCTTGTGCTTACTATAGCATGAATCCCAAAACAGTTCAAGAGAAACTTCCGCTTTATTCAGCTTTCCGATTTTCCCGAAACTTTCCAGTATGTAAAACACCGTTCGGCGGATACTATGGGCATGGAGGTGATAATCATGACAGATCAGAACAGCAAGTCCGGAACCAACCGCATGGCAGTACCGGAAGCGAAAGCTGCCATGGACCGTTTCAAGGAAGAGGTCGCGAGCGAGCTCGGCGTCGACCTGAAAGACGGTTACAACGGCGATCTGACCAGCCGCGAGGCCGGCTCGATCGGCGGTGAAATGGTCAAAAAGATGATCATGAAGCAGGAACAGCAGATGTCTTCCGGTCAGTAGATGATTCCCCGGCGAATCTCCTCGGATTTTTCCGGGGAGACAAGCCGGGATACCAGCGCGAGCGCGAAAGGTATCGCGGTCCCCATACCACGGCTCGTGATCACGTTGCCATCGCAAGCTACGGGGTCATACACGACCTCGGCGCCGGCAAGCCGCCCTTCAAAACCCGGATAGCAGGCTGCTTTCTTTCCTTTTAAAATACCCAGATCTCCCAACACGCTCGGCGCTGCGCAGATCGCCGCAACGAGGCCACCCTTTTTATAAAAATCAACTAACAGGCCTGTCAGCCTCTCGCACTTTCCAAGATTCAGTGTGCCCGGCATGCCGCCCGGCAATACAAGCGCCTCCGCATCGGAAAAATCCGTATCCATTAGGCGAACATCCGCCATGATCGGAATCTGATGGCTGCCGTTTACCAAGAGCTTGTCCGTGATCGATACCGTCCGCAGCTCCGCGCCTGCACGGCGCAGGATATCCACAACCGTCAGGCCTTCAATCTCCTCAAGGCCATCCGCAAGAAATACATATACCTTACCCATCTGTGATACCTCCTATATTTTCGTCTGAAAATTTGTATGATAATGCTATGGATTTCTGCAAAGCTTCCGAAACCCTGAATATCATCATTGTAGCATGTTCTTCCAAAATATGCTACACTTACGGGGAAAGGAGTCACTCATGAAAAATTATGAAATCGAGCGAAAATATCTGATCCGCAGCACGCCGGATCTCAGTTCCTGTCCTTCCCACGAGATCGAACAGGCTTATCTGTGCACAGAACCGGTCGTACGCGTCCGCCGCCAGGACGAAGAATATTATCTGACTTACAAGGCAAAAGGACTCATGATCCGGGAGGAATACAATCTTCCTCTCACCAGAGAAGCCTACCTGCATCTGCGCGCGAAGGCCGATGGAAAGCGGATCGTGAAACGCCGCTATCTCATTCCCTTTGGGGACTATACCATTGAGCTCGACGAATTTTCAGAGCCCATACCCGGACTCTGGCTCGCCGAAGTAGAATTCCCCTCTGAGGAGGCTGCGCGTACCTTTACGCCGCCGGACTGGTTCGCCGAGGACGTGACAGACTCCCCCAGATATCACAACAGCAATTTAAGTAAACTTTGATTTCTTTTTGACCTCCCCGAGCATCTGCTCGGGGGTTCTGGCATCCCCGGGCTTCTCAACCTTCACAAAACAAAGGCGGAGCAACAGCAGCTGTTCCCGAAGCCCGGAGAGAAATCGTGTCATTCTCTGATGCATCCCCTCACCTCTCTCACGAACTTCATTTTACATCATATCGTATCAAAATAGCAATTATTTAGAATATTTATTCTCTCTTTTAGTATCTATTCTCCATTTTAGTGTATTTTCTCTGGAAAATCCTGGAAATTGGTATAATGCACGTAGGCAATGAGCCGTGCAGAGGCGGCGGATGAGCAGAAAGCCGCTTGCGGCTTTTCTGATCAGTCGGCGGATCTATAGGGCGAAGCCCGTGAGCGAGAGAGCCGCAGACTCTCGAGCACACGCACGACGGGGTCACGCACAGGAACACCGGGCGGAGCAGAGAGTCGCAGACTCTCGAGCGCACGCACGGCCTCTCATATGCAGTAAACGGGAGCACACATGGCGAACCAGGGCGCTCCCGCAAAATAAATATTACAAAAGAGGTATTTTCATGGCAGTCCATGATTTCGGGCAGACGCTCAGGGAGCTTCGGCACCACAGAGGCCTGACGCAGGAAGCGATCAGCCGCGAACTGCATATTTCCAGACAGGTCTACTCCCATTATGAAAATGGCCGCAGATCTCCCGATGTCGTTACAGCCAGCCGGATCGCGGATTTTCACCACATATCTCTGCAAAAGCTTGTCAAAGGACTGCGTCCGGAAGAAATCCCCAAGTCCGATGAACTGCAGGAATTCATCCTGCTCTACGATTCTCTGAGCCCGGAAGACAAGGAAGCCATACGCGGCTATATCGAATATCTGCATTCGAGATCAGACTGAATAAACAATTTTTCCGGCGCAAATTGTATAATGCACCCTGCCCGGAAGCTCCCAGCCCAGAAACGGACTGTTCTTTGCCTTCGACACGAATTTTTCCACCTTCCAGCACTCTTTTTCCCCAAAAATTACCAGATCTGCCGGCGCATCCGCCTCAATGCTTCCCGGGATCAGCCCATAGAACTCTGCCGGCGCCTGGCTCATGCACCGCATCAGATCCATCAATGTCAGATATCCCGGCTCAACAAGCGATTTCAAGCCAAGCCCTAGCGAAGTCTCCAGCCCGATAATACCGCTTGGCGCATCTGAAAGCGGGCGCGCTTTCTCCTCCTCGCTGTGCGGCGCGTGATCCGTCACGATCATATCGATCGTGCCGTCCCGAAGCCCCTCGATGACCGCAAGACGGTCTTCCTCTGTGCGCAGCGGCGGATTCATCCGCGCGCGGGTGCCATACTGCAGAACCGCCTCGTCTGTCAGCGTAAAATGATGCGGTGTCGCCTCCGCGTGTACATCCGCGCCGAGTCGCTTTGCCAGCCGTACAAGTTCCACTGAATTTTTCGAGCTGATATGCTGGATGCAGACGCGTGCCCCCGTGTGAAGTGCAAGCATGCAGTCCCGCGCCACAAGCACGTCCTCCGCCACGCGTGGAGCTCCTCCATAACGCAGCCGCTCTGATATCTCTCCCCGATGCACACCCGGCGCGACGATCAGCGCCGGGTCTTCTTCATGGAGTGAAACCGGGAGTCCCAGCTCCCGCGCCTTTTCCATCGCAGAAATCAAAATTTGCTCGTCCATAATCGGAATACCGTCGTCCGTAAATCCGGCCGCCCCCGCATCCGCCAGAGCTTCCATATCTGTGAGTTCACGCCCCTGCAGACCCTTTGTGACTGCCGCCGCCTGAAGTACATGCACCGCAGCGCTCTCTCCTTTCTCCTGTACGTAGGCGAGCGTGTCCAAATTATCGACCACCGGCTTTGTGTTTGCCATACACACTACAGTCGTGAAGCCACCTCGGGCAGCAGCGGCAGCTCCCGTCAGAATATCTTCCTTATAAGTATAGCCCGGATCACGAAAATGCACGTGCGCATCCATCAGCCCCGGCGCAACGACCAGACCTGACGCGTCGATCACCTGCTCTCCCGCACACTCCAGATTTTTTCCCGTCTCAGCAATCCGTGATCCCTCGATGCGAATATCCATGACCTCATCTGTACCCGTCACTGGATCCACGACACGTCCATTTTGAATCAGCATCCATCTGTCCTCCTTTTTGTCCACTCACACTGACAGTATAGCAGACACTTCCCCCAAAAGAAATAGCTTTTCGCACAGAATCATGCTATACTCCAGACGGAGGTATCTATGAAACATTTAGTAAAAGGGCTGGGGATCGGCTTTGTGTCCGGCATTCTGCTGGTGGCTGCATATCTCCTGCTTTTTCAAGCAAACTCATACACAGCGCAGCCGGAGGGTATCGTCGAAACCGCCGAGAACGAAGCAGGCTCCTCTGTGGAAGCGGAAAAGGCCGAAGCGGAAAACGAAGAGAGTGTAGAGGGGACGATTTCGGAAGCAGAAGACTCGGAACTGAAAGAAACCGAGGAACAGGAAGCTGTCGAAGAGGATGAAGAGGCCGAATCGGATGGAGAATTTTCCAACACCGCTGTCCTTGCCTTCGCCGGCGACGTCCTGTTCTCCGATATCTATCTTAGTGCCTACGACAGCTCCGGCATCACAGCCATTGTGGATACAGAAATGCTGTCCCATATGCAGAACGCAGACCTTTTTCTCTTAAATGAAGAGTTTCCGTTCAGTCTGCGCGGTGAGGCAAAAGAAGGCAAACAATATACCTTCCGAACCGATCCAAAATATGTGTCCATCCTGCAGGATCTGGGGACGGACATCGTCACACTGGCAAACAACCACGCCCTGGATTACGGGCAGGACGCGTTCTGCGATACACTGGACACCCTGAATCAGGCCGGGATCACCTACATCGGCGGCGGATACGATCTCACCGAGGCCTCCGCACCAGCGGTGTATACCGTGAACGGCCAGAGCTTCGCGATCTTCGGCGCAACGCGCGTCTCCCCGTCCTACGACTGGTATGCGACCGACAGCCAGCCGGGACTTTTCCAGACCTACGATCCGACGCGGCTCAATGCCGCCATCGCGGAAGCCGATGCAGAATATGACCACGTCATCGTCTTCGTCCACTGGGGTGTCGAGCGCAGCGAGACACCGGAGGATTACCAGCGCACGCTCGCGCAGGGTTACATTGACGCGGGCGCCGATCTGATCGTCGGCTGCCATCCGCATGTGCTTCAGGGCTTCGAGTATTATAACGGCGTCCCCATCGTCTACAGCCTCGGCAACTACCTCTTCAGCAACCAGACCGGCGAGACGCTGCTCCTTGAGGCCTCCTTTGGGACGGACAGCTCTCTTGACATCCAGCTCGTCCCCTGCCAGCGAAAGGGCAGCGGGCAGGCACTCTCCGTTATCAGCACGCCAGAGACGCTGTACAGCCGCCTGACGGAGCTTTCCTTCGGCGCAGAAATCACGGCAGACGGCACCCTGCAGGCAATACAGTAGAGAATATGGCCCAATGCCCTGTAGGGCTCCACACCCTGCAAGCGACAACGCAGTAAAAATAGTGAAAAAAATCCCCGGAAAACTTTCTCCGGGGATTTCCCTTATGCGGAAGATGGGACTTGAACCCACACGAGCGTAACGCTCACAAGAACCTGAATCTTGCTCGTCTGCCAATTCCGACACTTCCGCAAGCCATATGAAATTTTTTAAGAGCATTCATACCTGCTCTATGCGGAAGATGGGACTTGAACCCACACGCCCTTGCGAGCACAAGATCCTTAGTCTTGCTCGTCTGCCAATTCCGACACTTCCGCACATCGCTGAGCCTCTCCGGCTCAATGATATGTATTATAGCATTGTAAGTCGATCAAGTCAACCACTTTTTTACGCGTTTTTCTTCGACTGCTTACTGAATACCTGCACACCTTCCACAACAAGGAAGATAGCCAGAATAACCATCGCCGCTGCAAGGATCAGCTGGAACCAGTCGCCCCAGGCCGCGGAAGCGGCGCCGATAAGAGCGATCTTCTTCTTGATCGTGAGGATCAGGCTGCACAGCGTCGCAACAAGCATGAACACCATCGGGACATAGAACATCTTGTTGTTCCTGCCGACATTGCCAAGCCATGCGGCAACCGCCATCAGGGCGATACCGGCGAGCAGCTGGTTCGCGGCTCCGAACAGACCCCAGATCTGGCTCAGGCTCAGTCCGCCAAGGACACAGCCAACGATAACCATGAAGCCGGTGCCGACCAGCGGATACGCCAGAATCCCGCGAATACCGTCAGCGTCTTTATAGGACTTCTCATCCTCCTTCAGGAACAGCTCGGAAAACATAAAACGGGAAAGACGGGTGCCGGTGTCCAGGGACGTCAGCGCGAACACGGAAACCGCCAGCGTCAGCAGCACGTAGATCGTGTTGTAGGACGGGGACTCCGTGCCAAACATCGTCGCGATACCGCTTGCGAACGCAACCGCCGGAGAACCGAACTCGCCGGCCGTGTACTTCGTGAAGACCATGCCGACCGCGATCAGGGAGATGATACCCAGCGCGGACTCAATCAGCATGGAACCGTAACCAATCACCTTCGCGTCGCCCTCATTGGCAAGCTGCTTCGAAGAGGTACCGGTAGCGATCAGGCTATGGAAACCGGAGCAGGCGCCGCAGGCAACCGTGATGAACAGGGTCGGGAACAGCGTTCCCAGAGAATTGCTCCAGCCGGTAAACATCGGGATTTCAAAGGTTGCAGAACCGGTGAAAGCCGAGAAGATGATACCGATCAGAGCCAGAATGATCATACCGTACAGCAGGAAGCTGGACAGATAATCACGCGGCTGCAGCATGATCCATACCGGCAGCAGGGACGCGATCGTGATGTAAACACCAATCAGGACGATCCACCAGAAACGCGGCAGAGCCAGTCCAAAGTTCAGGCCGATAGCAACGGCGATCACAATGCCGATGATGCCGATGACCGTCGCCGGGCCGGTCTTCATGCCGAAGCGGTTCGTCAGGATACCATAGATGATAGCCAGAACAATGAACAGAAGCGAAATCATGGCCGTCGTCTGGTTGCCGGTCGGGTTCGCCACGATGCCGAACATCACCTCGGAGCCAGCCGCGGTAGCGAAGGTACCCGCCACAACGTTGACGAAGGAGGCGATAACCAGAATCAGAACGAGCAGCGCGAAGATCGTGAAGAGCTTCTGCGCACGCTTGCCCATCGAGGATTTGATGATCTCACCAACGGATTTTCCTTCATTGCGAACAGAGAACCGAAGTCCTGCAGACCGCCAAAGAAAATACCTCCGATCACACACCACAGAAACACAGGCAGCCAGCCAAACACAGATGCCTGAATCGGGCCGTTGATCGGGCCTGCGCCTGCGATCGAGGAGAAATGATGTCCCATCAGAACTGCCGACGGGGCTGCGACATAGTCAACGCCGTCCTCCATCTCGATTGCCGGGGTCTTCTTGCTCGGGTCGATGCCCCACTGCTTCGCCAGCCATGAACCATAACATACATAGCCGATGACGAGCAGAACGATAGCTGCAAGAATAATAAGTAATGCTGTCATTTTTTACTACTCCCTTCCTTTGTGGATTGCAGTAACCATTCAGCACAGCCTGTTTTTTCATTTCAATGCTGTTCTGAACTGTTACATATAATGTTGTTCACGAGCTTCTCCTGGTCGCGGCCCTGGCGGTTGCTGGCCGTCTTCCCCGAAGAAAGCTCAATCACAGCCAAACGGTAATGGCTCCAGCCATGAAACCCATGGCGGTAACTCTTGTAGTGGCGCAGCTTCTTAATCTGCGTCATCGCTTCCGGCTCGACGTGGTCGGCCAGAATATAGAGAATCACATCGCTGTTCCGATGCTCGGCGTGCGGCTGCACCTTTGCAGTGCCGCGCTCCCAGGCAGTTTCATCCAGACGGGCGAGCGTCTCCATATCGAGCGTCTCCACAGACGCGAAATAGACAAATTCCTTCGTGTCCACCTCACTGATCCGCGCGCTCTTAATCAGGAAATACTGCTCGTCGTGAAGGCTGAACTCCGCCTCCGCCGCGAAAGGTTCCGTGGCCTCTCTTTTTATATCATAATAAGCCTCAAAAGCCGTAATCAGCTTTTCCAGCGCTTCCGTTCTGTCCATAACTGTCCTCTTTTCCATCCATACCGAAAAGATATTGAAATTATACTCCTTCGGTATCAAAAATACAAGTTTTTCTGATGAAAATAATTTAGAAATTGTTTATAATTTTTTTAGAATTACAGCGCATGGAGGAAATGTTTCACCAAATAACACATTTCGCAGATTCTATTCCGCAGGGTTTTCCATGTATTATTTATTTAAACCGATTGCTGTAGAAAGGAAGGTACCGAAAATGGATTATCATGCACTTGGAAGAAGAGTCCGGGAGGAACGGCTGAGGCTGAATCTCACACAGGAAAAACTGGCAGAGGATGTCGGCGTCTCGACCGCCTACATTGGACAGATCGAGCGGGGTGAGCGGAGCCTGACGCTGGACAAGCTGGTAAAGCTCGTGAACCGGCTCGGCGTCACCATCGATTTCCTGCTGTCCGACTATGTGGTGGCCACCGACGACAACAGCATCAACATCCTGATCCAGATCATGCACGATCGAACTGCCGAGGAAAAAACGCTGGCGATCAATCTTCTGAAGGTTTTGTTCGCGAACAAATAAAGGGAACACCGTCTGGGATTTTTATGACCAAAAAAGGAATGACGCGTGGGTAAATCCGCAGGGTCATTCCTTCCAGCTCTTTCGACGGTTTCTGAAGCCTGCTTTAGAAATATACAAGCTCTTCCTCCGGCTTATCCGCGTTCTTCAGTCCCGCGGAGACAAGCACGAGACCGTCCTCATCGCGATATTCGGGTCGTTTCTCCACATGAGCCTTTGCCGTCAACGTGACCCACTGTCCGTTTTTCAAGCGGTCGACATAGGATGAGCTGCACAGGAAACCAATAAAGGCCGTATCATCCGCACAACAGGTCATTGCCCTGCGCCCCGGCACAAAATAGCCCTTCGGCAGCCGCGCACCCTTGTACACCATCGCCTTGAAAGCCATCGTCTTTCCGTCATATTTCTCCGGATGCTCCATTGCGTCGATGTACCAGATCCCATAGTCCGCATCCGCGATCTCGATCACGTTCGCGTTCACGTCAAAGGGCATCTCCTCCTCAAACTCAAGCGGTTCCCCGCTCTCCGTCTCGAAGACGACCTGAGCCCGCGGATTCACCGCGCGCATATTTCGCTTGTACGTGGCAGCCGGCGTCGTCTCGTCGCTGCGATTGAAAATGATCAGATCCGCGTCCCGCGCCATCTCCATAAACAGCGACTTCATATTTTTTAGGTAGACATCGAAAGTCGAGGCATCCACCATCGTGATCACCTGCGCCGTAAACCAGCCGCGCGGCATCGTCATGTCGCGCAGATAGTCAAGGGTCCACATACAATTGTACTCCACGATGACCTGCGTGGGCTTGTATTTCTTCTGGCACTGCGTCAGGAATTTCTCATTGAGTTCCGACTTATCCTCCAGCACGACCAGAGTAGTGTTGCTTTTTTTCAGGAGATCGTCCTCGTACTCCTCGATTCCCTCCTCGCAGGCGATGACCAGATTGCGCTCGCCACCGGAGAAATAATCGTCCGCCAGCGTCTCACAGGCGAAACGGGTCTTGCCGCTCTCCAGAAACCCGTGTATGACAAATACAGGAATTTGCGCCATAGCTCTCACCTCATTTACGCCAGCTCAAACAGCTTCCGAAGTTCATCCTCGTTGAGATGCGAGCCAATCACGCACAGGCGGCCTGTGTAGTCCGCCGCGCCGCGCCGGATCTCAAACTCCTCCGGCACCATGTCAAAGTGAATCCAGGTTCCGTCCGTGCAGGGCAGAATACCCTTTGCGCGCAGGATGATGCCGCACTCGTCGTCATCGGAAAGCTTTTTCAGAATGTCGCGCAGCTGCTCCTCGCTGTATTTCTTCGGTGTCTCCTGTCCCCAGCTCGAGAAGACCTCGTCCGCATGGTGATGATGGTGATCATGGCCATGCTCGTGGTCATGATGATGGTCATGGCCGCAGCCGCACTCGTCGTCATGATGATCGTGGTCGTGATGGTGCTCATGCCCGTGGTCGTGACCGCACTCGTCGTGATCGTGATGATGTTCATGCTCATGATCGTGATGGTGCTCATGATCGCAGCCGCACTCGTCATCGTGATCATGATGATGCTCGTGCATCTCCTCGAGCTCCTCCTTCATGATCAGATCCTGATGCTGCATCGCCGCGAGAATCTGCTCGCCTGAGAGTTCCTCCCAGGGCGTCGTGATAATGGTCGCCTTCTCATTCTTCTCCCGCAGCATGGCGACGCAGGCCGCGAGCTTCTCCTCCGACATCTTCTGCGTGCGGCTGATGACGATCGTCCCCGCGTACTCGACCTGATTGTTGAAAAACTCGCCAAAATTCTTCATATACATGCGGCACTTCAGGCCATCCACGACGGTCACGGAGCTTGAGAGCTCCACCTGCGTGGACTGCGCCACGCCGCGGACCGCTTTCGCGACATCCGAGAGCTTGCCGACGCCCGAAGGCTCGATCAGGATACGATCGGGCGCGTAGGTGTCAATGACTTCCTTCAGCGCCGTGCCGAAATCGCCGACCAGCGAGCAGCAGATGCAGCCGGAATTCATCTCCGTGATCTGGATACCGGCCTCCTTCATGAAGCCGCCGTCGATGCCGATCTCGCCAAACTCATTTTCGATCAGGACGACCTGCTCCCCTACAAAAGCCTCCTTCAGAAGCTTCTTGATCAACGTCGTCTTGCCCGCTCCGAGAAATCCGGAGATAATCTCTACTTTCGTCATTATGATTCCTTCTTTCCTTCTGCTATTTA
The DNA here is from genome assembly GCA_021203465.1 of Lachnospiraceae bacterium. Classification (GTDB taxonomy): domain Bacteria; phylum Bacillota; class Clostridia; order Lachnospirales; family Lachnospiraceae; genus Hominiventricola. The sequence continues at coordinate 19,473 of JAJQBC010000028.1, read as the reverse complement.
CGACTTTATATTTCATGATGTCCGCCTCTGCAGACATGTTCATTTACAGAAAAGCCCTCGGCGGAACCAAGGGCTTTCGTCTACTATGCATTCAGCGCTTTTTTCGCTGTGTCCGCCAGAACCGTGAAGGCCGCCGCGTCATTTACCGCCAGATCGGCGAGGATCTTGCGGTTGACTTCCACGCCCGCGCTCTTCAGTCCATACATGAATCTGCTATAGGACAGTCCGTTCATGCGCGCCGCCGCGTTGATACGGGCGATCCAGAGCTGCCGGAACTGACGCTTTCTCTGCTTGCGTCCCGCATAGGAGCTCGCCAGTGCTCTCATAACCGACTGCTTCGCGACGCGATACTGCTTACTTCTTGCTCCTCTATAGCCCTTTGCGAGCTTTAATACTCTGTTATGCTTCTTTTTGGCGTTCAATCCGCCTTTGATTCGTGCCATTTCTTCTCCTCCTTAACTTCCGGTCCTTATAAATATGGTAAGATCTTCTTCATGGTCGGCGCGTTGGTCGCATCCGTGATGGTCGCCTGACGAAGATTTCTCTTTCTCTTCGCGGACTTTTTGGTCAGGATATGGCTCTTATATGCTTTCATTCTCTTTAGCTGGCCGGTCCCGGTCTTTTTAAAACGCTTCGCAGCTGCTCTTTTTGTCTTTACTTTTGGCATGTCTTTGTTCCTCCTGTGAAATCTGCTACAAATATTTTAACGCTTTTCCGTTAAAAACATGGTCATACTGCGGCCCTCCATCTTCGGGGCCTTGTCGACGACGGCGATGTCCGCCATGCGCTCCGCAAACAGGTCCAGAATCTTCCGGCCGTTCTGCGTGTGCGCCATCTCGCGCCCGCGGAAACGGAGCGTCACCTTCACGCGGTCGCCCTTCTGGATGAACTTCCGCGCTGCACCGACCTTCGTGTTCAGGTCGTTCTCGTCGATATTCGGGGAGAGCCGAACCTCCTTGATCTCGACGGTCTTCTGTTTTTTCTTCGCTTCCTTCTCCCGGCGCGACTGCTCATAGCGGTACTTTCCGTAATCGATAATCTTGCATACCGGAGGCTTCGCCCCGGGCGCCACCTTCACCAGATCCAGCTCGGCCTCCCTCGCTAACCTCTGTGCCTCGCTCACGGGCATAATGCCCAACTGCTCGCCGTTCTGGCCGACCAGACGGACCTCGCGGTCCCGAATCTGCTCATTGATCATGAAATCGCTAATGACTTTTACCTCCGCATAAAAAAAGTGGACTCAAGAATCATCCACTTCACACAAAACAGACCATGCCCTCTGGACATCTGTCATTCAAGGTATAAACCCGGGTCACCGCCTGTGCCGAGGTGAGAGTGGATACTCTTCTTCATTTCATAATACGTCTATCATAGCACAGGCGGCGGGCATAAGTCAACCACTTTTCGAAAAAATTTACGAGCGGATGCAGAGTCCGTCCGCGCCGACATCAACAGTCATTACGCTGCCGGCACCGACCTCCCCAGAGAGGATATAGCGCGCCGCGGCGGTCTCCACGTATTTCTGGATGTAGCGCTTCAGCGGACGCGCGCCGTAGACCGGGTCGTAACCGTTCTCGACGATGTAAGCCTTCGCGGCGTCGGTCAGCGTAAGAGACAGTTCCTTATCGGCCAGGCGGCGGTTCACGTCCGCAAGCATCAGGTCAATGATGCTGCCGATATTGTCCTTCGTCAGCGGTTTGAACAGGATCGTCTCATCGAGGCGGTTCAGGAACTCTGGGCGGAAATGCGCGCGCAGCTCCTCCATGACCTTCGCCTCGCAGTCCGGCCGGATATCACCGTTCTCGTCGATTCCCTCAAGCAGGTACGGTGAGCCGATATTGGAAGTCATGATCAGGATCGTGTTCTTGAAATCAACAGTCCGGCCTTGCGAGTCGGTGATGCGCCCGTCGTCCAGCACCTGCAACAGCACGTTGAACACATCCGGGTGCGCCTTCTCCACCTCGTCGAAAAGCACGACAGAGTAGGGGCGTCTGCGGACAGCCTCGGTCAGCTGGCCGCCCTCCTCGTAGCCCACGTATCCGGGAGGCGCTCCGATCAGACGCGACACGGAATATTTCTCCATATACTCGCTCATGTCGATACGAACCATATTCTGCTCGTCGTCGAACAGACTCGCCGCCAATGCCTTCGCCAGCTCGGTCTTGCCAACGCCGGTGGGTCCGAGGAACAAGAAAGAACCGATCGGCTTCGAGGGATCCTTGATACCGGCCTTTGAGCGAATGATCGCGTCGGTCACCTTCTGCATACCCTCATCCTGACCAATCACGCGCTTATGCAGCTCGTCATCGAGATGCAGCGTCTTATTTCTCTCACTCTCGGTCAGCTTTGCGACCGGGATGCCCGTCCAGCGGGAGATAATGCGGGCGATCTCCTCGTCGGTCACGCTCTCATGAACCAGCGAGAGATCTTTGTCCTTTACCTTCGCCTCTTCTTGGGCAAGCTGCTTCTGCAGCTGCGGCAGGCGGCCATACTGCAGCTGGGCAGCCTTCTCCAGATCATAATTCTGCTGGGCGGCCTGCACCTGCTTGTTGACGTCCTCGATCTCCTCGCGCAGCTTCGACAGGCGATCGACAGACTGCTTCTCATCGTCCCACTGTGCCTTCTTATTATTAAACTCGTCGCGCAACTCCGCCAGCTCCTTCTGCAGGCTTGCCAGACGGTCCTGGCTCAGGCGGTCAGTCTCCTTTTTCAGGGCAGCCTCCTCGATCTCGAGCTGCAACACCTTGCGGCGCAGCTCGTCGAGTTCCGTCGGCATGGAGTCGAGCTCCGTCTTGATCAGCGCACAGGCCTCGTCGACGAGGTCAATCGCCTTGTCCGGCAGGAAGCGCTCGGAGATATAGCGGCGAGAAAGGGTAGCCGCCGACACGAGGGCAGAGTCCGTGATCTTCACACCGTGGAACACCTCATAGCGCTCCTTCAACCCACGCAGGATGGAGATCGTGTCCTCCACCGAGGGCTCGTCGACCAGCACCTGCTGGAAACGGCGTTCGAGCGCCGCGTCCTTCTCGATATACTGCCGGTATTCGTCCAGCGTCGTGGCTCCGATACAGTGCAGCTCACCGCGCGCCAGCATGGGCTTGAGCATATTTCCGGCATCCATCGCGCCGTCTGTCTTACCCGCGCCAACGATCAGGTGCAGCTCATCAATGAAGAGGATGATCTTGCCCTCGCTCTTCCTTACTTCCTCGAGCACCGCTTTCAGACGCTCCTCAAATTCGCCGCGGTACTTCGCACCCGCGACCAGCGCGCCCATGTCGAGCGCGAAGACCTTCTTCTCCTTCAAGCCCTCCGGCACGTCGCCGCGCACAATCCGCTGCGCCAGCCCTTCCACGACGGCGGTCTTGCCGACACCGGGTTCACCGATCAGCACCGGATTATTCTTTGTCTTCCTCGAAAGGATACGGATCACATTGCGGATCTCCGCGTCCCTGCCGATCACCGGATCGAGCTTCTGCTCCCGCGCGCGCTCCACGAGATCGTAGCCGTATTTATTTAAGGTGTCGTAGGTCGCCTCCGGATTGTCCGTCGTCACGCGCTGATTACCGCGCACGGTCGAGAGCGCCTGCAGGAATTTATTCCGGTCGATGCCGCTCTCGCGAAACAGCGTCTTCATCGACGGGCTCGCGTTGTCCAGAAGAGCGAGGAACAGATGCTCCACGGAAACATACTCATCGCCCATCTGCTTCGCCTCGTCCTCCGCGTTCACCAGCGCGCGGTTCAGATACTGGCCGATATAGGGCTGGCCGCCCGAGACCTTCACCCGCTTATTCAACGCTTCGTCGAGGCGCTCCTCAAATAGTGTGGCGTCCACGTCCATCTTCGGGAGCAGCCTTTCGATCAGGCTCTCGTCCTGATGCAACAGACAGTAGAGCAGATGCTCCTGCTCGATTTCCTGGTTTCCATATTCCAGCGCGACATGCTCCAGCTCATTCACCGCCTGGATCGATTTCTGTGTAAATTTCTGTATATTCATATGCACCCGCCTCCTTGCTTAAACTGTGCGTACTATAAAAGTCCTGGACGGCGGCTATGTGGACTGCATGCTTGCATGCAAGGACACATAGACATCGGACAGGCTAACCTGTATGAGCAAGTAGCGCGATAGCGCGGATTGCGAATGCAGGCAGCGATTGCGAGAGCTCGTAGAGCGGAGCAATCGACTTTTATATTCAGAGATGTCCGTATTGGCGGACATCTTCTTTTGTTCTAATCGCACTATAACACTTATTGTTAGCCAAGTCAAGACTCGAGTGCTAATTTTTTAAAAAAGATTTCAGCATGCCTGTGAATAACAGCGAAACTCTCACGACGACAATTCAAGAGACAAAACCGCGAGCAAACTGCCGACCTTCATCCGTCTGCACAGCTGATGACCTGCAATCCGCTGCATAGATTCTGGATTCGTCTTCCACGCAGTCTCCGCCGCGGTTCGCATACAGCGCTCTACCGCGCACGCCGTGGTGCTGTAATGGCGGGCCACCTCCGGGTAGATCAGCTTGGTGACCTGAAGAAGCCGCTGCGGCTCTTCCGAAATCATCTCCAGCGCGTCGATAAGGTAAAAATACCCGGTATAGTTTGGCGTTATTCCCAGATCCAGCAAAAGATCCCGCGTATGTGTCCGAAAGGAATTCTGCTCCGTCGCACCTGCCCGGGAGAGGGCATCGTTTCGTCTCTGACCTGTTTTTCTCATTTCCATGTTCCTCCTGTTCCGGTAAGTTTTATTAGTGATATTTTACCTAAATCGGAGAAGCATGAACACGATATATATGTCAGGATTTGTCGATTACAGAATAAAAATGTCTCAAAACCTCAGTTGTCGGAACGACACAGCAAAAATCAAGGCGCAAACCGCCGTTACCAGCAGAAAAACCGGCAGGCTCATAAAGAACAGATCATAAATACCGCTGTCAGACAGGGCCGTAACAAACAGATTTGCAGACACATGCGCAAGAATCGGCACACAGACCGTGCGGTAACGCTCCATCAGCCAGGCGAAAAAGATTCCAAGCGCAAACGCATAGACGCCCTGCACAATATTGCCGTGGAAAATTCCAAAAATCAGAGCACTGAAGAAAGTCGCCCAGGGAGCGCTCAGGACTTCCCGGAGCCTTCCGTACAGAAGTCCCCGCATAATCAGCTCCTCAGCGGCCGGCGCGGCAAAGCCCACACAGGCGATCTGCACCCAGATACTGCCGGTTTCCAACGCGGCGCTCGTCTCCCGATAGCTCTCCGATATTTTCGCGAACGGTGTCAGACTCATCAGCATATTTCCAAGAAGGGCAAGCGTGGACGCGCCGACCAACACCCAGAGCAGGCTCTCCCGCCACGCTGTCGGCTCCATGTGTCTCCTCAGCATGTCGTCCCGGTACAGCAGGCCGAAAATCAGAACGCCGATCAGAGCGCTGATCAGCAGAATCAGCGTCGTGCTGTCCAGATAAGCCGCAAAATAATCGTCAATCCAGCCGAATTCTGTACACCTCAGCAGCGCCACCGAGAAGATCGCACTCACCACAACCTGAATGATCAGGTAAAGTAAAACCGGGTAGACCGCCCTCCACAGCTGATACAGCGTCCTTCTTCCGCTCATAAACTTACATCCTCTCAGGAGCCGCAAATCCCAACACGTCGATACAGACCTCCAGCACCCGCTTTGTCAGGTTCAGAAGCTCGATCCAGCCTGCGCGGGCCTCCCTGTCCTCCGCACCGAGAATCTTCGTCTCATGATAAAACTTATTGAACGCATTTGCCAGATCATAGATATAGGCGCAGATCCGGTGCGGCGCGTACTCCTCGCAGGCGCTCTCCATCACGCCGTTCAGCTTCGCGAGTTCAAGCTGCAGCGCTTTCTCACTCTCTGACGAGGCCGGACGAATGATCGCGCCCTCGCCCTTCTCTCCCGTCTCCGCGTATTTCTTCAAAATCGACTTGATGCGGACGATCGTGTACAGGATATAGGGACCGGTATTTCCCTCCGACGAGGTGAAGCGATCCACGTCGAAAATATAATCCTTCGAGGCCTGATTAGACAGATCGCCGTATTTGAGTGCGGCAAGCCCTACCACCTTCGCGGTCTTATCCGCCTCCCTGTCGTCCATCGGGCGGCTCTGCTGTATCTTTTTCAACATTTCCTCGTTAATATTCTGAATCAGGTACTCGAGGCGCATGACGCCGCCCTCGCGCGTCTTGAAAGGCTTGCCGTCCTTTCCGTTCATCGTACCAAAGCCGAGGAAGGTGAACTTTGTATCCTCGCCGACCAGGCCGCATTTCTTCGCGCAGCGGAATACCTGGATGAAATGCATTTCCTGCCGCTTGTCGACGACATAGATAATCTCATCCGGATGATAGAGTTTCTCCCTCTCCACAATCGTCGCAAGATCGGTCGTCGTATAGAGCGACGCGCCGTCGCTCTTCAGCAGCATGCAGGGCGGCACCTCCTTCGTGTCGCTCTCCTCCTTCACATCGACGACCCACGCACCGTCGCTCAAGTACGCATGGCCCTCGTCGCGCATGCGCTGCACCATATCCGGAATGTAAGGCTGCGCGTCGGATTCGCCTTTCCAGAGGTCGAATTCCACATTCAGATTCTGATAATTCCTCTTAAGATCGCTCACAGACACGTTCAGGATATGTCCGAGCAGTGCCTGATAGCCCCTTCGCCCATGCTGCAGCTCAAAGGTCGCCTGCATGGCCGCTTCTTTATAGTCCGCATCCTCCTTCGAACGCGCGCTGGCCGTCGGATAGATCTCCTCGAGTTCGGTGATCGTGAAGGGCGCCTCCGCCGGATACTCACCCTCATAAGCCTCATCAAAATACGGAAGCTCCGGCCTGCGCTCCTTCAGCTCCGTGATAATAAGCCCCATCTGCAGACCCCAGTCGCCGAGATGCACGTCCCCGATGACCCTGTGACCCGCGAAACGCTCGATCCTCTTTACACTCTCACCGATAATCGCTGAGCGCAGATGCCCGACATGCAGCGGCTTCGCGACATTTGGTCCGCCATAGTCAATGATGATCGTCTTCGGCTGCTGCGCCTTCTCACAGCCGAGGCGCTCGTCCATGCGCATTTCATTCAGATAAGCGCTCAGGGACGCTTCGCTGAGCTTCATATTGATAAAGCCGGGCTTCACCGCCTGCACGTCTCCGATCAGCTTTGACCCTTTCAACTGCTCCGCCACAGCCTCCGCGATCTGAATCGGCGCCTTATGATATTCCTTCGCCGCGGCCATCGCCCCGTTGCACTGATATTCGCACAGATCCGGTCGGTTGGACAGCGCCGAACGCGCGTATTTTTCATCATAACCTGCAGCGCGAAATGCCTGTCCAAGCTCCGCATCCAGAAGTTCCTGTATTTTCTTCATCGTCTCTCCTCCCGTCGGTCCGTTATCCGTTCAGGACGTTCTCTTTCTTCGACTACGCAACTATTCTATCGAATCGCGGTGTACAAGTCAACGAAGAATTATGAAAGGCCACTCAGGGGGTGTTTATCATATCAACATTGATAAACACCCCCTGAGTCAGATCACTTCTATTAAATAAATATTGGACGAACTCTTATATTAAGAATCATCCACGTCCACAAATATATCCGCCTGTTTAACAGATCCTCGAGAGCGGACACACCTCCACGCCCTCCGCCGTGAGCGTCTCGCGCAGCCCCTTCACGAAGGCGAGCGCCTTCGCGCCGTCGCCATGGACGCAGATGGAGTCAGCCTTGATCGGAATGTCCCTGCCGGTGATCGCCGTGACCTTCTGCTCCTTGACCATGCGCACGATGCGGCGAACTGCCTCATCCTCGTCAGTAATCATCGCGCCGGGTTTCCGGCGGTTCACGAGCGTGCCGTCCTCCTCATAGGTGCGGTCGGAGAATACCTCCTGCGCAGTGCGCAGGCCCATGTCCATGGCCGCATGCGCCAGCTCGCCGCCCGAGAGCGCCAGCATGATCAGGTCACTGTCAAACTCCTTGATGCCCTCGCAGATCGCCTGCGCGAGCGCGTAGTCCTTCGCCGCCATGTTGTAGAGCGCGCCGTGTGGCTTCACATGCTGCATCGTGAGACCCTTTGTCCTGCAAAACGCGTCGAGCGCGCCCAGTTGATACAGCACATAATTTTTCCCCTCCTCGGGGCTGACCGCCATCTCCCGGCGGCCGAAGCCCATCAGATCCGGGAAACCCGGGTGCGCGCCGATCCCGATACCGGCCTGCCCGGCCAGGTCGAGCGTCCGGCTCATGACCATCGGGTCGGAAGCGTGATAGCCGCAGGCCACGTTGACGGAGGTCGCGAGCGGGATGATTTCCGCGTCCGACCCGATCTTATAATTCCCGAAGCTCTCGCCCAGATCGCTGTTTAAATCTACTCGAAACAATTTCTTATCCCCTTCTCATTTTTCAATATGCTGCCGGTCTGTTCTCCCGGAAGCACAGGGTCGGCATCAATGCCCCCTGCGTATATCCACTGCTTTCGGCGAGCAGTCATTTCTTCCCAATTGATCCCTTCTGCATGATTCGCTCGATGAAGCCCGTGTCCGCACGTCCCTCACAGAAAACCGGATGGCGCATCATCTGATACTGGAAATCAAGGTTTGTCTTGACCCCGATGATCAGCATCTCCTCCAGCGCCGCGCGCATCTTCATGATCGCGGCCTCGCGATTCGGCGCATGCACGATCACCTTCGCAATCATGGAGTCATACTCCGAGGGAATCTGATAGCCGCTGTAGAGCGCGGTGTCCACGCGGACGCCGTTGCCACCCGGCAGGTGCATATGCTCGACCAGACCGGGACAGGGCATGAAATTCATCTCCGGGATCTCTGCGTTGATGCGGCACTCGATCGCGTGGCCGCGGGGACGAATCTCCTCCTGCGTGAAGCTTAGGGGCAGACCCATCGCCACGCGGATTTGCTCGATGATGAGGTCTGTACCCGTCACCATCTCGGTCACACCGTGCTCCACCTGAATACGCGTATTCATTTCCATAAAGAAGAATTCACCCGTGGGCGCGACGATGAACTCGATCGTCCCTGCGTTCGTGTAGCCGACGGTCTTCGCTGCCAGCACCGCGTACTCATTCATCTTGTCCCGGGTCTCCTGCGTAATCGCCGGGGACGGGGACTCTTCGATCAGCTTCTGGTGATTGCGCTGCACGGAGCAGTCGCGCTCCCCGAGTGCCACCACATGTCCGAGCTGGTCGGCCATGATCTGAATCTCCACATGGCGCGGGTTCTCCACAAAACGCTCAATGTACATCGTGTCGTCGCCGAAGGCATTCGCGGACTCCCGCTGCGCCATGTTAAACTGAAACTCGAACTCATCGTCCGAAGCCGCCACGCGCATGCCCTTGCCGCCGCCGCCCGAGGAAGCCTTGATCATCACAGGATAACCGATCTCCTCAGCCTTCTTCCGCGCTTCCGCCGCGTCGTAGACGGGCTCCCTCGTCCCCGGCACGACCGGCACACCGGCATCCATCATCGTCTTTCTGGCCTGAGACTTATTTCCCATGCGGTCGATCACGTCCGCCTCCGGCCCAATGAAGGTAATCCCGTTCTCCTCGCACTTGCGGGCAAACTCGCTGTTCTCCGAGAGGAAGCCAAAGCCCGGATGAATCGCGTCGGCTCCCATATTCAGAGCCGCTGTGATGATACGGTCCATGTTCAGATAATTATTTTTGGAAGGTCCCTCACCGATGCAGATGCGCTGGTCGGCGAGCTGGACATGGAGGCTCTTCGCATCCTCCTTCGAATAGACGGCCACGCTGCGGATTCCCATATCTCTGCAAGCGCGGATGATCCGCACCGCGATCTCGCCGCGGTTGGCGATCAGTATTTTACGGAATTCCATAGAGGACCTCCTTTACAGACGCTTTACGCGGAACAGGGGCTGACCGTATTCTACCTTCTGCTCGTTGCTGACCAGTACCGCCTCGATCTGGCAGTCGTACTCGCACTGTATCTCATTCATCAGCTTCATCGCCTCCAGAATGCAGACGGTCGCGCCGTTCTTCACCTGGTCTCCCACCTTCACGAATGCAGGCGCGTCCGGCGCCGGCGCGGAGTAGAAGGTGCCAACAATCGGGGACGTGATGAACAGCGGCTCTTCCTCCTCCTTCTTCTCCTCCGGAGCCGCCGCGGGTGCCGCCCCCATCATGCCCTCCATCGGCATCGCACCGCCCATCGGCTGCATCATCGGTACCGGATAAGGCATCGGCATCGGAGCCGGTCCGCCCGGATGCGGTCCCTTCGGATGATCGAGCTTGCTCATTGTGATCTTCACGTTGCCTTCCTCGTAGGTGAACTCATTCAGCGACGACTCCTCTATGATCTTTACCAGACCTTCAATCTTTTCGAGATTCATGCTTTCTTCTCCTCCATCTCGTTTTTCTATCAACTATCACTCTCTCAATCCGCAGCCAAATATCGGGAGCGATTAAAAACCATTTTCCTGCAATCTTTACTCGAACAGCTTCGCCAGCCGTTTGGCGGGCAGCCTGCACTCCAACACTTCCTTGCAGGGCTTGTGAATCACCTTCCGCATCTCGTCCAGCTCCCGCAGCTCCTCCATATAGAGCTTCTGCGCCTCCTCGACCGTGATCGCGCGGAAGCGAATCTTATGGTCGGTCTTGCGCTGCACGAGCTTCGGAATATCCACGCTCGCCACGGTCGCGATCTTCGCGTAGCCGCCGGTCGTCTGCCGGTCCGCCAGCAGAATAATCGGCTTACCGTGCGAGGGCACCTGCACCGAGCCAAAGGCAATCCCGTCCGAAATAATATCCGAGGTCTCCTTCGGCGCAATGAACGGTCCGTCGAGGCGGCAGCCCATGCGGTCAAAGTCGCTGGTCACCGTATATTCGCTGTTCAGGAAGGTCTCGATTCCCTGCTTGCTGAAACGGTCGTCCTGCGGTCCCATCACGACGCGCAGCTCGGCCTCATTCTGGTCGAACTCATGGAGATCCAGCTTTCTCGACAGGAAAAACGGCAGATACTGGCATTTCTTCCGGAAATGAATATAATCTCCGGCCTCAAGCTTCCTGCCCTTGAAGCCGCCCTGGCGGCTCTTGAGGTTCGTACAGCGGCTGCCCATCACAACCGGCACATCGAGATAACTGCCGAAAGCCAGATACCCCCGGCTGCCTGTCCGCGCGCTGCCGAATTTCAGGATATCGCCCTTTTTCATGTAGAGCGCCTTATACATCTCCACCGGCTCGCCATTTACAGTCGGCTGAAAATCCCCGCCCGTGATCGCGACAATCGAGATCGAAGTAAATTCCACCGTCGGTCCGATCAGTGTAAATTCGAGTACTGCCTCATTCTCCGGATTGTCCAGCAGGAGGTTGGCGATCTTGAAGGAGCGCACATCCATAACGCCCGCGACGCTAAAGCCCTGGCTCTGATAGCCCGCGCGCCCCAGATCCTGCACGGTGGTCAGCATGCCGCCTTTCAATATGCGAATTCCCATGCTACACCTCCCCTTCCCGGATCACACACTCGTATTCATTCTTGTCCACGAGCTCTTTGATCCTGTCAAATTCCTCCCGGTCAATCGGGACGAATCGGATATAGTCCCCGGCTTCCAGAAGAATCGGCGTCTCGCGATCCGGATCGTAGGTCTTCACGGGAGTCAGCCCCATGAGCTGCCAGCCGCCCGGAGAATCCAGCGGATAAATGCCGGTCTGCGAGCCGCCGATCCCGACGCTGCCCGCCGGAATCTTCACACGCGGATTCGCGAGCCGCGGCGTGTGGATGCGCTCATCCAGCCCGCCCAGATAGCAAAAGCCGGGGAGGAAACCCAGCATATAGATGAGGTAATCGCTGGAAGAATGGATTTTGATCACTTCCTCCACACTAAGCCCCGCGTTCGCGGCAATATTCTCAATGTCCGGTCCAAAGTCGCCGCCATAGCACACGGGAATCTCGAACACCTTCTTCTTCTGCGCCGAGGCCTTCACATCCATTTTCACCAGCTCGGCCATGCGGCTCTGTATCCGATCATAAGTGATAATCCGCGGATCATAATTGATCAGAAGCGAGCAGAATGCAGGGATCATATCCACGATACCCTCGATCTGCTGCGCCCGGATCAGCTGCACCGTCGAGGTGATCTTCCGGTTGATCTCCGGGTTAATCTCGTTGCCAAACTCGATCAGGATGGAGGAATCCCCTGCCGCCACAATTTTTATATTCTGCATTTTGTCCTCCTACGCATAAGGAGGGTGCTGTTCACACCCTCCCCACACTCACACGTCATAAAACTTAGAACAGGCTCGCAATCCTGCTGATAAAGGTGGTGACTCCGAGATAACCGGAGATCACGACCACGATCAGGCCCAGTACCCACAGGACGTTCGAATAGCTGAACTTGTCGCCGACGATCTTCTTGCTCTTCGCCGCAATCAGACAGATCAGCAGCGTGATCGGAAGAATCAGGCCATTGAACGCACCCGCGAACACCAGCAGCACCGCCGGCGTCGTGCCGACCAGAAGCATGATGATGGTGGAGACAACGATGAAGCCGATCACCCACTGATTCTCATGCGCATCAATGTTCTTATTGAAGGTCTTCAGGAAAGAGACCGAGGTGTAGGCCGCGCCGATGATAGAGGTGACAGCCGCGCAGGCAAGCACCAGTCCCGCGAAGCGATAGCCGATCTGGCCCGCGCCCAGCAGGAACGCGTCCGCAACCGGGTTGCTGGAATCCAGCTCCACACCGGCGTTCTTCGCGATAACGCCTAAGATAGCCAGGAACAGCAACACACGGACAACAGCAGCCACGATAATACCGGTAACGGAACTCTTCTGGATCTCTCCTTTATTTTCTTCTCCGGTAACGCCCGCGTCGATCAGACGGTGCGCACCCGCGAAGGTGATGTAGCCGCCGACCGTGCCGCCGAGGATCGTCAGGATCGGGTCAAAAGTCGCGGTGAGACCGGACGAAGGCATGAAGGTATTTTTCAGAGCCTCTCCAACCGGGGGCTGCACGACGAAGATGATCACCAGGATCACGACGATCATGATACCGCCGAGCACCTTGGTCAGCGTATCCATGGCCGCCTTCGCGTTCTTCAGGCAGAAGACCAGGATCGCGATCGCTGCCGCGACAACATAACCCGCTTTCAGGGGAAGCCCAAACAGCGTATTCAGTCCGAGGCCGCCGCCACCGACATTTCCGATATTAAATACGAGGCCGCCGAGTACGATCATGAACGATACCACGTAGCCGAGACCGGGAAGCAGCTTGTTCGCGATGTCCTGACCTCTGTAGCCCGTGCCGCACAGCACCTTCCAGATATTCAGCTGCGCGATCGCCGACAGGATAACCGCCACCAGCACGACAAAGCCGAAGCTCGCTCCCAGACTGCTCGTAAAGGTCGCGGTCTGCGTCAGGAAGCCTGGTCCGATCGCAGACGTCGCCATCAGGAACGCGGCTCCTAAAATCGCGCCGCCGCCCGCGGCCTTTTTCTTGTTTTCACTCATACCATTTCCTCCTTTTCAACCAATGGATTTCTTCTTTAAAATTTCAATTTATAAAGAAAGAGTATACAAACAGCATATCGTCACGCCTTTGTGTACTCTTTGTCTTTTTTCTCTGAAATTTTAAATTTGGTTTTATTATATTGTAAATCGGGATGGGTGTCAATATTTTTTTATACATGTATACATGTGCACCGCCCACGTTTCTTCCCGACAAATCCATTGGCTGATCATGCATAAAGGAAACCGTTTCCTGACAATCATGATTTTTCTCATTGTCGCGGCGGCATAATTATGATATAATTTTGCACACACAGAAAGGAGTAAACGCAATGCCTCTTATCATACCAATTAAGGAATTAAGGAAAACCAGTGAGCTTTCAGAACTTGCGCACAAAGAACAGGAACCGATTTTCATTACAAAGAACGGATACAGTGACCTCGTTATCATGAGTTCGGAGCTGTACGACCGCTTTGCCAGAATAAACCGCATTGATCAGGCCATATATGAGTCGGAACTGGAAATCGAAAACGGCGCTGAAGCGGTAGATGCCGAGACCGTCTTTGCAGAATTGGAGAAAAAACACTTTGGATAAATATCGGGTAAAGATCAATCCGCAGGCGATCCGCGAGCTGGATCAGATTTACGAATACATTGCCCTGGCAAAGCTTTCTCCGGAAAATGCAGAGGGCCAGACCGGCAGAATCAAAGCCGCCATTTTGGATCTTGATACCTTTCCACAGGCGCATCAGGAGCGGCAGGAAGGCCGCTATGCCGGGAAGGGATATCGCCAGCTTCTGGTTGACAACTATCTCGCCATCTTCCGAATTGATGAAAAAAAAGAAGGTTGTCACGGTCGTCACTATCCAGTATCAGGGCAGAAACTCCTGAGAATGGGCTGTGCCTTATGCAAGGATACTAACAATGCTGGGACGATCAAAATCCTTGCCGGATTGCTTGTCCATATAAATATTCTTTTCTGAGATATCCAATTCCCGAAGTGCAATCATCTGCCTGTCCTCGTTCTGATCCCGCATCGAAGCTTTCACATACCCATATGTATTTGCCATAAATGCCTCCTTTCTCTCTGCGAGAAAATCCGACAACAGGAGTCAGGAGAAACAGGCCTTTGCCGGACGTTGACGTTCAAAAGCGCCCGACCTGCTGCAGGCGGACGCTCTCATGATATGTACTGCATCAGCATAGACTGAAATGATGGGAAAGAGGGGGCTTCCATGAAACGATGGCGTTCAGCGCTGACAGTACTGATTCTTTGCGGCGCTTTTGTCGGATTGTCCGGGAAAATATTATACAAATGTGAAAGTGACAGAATTCCTGCCACCGGAACTTCATCCGCGGCAGAAGAGTCAGAAAATGCACATACGACATCGGTTGAAGAAAAGCGCATCGCCCTGACCTTCGACGACGGTCCACACCCGATCTACACACCACAGATGCTGGAAGTGCTCGCGCAGGAAAATGTCCCGGCCACCTTCTTTTTGCTGGGCGAAAATGTAGAATTGTATGGGGATATTGTGAAGGAAATCGCAGCGCAGGGTCACCTGATCGGCAACCACACCTGGCATCACGTGCAGATCACGACGCTTTCCCTCGAGGAAGCCCGCGCGGAGATTCTGGAGACCAGCGAGCTCATCGAGGAGCTGACCGGCCAGGGGACGGAGTATGTCCGTCCCCCGTTCGGCACCTGGAATCCGGTTCTCGAAGACGATCTCGATCTGATCCCGGTCATGTGGAGCATCGATACGCTCGACTGGACTACCGAAAATGTCGACCAGATCGTGGAACAGGTCGCAGAAGAAGCCTCCGAAAACGACATCATCCTGATGCACGACAGCTACGAGAGTACCGTGCAGGCCGTGGAACGCATCATCCCGCTCCTGCAGGCCGAAGGCTTTGAATTCGTGACCGTCGATCAGGTGATCATGGATTAGGACATCCGCCGTGCTTTCTCCAGGTGATGAAACATGCCACAGCAAACACAGCAGCTACGCCCACGGCGATATACCAGCGAATCATCCCCTCACCCAGCAGCAGACCCGCACCCTCGGCCATCGTAGTGAAACCAAACACCGCAAAAATGGCGAAAGCCAGCCTGTTCAGGAAGTACTTTGGCATCTTGCTTCCCAGCAGATAGCCTACCATCATGCCAACCAGATCCGCGGCGAAAAGGCCGATGGAACATGCCAGCCATACGCTGAGCGCCTGCTGAAGGCCTGTGTTCGCGGCGAAAGCGATAGCCGTGAGCTGTGTCTTATCTCCGAGCTCCGCGAGAAAGAAAGTTCCGAAGACGGCACGGATTGGATGCCCGCCCTTTTCCGCAGCCTCTTCTTCCTCCCCTTCTTCCTCCTGCTTCAGATTAGACCAGGCAAAATAGAAGAAAGCGACTGCTGCGACAACCTTGATCAGCCAGCCGGGGATAAGCTCGCTGATCACCGCTCCCAGACCGACCGCAATCGCGTTCAGAGCCAGAATCGAGGCGGCGGTGCCGATGATGATATCCCGCAGCTTATAGCGGGAGGTCATCGCGATCATCAAAAGCTGTGTCTTGTCGCCCATCTCGGCAATAAACATCGTAAACAGGATCTGGAAAAACAATAACATAAGCATTCCTCCTCATGTATGCCGCCATAAAAAATGACAGCTGATAACGATTCAGCTGCCTCCATAATCCCATGTACGGCAGCCAGTGCCATACATGAGTCTCGTTATTTCATACAAGCCAGATCCTCTCAGGATCAGTATGTTGACTTGCAACACCGAAAAAGTGCCAACTACTCCCTCATGTCCATCGCATCATAACATGGGCGCTCCATCTCTGTCAAGGGAAATTTTGCCGCTGAAAAAGTATAGCCCGGAAAGCTTTTATTTGCTTTTCGGGCTGGTGATGCTTCATTGTCTATCTATAAAATATTTGTCAGAAGTTCTTCCTCCTTCTCACTGTGTAGACGGTCACGCCGCCAATGCCGGCAAGCGCTGCCGCCATGAGCACCGCCCAGAGGAGCAGGTTCGCACTGTCGCCGGTTTGCGCGCTTGCAACTGTGATCGTCGTGCTTTCACTGCTCGAGCTTGAACTATCACTGGTTTGAGTGCTTGTGGCTTTGGTTCTCGTACTCTTGCTACCCGAGCCCTCTCTGTCGTCGCTGTCTGAATCAGCTGAAGAATTATCATTAGATTCCGTTTCTTCGGTACTTACCTCATAGTATAGAGTTATCGTCACATTGTCCGTCGTCGCATCGACCGTCAGCGACCGGTCCGCGCTCACATAAGTATAACCGGAAATGCTCTTCTGGGACACGGTATACGCATCCGTGTCTGCAACGGATACGGTCGTAGCCGTCGCAATCGCCGTACTCGACCCATTTTGCAGGTAATTCACAGTGATGGTGTGGTAGCCGCCGTGGGCAGCCTTCAGCGCCAGAGAATCTGAGACTGAAGCCGTCGATACCGTATATTCAATGCAGTATTTGTCTTCCGTAGTCACATGAGACAGCCATCTGGTCGTCAGCGCCCCGTCGCCGAGTCCATCGTAATACCAGCCGGTGATCGCGTGCTGGCAAGCGTCCAGCGTCAGGCCGGAGTATACGCTTTGCAGAGTGAGTGTTCCGGTGTTGTAGATGTCGTCGCCGGACGTGGACGCAGTGTTATTATGGATCGTGCAGGAAACGCTCTCCGTGAACGTACCCTCATTTTGAATTCCACCGCCGCTGCCGCCAGTGCTTTTATTGCGGGAGAGCGCCCCGCCAGACATAGTGAAAGTACTAGAAGAATTAACCCGTACACCGCTGCCATTACCAACTGCACTGTTACCGGTAATTTCCCCGCCGCTCATATTAAGCGTACTTCGGATTAAGCTAATACCTCCTCCATTACTGCTTGTTGTATTATCACTGATCGATCCGCTATTCATTACAACGCTTGAATTGTTGGCATATATACCTCCCCCAGCACTAATTGCTTCATTATCACTAATTGATCCACTATTCATTATAAAACTTGATTGATAGACAAATACTCCTCCTCCAACATCACCCGCACTATTATCGGAAATCGTGACATTACTCAGGGTAAAGGTCAGTGAACTAGTGTCAGCGTAGATCGCCAAACCTCCTCCATAACTCGCACTATTGTCCGAAATTGAAATATTGCTCACGTTAAGAGTTGCTCCGCTTATACCATGGACATACACTCCTCCTCCATAATATGTACACTGATTTAAAGAAATGGTTCCCCCTGTAATTGTTCCTAAGTTATCACATTCAGTGCTCGACAAGCCTATGTATATACCACCTCCGGCGTTTCCAGCTACATTATCCGTAATCACTCCCTCACTCATGGTAAAAGAATTGCCATAAAAATATAATCCGCCCCCACTGCTTCCGGCAGTATTGCTGCTGATCTCGCCACCATTGATCTCACAATCGGTGTAGTAATGTTTATCCATGCTACTGCTATAAAAGCTCATAACCGCCAAGCCACCACCGTATCTGCCAGCTTCATTTTCATTGATTTCACCACCGCTCATAGTGACAGTGCTGGCTCCACCGCATAACACACCTCCACCAAACCCGTTTGTCGTATTCCCGCTGATCTCGCCTCCACTCATCGTGAAGAAAGCGTCATTCCAACCAAATATATATGCACCTCCACCCTGTTCACTTTTATTACCGGAAATGACTCCTCCATACATATAAAAATGACTATGATTGGCACAAATGGCTCCACCCTGATTATTCTCATCGGTCGACGTATTCTCATTTCCTGTCAGCGTCACACCGTCATACATATTGAGCGTACTGTAACAGACATAAATCATCGCGTTCGTATTATTGTCTATTCCGCTAATCGTCAGCTCGTTTTTGGTGCCGCCATCCGCGCTTCCCAGATTCAGCGTCGCCCCGCCGGTGGTTGTTGCGCCCACCTGTATCTTTCCGACGTTGGAGATCGTATATCCGTTTCCGTACAGCGTCACATCAGCGCCGTCGGGGATCGTCACCGTCCCGCTGCCCAGATCGACATCTGCCGCAAGTTCGATCGTTGTCGCACCGCCCGTCGTATCCGCGTCCGCAAACGCCGCTGCCAGCATCGTATATCCCGTGTCACCGATATAGGCCACATAACTATTCGCATTTGCAGTCATCAGCATCACGGTCGCCTGCTCCTCGACTACCGTCTCCACGACTTCGGTTTCCTCCGCTTCCGTCTCCTCAGTCGCTGTCTCCCCGTCTTCTGCCTCTTCTGCTCCCTCTTCTCCGCCTTCGCCTTCCTCTCCCATCGTTTCTACGGCTTCAGTACCCCCCCCGGACACAGATTCCTCTGCCTGCACTTCCGATGCCGTCATGACGCCCGATCCCAAGAGTACCGCAAGGGCAAGCGTCAAAATGGTAATTACTGTCTTCTCCATACCGAACATACTCTTTTTCCTGTTCTTCATAGCAATTCCTTTCTTATGTGATTTGTTTCAGACTGCAAGAATCTTTTTAATTTTGAAGGTTTAAGGATCAACGGATATTACTTCTTCATTATCAGTTTATTTTGATAAAATGTCAATCATTTTCGGCCGCCGGGTGGTTTCAAGCCTTTTTCGATTTCCTCTTGCTCCCGGTTCTGAGTTTGACACAACATTTGACATAACTTTTCACAAAAAAAGCAGACTGCACTATGCACCTGCTTTCAGATTGCTTATTCAAAAAATATCACTATGTGTCCCGGTTCTGAGCAAAAGAAGCTCAAGCTCCTCTTCATGAATATCGTAGAGTAGCAGCCAGTCCGGCGTTATGTGGCACTCTCGAACCCCGCTAAAATTTCCACTCAGGACATGATCCCGATGTTTCTTATCAAGCGGTTTCCCGGCTGCAATCTGATCCACTACTCTCTGCAACAGATTCATATTATATCCGCGTTTGAGGGCGATCCTGTAATCTTTTCTGAATCTGCCAGACGGAATGATTTCATACATCCGCGTCTTCCTCCTT
>JAJQBC010000089.1 GCA_021203465.1 Lachnospiraceae bacterium | reverse complement strand
ATATCCCTTTCTGCGTGGGAATCAGATATTTCACTTTCTTTTCGCCTTTTCTTTCAATAAAGCCTTTCTTCACCAGCTTTTCGATAATACCGGCACGGGTAGCCGGTGTGCCAAGGCCCTTACGCTCTGCTCCCTCCGGCATATCCCCGGCTCCCGCCGTCTCCATGGCACTAAGAAGGGTATCTTCTGTAAAATGCTTCGGCGGCGTCGTTGTCCCTCCCTTTACTTCTACTGAGATAAGCGGAATCGTATCACCATCTTCAAAAACCGGAAGGGATGCTTTCCTCCCTGCCGCCTTCTTGCCGCTGTATTTCTGCTCCAGGCCTTTCCAGCCATCCGCAAGTACGGTTTTTCCCCTGACCGCAAATGTCGCACCCGCGCAGGAAAGCTCTGCCGCTGTCTCCGCATGTCGGCAAGCGTCCCCCACCGCGCAGACCAGCCGTAGCGCGACCATTTGCAGGACTGCAGCCTCTCCCTTTGGCAGCTCCTGGAAATTGCATTTCCGCAATTCTTTCGTAGGAATAATGGCGTGATGGTCCGTCACTTTTTTACTGTTAATGACCTGCTCCGTATTGACTGGCAGCTCCCCGGCATCCGGATATAACGACGCAGCAACCGTCTGGACCAGTTCCGGCAGCGCTGCCTCCATGTCATCCGTTAGATATCGGCTGTCTGTGCGGGGATAAGTGACCAGCTTCTTTTCATACAGGCTCTGGACATAGTTCAGCGTCTGCTGCGCCGTGTAACCGCGCTGGCGGTTTGCCTCCCGCTGGAGGCTGGTCAGGTCGTAGAGCGCCGGGGCATTTTCGGTCTTCTCCGCCTGCGTGACCTTTTCTACACGAACTGCCCCTGCTTTTCTGCAGGCATCTGCCAGTATGTCCGCCTGTCCACGCTCCTTCATCCGCTCACTGGACACTGTAAAGCCGTCCATGGAAAGCTGCACCGTATAGAACTGCTCCGGCTGAAACGCGGAGATCGCGGCCTCCCGCATCACCGTCATCGTCAGCGTCGGAGACATCACCCTGCCAGTATTCAGCGTCGTTCCATAAAGGCATGAAAAAAGCCGGGTAGCGTTGATCCCGACAATCCAGTCGGCGCGCTCCCGGCACAAAGCCGCTTCATATAAGGAATCATACTCGCTTCCCGGTTTTAAATGCGCAAATCCCTCCCTGATCGCGCTGTCCTCCATGCTGGAAATCCAGAGCCTTTCAAACGGTTTCCTGCACCCACACTGGTGATACACCAGACGGAAGATCAGTTCCCCTTCCCTTCCTGCATCCGTGGCGCACACAAGACTCTCCACGTCCCCGCGCTCCATCAGTTTCTTCAGTATTCCATACTGCTTCTTTGTGGATGAAGACACCTGATACTGAAATGGCTGCGGGAAGATCGGCAGGTCCTCCTTCCGCCATTTCGCATACTGATCTCCATAAGCTTCTGGCGGGGCAGGCTCCACCAAATGGCCGACGCACCAGCTCACCACATACCCGTTTCCTTCCAGATGCCCATCGCCATGCCTGTTGGCTCCGATCACCCTGGCGATACTCTGTGCGACCGAGGGCTTCTCGGCCAGAACTAATTTGCTCACTCTCTTTTCCTCCTTTTCCTGGGCAATAAAAAACAGCCCCGGACGCGGTTGTCTGAGACTGTCTATGTATAGCGTGTCATCTGAAAAAGTGGGATAATTATCTGTCTATTATGGCATGCCCAAAATGTTCGAGTACATCCAAAGCCTTTTGATAATCCTTTTCTTTTATAAAAATATAATCCGTATTGTAGGTGGATACCGCAAAAATTGAGATGCCTTCGTCTGCCAGAACTGCTGAAATTCTGGATAATATCCCAACCAGAGAAAAGTCCAGAACGCCCTGGATACAGAAGGCTTTCCATCCATCATCACGCTGAATTACATTTGACGGGACATCTCTCGTAAGACATACGAGTGAATTTTCCTCCGTCGTTTTCCCTGTAAAATAATATTCTGCGGTTGAATTTACAAGCGAATAATCTTCAACTCTGCATACGGTGAAATCTTCATTCAGCAGTTTTAATTCCATACTGTTACCTCAGATTTTCGTTCAGTTTTATCTGATCCTTTTCCCGATTTGAAAACTACAAGGATTTCTTTCTCTGAAAGCCAGTCGTTCAATTCCTTCTTCACCGGGTTTTACCACAAAGAAACACTGCTGTCCCCATTTCGTAAATTTTCACCGGCATACCAAACTTCTCGCCTGTTTGGAAAGATGCTTCTCCGGTCAGGATCTGATCCATACACACCATAAGGCCGGGAATGATATCCGGCTTCAGCGGAGAGGATGCATGGGACGGAAAAATTTTATCATATTCCGACCGACACGCCCATACTTTATCCAGACTCTGCCGATAACCGATCAGGTTCCTCATAGGACCGAAGAGAAAAATTTCGCCGTCCTGTATAGAATCCGCACTGAAAAGCACCCGCTTATTTATATCCAGAAGCGCAATGCTTCCGGGAGTATGGCCGGGTTGTGTGATAACGCGAAGCGGCCTGCTGCCAAGGTCAATGATATCGCCATCCCACACAGGCGTCGGTGCCGGATGGGATGCACCCTTCCAAAAATAATTGACGTATTCAGCCGGATGCATCAGCACTGTATCAAAAGCATCGTTTCCCGCGATATGATCTATATCCGCATGCGTGTTGATCAACTGCAGCGGAAGATCAGTAAGAGATTCTGCTATTTCCCTTGCATTTTTCGTAGTCATACCGCTGTCAATTAAAAGCCCTTTTTGTGAGCCTGTCAGCAGAAAAAATCTTACCCCCTGGTTTTCAATAGCCCATGTCTGGTTGCCTATCTGTTTGATCTCATAATTCATCATATTCCCTCCCCTTTATTGGGTCTGCTTACCTGATTACCATTTCTCGAAATGTACCTGACTCTCTTCATAGTCAGGATGTTCTCCAGTCTTTTCTTCAGCAGGATATCCAAACGCGATGACAGAGTGCGGAATTACCGTATCCGGCAACGAGAAGAGCTTTCTCTGCTTCTCTACGCGATCCATCTGCGGCCAGGTTCCAAGCCACACGGAGCCAATGCCAAGCCCCTCCGTCGCAAGTATCATGTTTTGTCCTGCGATTGCACCATCAATCACCCAGTAATCTTTCGCAGGTGCAAATGCTCGCTCCAAATCACCAAGAATGAGAATCCCTATATCGCAGTGACGAAGCGGCTCCGCCGGCCTGCCATTGGCATCTGCCATTTTCCCCAGCGTTTCTTTGTCTCTCACAACAAGGAAACTCCAGTCACGCGTATTCGCACAGGTAGGCCCTGTCATCGCCGCGCGAAGTATCGTATGAAGTTCTTCATCTGTTATGTGCCCGTCCGTAAATTTACGGATGCTTCTCCTGTTTAAAATTCCTTCTACTAATTCCATTTTCGATCCTCCATTATGATCGCCGCAATGATTTCCGCTGCCAGCCTGGAACCCTCCTCATTCGGATGGCTTCCATCATCCGCATAAAGATTTCGATATGCACTCTGCTGATAAAACGCCGTTCCCACATCCACGATCAAAGCGTCACCGATAAGCGCCGCTTCCCGGTATGCCTCCTGCAGCCCATGATACATTTCATCGTAGTCCAGTCCGGACTTCTTCATCTGAGAACTATCCTTTTGATACGCCCATGTCAGATAAAGAACCGGTTTTGCCCCTGCCACATGGATTTGATCACAAAGCGCCGTGGCAGATTGCAGGAAATTTTCTCTGCTTTTCACCGGGGCATTGCTCATCTCCTGCAGCACCACATAATCCCAGTGTTCATCTGAGAGTGCTTTCTGCGTCTTTTCCCCCATCTCTGTTTTAGGATTGAGCTGTTCTGCCAGCCTTGCGCCGCCGCGCGTGTGATGCACGACCTCCGCACCGGTTCTTTCAGCAACCATTTGGGGCATATTATTTGTATAAATATAGCTGTTTCCAAGCATTAAAATTCTCATGTTTTCTGCGCTCCCCTCTGAATTATACCTTCTGCACCCATGAATCACAAGCACTTTCCTCTATGTAAGGGCGACCTTTCGCCGCCCATTTCAGAATCTCTTTTTCCATATCACCTGTCTTTCCTGCGTCTCCAGAATGCATAACCTCCGAAACCGCAGACTCCAAGCGCCGCGATATCGGCAATTATCGCCCACAGGAAGGGATGGTTGTCATCCCCGGTTTGTACACTCAAAACTGTCACTATGGTTTCCTCCGATGGTTCCTCCACATAGGTCTTCACCACGTTCGTACTGACCGCCGCTCCATCTACTGTTACAGATGCCTGGTTCTGTA
>JAJQBC010000122.1 GCA_021203465.1 Lachnospiraceae bacterium | reverse complement strand
TTCAATCGCTATGGATTTTTTAGGTGTTCAACTTCATTTTACAATCGACCATCAGTATTAAAGCGGTTTGTAGAGAAATATTACTCTTGGAATTACACAAATGGGATCAGTGATACTAAAGCAGAACAGAAAGCAGTAACGGACATATTTGATATTCGCTTTATTGGAGCTGAGCGTACAAGTGATGAGGTGAGAAAAGAAACAAGGCAGGAGATAGTTTCTTTTACCAAAGATTCTACTTATGCTGCTGAATATGATAAATTTAAGCGCGGTGTAACCGGGGACATAGAAAAATTATTGTCGCCATCTATCACCAAATTGTCTGATTTGTTTGAAAATGAAAAGAATGCTATTGGCCTTGAAAAAGGAAACGTGTCAATTGCATCGAGAATTAATGCTGATTTTTCTTTGGCTGATACATATACAACAGAGGTAAGGGATACAAAAAGCGGGTATACGTTACCTCTTAAATATAATGGACTTGGTTACAATAATCTGATTGATATTTATATGCTTATAAAATTGACGGAGGTGCGTCCAGGAAAGGACTTTCGTATCCTTTGTTTAGAGGAACCTGAAGCACATCTTCATCCTGCGATGCAATATAAGCTTTTTAAATATTTGAGAGATTTAGATGACAATGATGGTTTGAATCAACAGATTTTTGTAACAACACATTCAAGCAATATTTCTGCGGTCGCTGGAATAGACAATATGTTTATGCTTGCTTACGATAGAAGAAATGGGAGTGCCCCGGATTGCACACAGCAAAGCTTGCGGGAACAGTTTACTGATAAAGTGAAAGATAGTAAAGATAAGGCGGAGGCGAAAGCTCACCTTACAAAGTTTCTTGATGTTACCCGTTCGGACATGCTTTTCTCTGATAGAGTTATTCTGGTAGAAGGAATTGCTGAAAAATTGTTAATGCCTTTGTTTATGGAAATATGTGAATGTCCTTATGAAGATGAACATGTTTCGATTGTTGAAATCGGAGGGAAGCATTTTAAATATTTTGTAGAATTGTTTAATGGAAATGCTGTTGAAAAAAAGGTGTTATGCATTACTGATAAAGATTTTAAATGGATAAATACAGATAAGTTATCTACCTTTTCCGCTTATGAGGGAGATAAACCGACTCATATTGCGGATTTGAGAAGAGATTATCCGATTGATAATCTCGATATTCGGACACAGCTTAAGGGCGGGAGAACATTTGAGGATGAGTTTTTCCTTGAAAACATGGGAAATGATGCTGTTGCTAAATTATTATTTAAAAAAGCGGTTAGTGCGCCTGTATGTGACTTCCTTGATAAGTATGGATTTGACATTTCCGCATGGGATGCTCATATTGAAGAAATGGATGGACGAGCACGTAAACCCATAGAAAAGTATATTGAGGCATATAAGAACAGAGAAGATACTTCACCAGATAAGGCTGTAGAGTACGAAAAACTGATATTTGCAGAAATATATTTCCATTACGCAAAGTCTAAAAAGGGAGCTGTCGCGCTTGAAATCTTAACGGATGATGGTCTTACGGATGAGGACGGTTCATCGAAAATAGTGGTCCCGCAGTATATCAAGGAGGGCTTGGCATGGCTATTGAGCTGACATCAGGGGATATTTTTACATCGGAACAGTTAGAAAATCACATGAAAATATATGCGGGTCCAGGTGCCGGTAAAACACACTTTCTGGTGGAAAATGTGAAAAATATTATTGCAACGAATCCGTTGATAACGCAAAGTCGAAAGAGGAAAGTTTTGTGTGTTACCTATACAAATGCAGCTGTTGATGAAATCAAAAGACGCCTTGATGATTTTACGGAACATGTTGAGGTGTATACTATCCATAGCTTTATTATTAAGCACATAATTCAACCGTTTCAGCAAGATCTGAGGGATATTATGCTGTCCGACTTCGGAATTAAGGTAAGCAATCGTGGAAATATATCTTCTCAGGTGGAAGGCTTGGGGATTTTGCACGGTGTCGATAAAAATGAGATTTTTGATTTTATCGGCAAAGAGTTGTCTATAGAAGTTTCAAATGATGGATTTGGATACAGTAAAAAAATAATGGGGGAAGTGGAAACGGATAATGATGTGTTTGTCTCGTCAGTGAAAGATACCGAACGGCATTATATTTTGAAAGCATCCTCTAAAATAGATACTTGCCATAAAAAGCCTATAAAAAAATTCATCTGGTCGTATGTCAAAAAATTGACTCATAATGAAATACTCTATTTTGGTTATAGAATCCTTGAAACTAATCCTACAGCATTATATGCTTTACGGGTTGAATTTCCTTTTGTGTTCGTAGACGAGTTTCAGGATACGAACCCGCTACAGACTTTGTTGATAAAATTGATTGGCCAGAAGTCAACCATTGTTGGTGTGGTTGGAGATATCGCGCAGTCGATTTATTCTTTCCAGGGTGCAAAACCGACGGATTTTATGAATTTTGATATTGAAGGAAACAGATCCTTAACGGAGTATGTAATAAATGGGAATCGACGCTCAACTGAAAATATTGTGAATTTCTGTGATTTTCTACGGCAGTCAGACAGCGATGTTGTTCAAGTCAGCATCCGGCCATATAAAACAGAAGAAGAGAAAAAGCTATCAGAGGCAAAGAAAATTCACTTCCTTGTTGGACAATCGCAAAATATTTATAGTACCATTCATAGTGTCCTTAATGAGAACGGAGTTGTGCTTACGCGAGGATGGGCGGCTGCTTTTGATTATATACAGGGAGTAGACAAAGAACAGGTTAAATTTTTAAAAGATATTTATAACTCGTATTATAATTCTCCAATTCAGATAAGGGATGAAATTGTTGAGCATAACAATGTTCCGTGGGTTAGAGCTTTTCGGTTTATCTTTAAATTGTGGGAGAGTTATGTAAACGGATCATTTATAGATGTTATTCATGCCCTTAAGTTGTTTACGGTTATCGATATGCACAGGATTACACCAAAGATAATATTTCAAATAAAAAAACTTTCAGATAATGTTTTTGATGGTGTAAATGAACAAAGCTGTACTTGTGAAATCATTCAGAAATTTAATAATGAAATTAGAAAGCCTGACTTTAAGGATTTGAAAGATTCTATTTTGGGTTCTGATTTTGTTATACCGTTGTTTGATGAATTAACTAGAGATAAGTTAAAAAACGCCGTGTCTGCTCTTAACTGGGAGACATCATATAAGCTATTTACGGAAGTTTTCTCTGAAAATAGTAAATATATGACGGTGCATCAGGCTAAAGGACTTGAATGGAATCAGGTGGTTGTTAGTGTTACTCCGAGTAGAAATGACAACATTAAAATACGTGATTTATATTTGAATCCACAACTAATGAACGAAACGCCGGGAGATGAGCTTACAAGGATTTACTATGTTGCTTGTAGCCGTGCAAAAGAAGATTTGTATATCCATATCCAAGATGTATCATTGGCTCCCGTGATTCAGACATCTATAGATAACTATATAGCAAAAACCGGGAAAACCATTGCTTATGAATTTATAGAATAAAATATCCTGCATTACTCTTGACGGTAGACTTACCGTCACATTTGAATATTCAATAAGAAAATTTACAAAACTATAGATTGCTCAATATTTGGATATTCCGTTTCGACAGAGACCGCCCGGGGCAGAACGCCCCGGATCATCCACATTTTTTCAGGGACTTGACGAGTCGTTTCGGGACAGCGGCTGCCTTTCTTCTTATTCCCCGCAACTGACTTCCGCCGTGCCCCGCGTCCACCACCACAACCGGATTCTCCACACGCACCTCTACCTGCATCTGGGATACTCGCTGCCAGCCCTGTCCAGCCAGCGCACAGGCACAGAGAATCAGGACGACAGACATCAAAAGTTCCAGCTTCTTCTTATCCAAATAAAAAACCTGCCGCATATACTCTTATCCTGAATATATGCGGCAGGCAGACAAATTATTGGTCTATGAAGCTCTATCGGCACTACCTCGTCAAATCCTTCAGCCACACCTTACTGCGATATCTCCACACAGCAAAAGGCAGCTTGATAAATTCATCCAGCATCAGCAGAAATGCGACGGCCTTCACCGGCAGGCAAAATACAAACGCCCCGATTGCGCCCAGAAGAACCGAACCAATCCACAGCGCCGAGCTTTCCAGGATCATTCCAAAGCGGGTGTCCCCGCCGCCCCGGAGCACACCTACGATGATCGGGCAACTCAGAGACTGCGCCAGGCTGTAAAATGTCAGCACAATCAGCATAAATTCCAGATAGTCCTGCGCCTCCACGCTCAGAGACATGGCGTTCACAATGCTATGGCGCAGCAGGAACATCAGTGCAGCCGCTACCAGCGTCACGCAGAAGCTCAGGCTGATCATGCGCTTCGCGTAAGTCTCCGCCAGTTCCATCTGCTTTTCTCCGATTGCCTTGCCCACCAGAACGGCAGTCGCGGCGGACAGTCCCAGACTCAGCACCATCACCAGCTCCCGGATCACGCGGTTCACAGAATTGGCGGCAGCCGCAGCGCTCCCCATCTGCCCGAGGATCGCGGCGTTGGCCGACATTCCCGCACCCCACAGCGTCTCGTTCAGCACCACCGGCGTGGCGAGTACAAGGAAATCCCTCAGAAGCAACGGATCCATGTGAATAAAGTAGCGCAGACGCAGGCACACCTCACGGTTTATCTTTCCGCTGTAAAACAGCACCGCCACAAATTCGCAGCAGCGGGTGAGCAGCGTCGTCAGAGCCGCTCCGCGCACCCCCAGCGCCGGAAATGGCCCCAGCCCAAAGATCAGCAGAGCATTCAGAATCACATTGACGATCAGCGACGTGCCGAGAACAGCGGTTCCGATCTGCACGCGTTCCACACTCCGCATCAGATACAGATAGCCCGTGGAAAATGCCGACAGCGGATAACTCCACGCCACAATCCGCAGATACGCCGCGCCATTCTCGATGATCTCCGGCTCCGAGGAAAAGATGTGCATCAGCTTCTCCGGAATCAGCTCCCCCGCGGCAAAAAAAATAAGCCCTGCCGCCACGGCAAAACAGATCGTCATGCTAAACACTTTTTCGATCGTCTCGATATCCTTCTTTCCCCAGTACTGTGCCGTCAATACCGACGCGCCGGAGGTCATCCCGAAAATCATCAGGTTCATCACGAACGCCACCTGGCCCGCCAGAGAACCGCTGGAGAGCGCGGTCTCCCCCACCATCCCCAGCATCACGACATCCGCTGTGGTTACGCCTGTGTTAATCAGATTCTGAAGAGCCAGCGGAAGTGCCAGCCC
Source organism: Lachnospiraceae bacterium (assembly GCA_021203465.1). GTDB lineage: Bacteria > Bacillota > Clostridia > Lachnospirales > Lachnospiraceae > Hominiventricola. The sequence continues at coordinate 25,634 of JAJQBC010000122.1, read as the reverse complement.
GATCACGATCTTTAAAAATCCCTTCATTTTCCGTCTCTCTTTTCCAGCATTAATTTCGAAATCGCTTACCAGTATAGTACACAATCCGGGATATTTCAAACATTATGAGATGGACACTTTTATGGATTAATATTTTACTGTATTTTTTCTCTTCTTCTACGACTGAAATGTACCAGTGCCCTGAGCAGCGCAAAGCCCGCTGCCGCAATTCCCGCAAAAAACAGGATTGCAATACGAACAGCCTGAGACGCCGTTGCTCCTGATTTGATGTAAGAAGCTGCCAGAATTATGGCAAATATAGCTGCGCAGACAATACTGACCAGCGCATCGGTAATCGAAATACTTCTGAATTTTGAGCTTGTCTCCCAAACGCCATTGTAGGTCAGCACAGCAATGTAAGCCACACCGCCAACAAGCAAAACCACCGTTTCTCCTGAGACAAGCATTAGCTCTCCCGTCGCAATCAGCTGAATAACAATCAATGCTGCGCAGATTATAAACGTGAAACCAAATGCAAGATTGCCGGCCTTTGCTGACTTTTCTTTCTCAAGTTTGTTGTAATCGGCTACCTTAGACAATGTTTCTTTCCATTCCTTATCCATAGTCTCGCCTTTCCTTTCTCCATCTAAAATTTCTTTCACTTCCACTTCATAGAACTCTGCTATCTGGATGAGAACAGCCAAATCCGGCATATTCGTTCCTGTTTCCCATCGTGAGACCGTTCTTCCCGACACGAGCAGAATTTCTGCAAGCTGTTCCTGTGTCAGTCCTTTTTCTCTGCGAAGCGTTTTCAAAAATTCACCTGTCTTTTTCATATTCATTCCGTTCACTTCCTTTCGCTCACACACTACCATAAACGCTGACAATGCAACACGACACAAAGCGAGATATAGACTGTTTTCTTATTCTGCAACCCATTTTATCAGATACTTGTCCAAATAAAAAACCTGTCCCTTGATTTTTTATGGCAATCGGTTATAATATTATCAAATCACGATTTGGCAAATTTAGATTTGGTAATTGGAGGCAGCTTTATGTTCATCGGAAGAGAAGCGGAACTCACTTTTTTAGAAACAAAATATGCCGAGACGAAAGGGCAGCTTATCGTCCTCTATGGCAGGCGGCGTGTGGGAAAAACAGAAACATTAAAAGAATTCTGCAAGGGAAAACCTCACTTCTTCTATTCCTGCACGCAGAGCACAGACAAGGTGCAGCTGAACAGGTTTTCAAAGCAGCTGTTAAAAGAAAATATTCCAGCCCGGCAGTATATCTCCGGATTCGAAGACTGGGAAACCGCCTTCTACTCTTTTCTCGACCTCCCGTATGGCGACAAAAAGAAGCTGGTCGTAATCGACGAATTTCCCTATATGTGCAGGGGAAATTCCAGTATTCCTTCGATCCTTCAAAACCTATGGGACGCAGAGTTCAAAAGCAGCAATGTGATGATTATCCTGTGCGGCAGCGCTATGAGCTTTGTCGAACACGAGCTGCTTGCGGAGAAGAATCCATTGTATGGCAGAGCCACCGGTATTTACAAGATGAAAGAGATGAGCTTTTACGATGCGATGCGCTTTTTCCCGAACTATTCGGCAAGGGACAAGGTTATCACCTATGCCGTCCTTGGCGGTATTCCTCATTATCTTGGCCAGTGGAACCCGGAGCTATCCGTCGATGAGAATATCAGGAAATACATTCTGACCAGAGGCTGCGCTCTGTACAGCGAGGTGGAATTTCTGCTCCACCAGGAGCTGAGGGAAACGCCGATTTACAACTCTGTGATTGAAGCGGTTGCGCTCGGTAACACTCGTTTGAATGAGATCAGCCAGAAATCCCTGATCGAGGACAGCTCTAAGACAAGCGTATACCTGAAGAACCTTATCGAACTCGGCATCGTGGAAAAGGAATTTTCTGTAGACACCAGACTGAAGAAAAAAGCGAACTCCAGCAGAGGCTTCTATCGGCTGACCGATAATTTCTTCCGCTTTTGGTATACCTTCGGATTTTCCAATATCTCTGAACTTGAGGATGGAGATGTGGACGGTGTCTATGAATATGCTGTAAAACCGATGCTTCACGAGTTTGCCTCCCTGTCCTTTGAAGATGTGTGCCGAGCCTTTGTCAGGGAGCTGCAGCGGGATCAGGCTCTGCCCTTCCGCTACTCCAGGATGGGACGGTGGATGGGCAAAACAACGGTGCGAAACTCCTCCGCCCCTACGGGCATTTCTATCTCTGAAACCGAAATTGATATTCTGGCCGTCAGTCGGGACGCAAAGGAATATCTGATTGGCGAGTGCAAATTCAAGAGCCACCCCTTTGCCTTTTCAGAGTATCTCGATACCACCGCCAAGCTCGCGCCGCTGAAGGAGAACGCCAGATTTACCTATGCCCTGTTTTCCGAAAGCGGATTTGATAAGAAACTAACCGAGGAGGCTAAGAAAGGCGACCTGCTTCTGTTTCCACTGGAAACCATTGTAAACTATAAGAATTCTGTTTTATCCTAAATTCGTAATGAAGTCAAGCATATAAAAAACCTGCCGCACATACTCTTACTCCGAGTATATGCGGCAGGCCGATGACCTGTATTTTCAATACTTACCCAAGCGCCACCATACTGAACACCAGCGCGAACAGAGCAACGGACTCGCAGAGACCGACGACCATGATGTACTGTGAGAAGCCCTTACCGGTCTCGCCCAGAGCGTCCGAACCGGCCGCGCCAGCCTTGCCCTGTGCAATCGCTGAGAAGCACATCGCCAGACCGGAGGCAGCGCCGAGGCCCAGAAGGAATCCGGGATCTGCGCTGGACGACTTCATCGTCTGCATCAGCAGGAAACCATAGATGGTCTGCGTCAGCGGAGCGCCGGCGAAAACTGTCAGAATGAAGGGCGCCGCCTTATTGCTCATGTAGCAGCGTTTCCATGCACCGATCGCAGCCTGACCTGCCGTGCCAATACCAATAGCCGAACCAATAGCCGCAATACCCATTACCAGAGCTGTTCCTAAACTTCCGAAATCCATAATATTCTCTCCTTTGATTTTTTAATTTGGTTTATTCTTTAAACGGTTCATACTTGTGACCGCTCCAGTTGATACCAACGTGTGACGAGAATTCCAGCGTATTCAGACGCACGCCATGCACGATGACCGACAGGACATTCAGGATCATATTCAGTCCATGTCCGAATACCAGAATGAATATGGCAAACACGATGAATACGAGATTCCCCAGAAAGCCTCCGGCCATCTGGTTGAAGGTCTCGGCAATCGCGGCACCCGCAAGTCCCACCGCCCAGAGACGGATGTAGGATACAATATCAGAAAAGACATTCACAACGCCCAGCAACATGGAGATGATGTTCTTCACACTTTCCAGTACGGAAGCGCCGATGCTGCCGTCATAGTTGGCGAAGATGAAGTAAATCACAAATCCGACTGCCACCAGTACGACGGAAATGGTTCCGACCGGTATGCCGTTAATCACTCTGCCAAGCCCGAATACCTCACCGTTCACGACAAGGGTCAGCACCACGTAAAACATGCCCCAGAGCTGCATCAGCGAACCAATGTCACTGAGCACCAGCAGCGAGCGGCGATTGCGAATGATGCCGAGGATATGGGCGATGGACAGCTGGATCAGCGCCAGCAGGAAACAGAATATCTGCAGATTCTGCGCGGTCGTGAGACCGACTTCCCCGTTTGTCCAGAACGGATACCAGGTATTTTCCTCATATACATTGGAAATCATCGGCAGGGACAGATTTTGCAGCCACTGCGGGATCTGCTCCACGCCCATGCCAAACCAGGTACAGGTCAGTGTTCCCCATATCAATGTCGCCACGCCAAAGAGTATGATCAGCAGGGACATGCTCGAAGGGGATTTCCCGGGTTCACGCGTCTTCACCAGCATCAGGATGCCAACGATCGTAATGAGCAGCCCGTATCCGCCGTCTCCGAAAATAATTCCGAAGAAGATGAGCATGAATACGAGGAAGTATCCGGAGATATCCTGCTCGAAATACCCCGGAACCGTGCCGAGGAAATCAGTCAGCGGATAAATCAGGCTGACGAATTTGTTGTTATGCAGCTTGGTCGGAACGTTGTCCTCCATCGTCGGATCGTCGGAGACGATGCCCCACGCGTTCTCCTTCGCGGCGGCCTTCAGCTGATCCATGTCCTCCTCGGGCACGTAGCTGCTTAAGATCGCAACGGCAGGCGTATTTCCGGAAGCATCGGACAGCTCCGCCTCCTCCATTCCATGGAGATAAGCGTCAAACTCAATTTCCTTATTGCCTGCGGCAAGCGCTTCCTTCATCATCGGTATGTAGTTCATATAGCCGCGCATCTCGTCATCCAGCTCGGCCATACGTTTCTGGCCTTCCTCGATCCGCTGCTTCAGTTCCTGCGTGGATGCTGACGGAAGCTGGATCCTGCGCGCGCTCTCGGGAAGCGCCGGTTTCTCTTCCGCGCTCTCCTCTTCGACAACCAGCATGTAAGTCTTTTTCTTGTCATGACTTACGCTCAGCGTCTTGATCTCCGCGTCTATGGAAGCGTAGTCCGCCGATGCGATTTCATACATCGAAAGAACGATGCCCTTCTGCGCAAGATACTCGAAGTCGGCCGGTGTTACGTCGCCCCAACCCTCATACTGTTCCAGCTCCGCCCTCGCGGAAATGCACGCGCTCTGGCAGTCCTTTTTCTCCGCGTTCAGCGCCACGACCTTTCTGGCGACGGAAAGCGTCTCCCGCTCATCTGCCTCCGACTTTTCCAGCTTCTTTAGGGCCTTCTTGTCCGCCACGTCGCTGATCGCCTGCATAGCCTGTTCCAGCGCGGCAGTCTCATCCTTCAGGCGCGTCATTTTCTCGCCTGTAAAGCTCTGCGCGTCGATGTGTACAAGGCCAAGCTTCCTGATCTTGCGCATGGCTTCTTCCCGTTCACTGTCGAGAACGAGAATGGATACTTTTTTCATTGGGAGGATCATCCTGCAGCCACCTCCCCTCCGGCAACAAGCGCCGCAGCCGCATTACGCTGGTCGATCTTCTTCTTGGAAATCTTCGAGCGCACGACCGCGTTGACCTGCTGGTCTCCGAGATACACCGAAATCTTTCGGATATTCTCCTTCGTCTCCGGAATTTTAACCTTTTCAAAAAGATTCACACGCTGTGAAGTTGTCAGCAGCTCTTTCTGAAGCAGCCGAACCTGTTCGTCCAGCACCGAAGCCCGCAAATCCAGAGAAAGGGACTCTTCCATCTTGTCCGCCGCCAGATCAACCCACAGTGGCGTCTCATAAAAATCATAGTCACTGCGGGAAAAATCGGCGCCCTCGTAGACGGGTATCGTCACACCAGCGATATTGCCGGTTCCCTTTCGGATATTGGAAACTGTAACCAGATCCGACGTGAAGGCTTCCTCCTCGCCGAACACGGCTATCCACTTCTTAAACTCCTCTTCCAGGGCTTCTCTCTGCTTCCGGACGGCTATGGCCTCCGCCTGAATCGTGCGGATTTCGGCTTGCAGCTGCTGTTTTTTGAGCGTCAGGGTCGGAAGGTAACGCTGATACATCTTCAGCGCGTCCTTCTGAGCCTTCTGCTCATTTTTTGTCAGCTTAATCTTTGCCATCTCACTTGCCTTCCTTTATTTTGCTGGCCAGAATTCTTCAATGAGCTCTGATTTAATACCGGTTTCATCCTTCTCAAAGCAGGCGGCGAGAATCTCCCAGCCAAGGTCAAGCGCCTGTTCCAGCGTGATATTGATGGACAGGTCCATCATCTTCGCCTCGAACATCTCTCCGTATTTCAGGAGCTTCTCATCCCATTTGGTCATCAGGAAACCCATGCTCTTCTTCTCGAGCGTATTCTTATATTCCGAATACAGACGGATCATACCATCCATCAGCGCCCGGTGATCCTTACGGGTCTTGCTGTTTACGTTCTGCTTCAGACGGGACAGGGAACCAAAGGGCTCGATTCTTCCGCCCTTCAGGTAATACTGGCCCTCTGTAATGTAGCCTGTATTATCCGGCACGGGGTGGGTAACGTCGTCACCAGGCATCGTTGTCACCGCCAGAATGGTAACGGAACCGGATCCGGCAAAGTCAACCGCCTTCTCATAACGCGCGGCAAGCTGCGAGTAGAGGTCGCCCGGATAACCACGGTTCGAGGGCACCTGTTCCTGCGTAATCGCGATTTCCTTCATGGAGTCCGCGTAGTTCGTCATATCGGTCAGCAGCACCAACACGTCCTTGTCCTGCAGGGCAAACTGCTCGGCCACCGCAAGCGCCATATCCGGAATCTTGATACACTCAACAGTCGGGTCAGCCGCCGTGTGAATAAACATCACCGTCTTGCTCAGCGCGCTTCCGTTTCCAAGGCTCTCCTTGAAATACAGGAAATCGTCGTATTTGATACCCATGCCGCCGAGGACGATCACGTCCGCGTCCGCCTGCATGGCAATGCGCGCGAGCAGCTGGTTATACGGCTCACCGGAAATAGAGAAAATCGGGAGCTTCTGCGATACGACCAGCGTGTTGAACAGATCGATCATCGGAATGTTGGTACGCATCATACGGTTTGCAAGAATTCTCTTGGACGGGTTGACGGACGGGCCGCCGATCGGCTTTAAGTTCTCCGCCAGTGACGGGCCGTTGTCCCTCGGCTCGCCGGAGCCGTTGAAAATACGTCCGAGCAGGTCGTCCGTGAAGGACACCTGCATCTCATGGCCGAGGAACCGCACCTCATCGCCTGTGGAAACACCACGTCCGCCGGCAAATACCTGAAGGGACACAACGTCTCCGTCGATCTTATTGACCTCGGCAAGCGATTTCCCAAAACGGGTGGTAATCTCAGCCAGTTCATTGTACTTGACACCATCGGCGCGCACGGTAATCACGCTGCCGGTGATAGATTCGATTCGGTTATATACTTTATTCATTGTCCTTCACCACCCTTACAACAGCTTTTCTGCTTCACTGCTTAAGACTCCGCCGCCGGATGTATACTGTGCGTCGATCTCCACCTCAGCCGTGGCAAAGGCTTCGCTCTTAAACTCCGTATAGTTCCAGTCGATGAACTTCTGGCGCAGCGAGTTAAAGTAGGCACGCGCCTCGTCCTTCTCCTTCAGCTCATAATCGGAGCCGAGAATGCGGACAAGCTTGGCGACCACATAGCGCTGGCGGTCTACCACGCAGTTGGCATCGATATCGTCGAAGGAGTTCTGCTGGAAATAAACCGAATCGAGCAGCTCGGATTTCAGATAGGTGACAAAGTCCGTAAGGCTCGTACCTTCCTCACCGACAACCTTCATCATGGAGTTGATCTCGACACCGCGGCTCATCACGTTACGGCAGTACTCGATCTGCTCCGGCGCGACAACGCTGTTATATTTCGACCAGGAAATCAGCGGATCGATAGCCGGATATTTACGAGCATCGGAGCGCTCTCTGGAAAGACCGTGGAAAGCACCGACAACCTTCAGTGTTGCCTGCGTCACCGGCTCTTCAAAGTTACCGCCTGCAGGAGATACCGTTCCGCCGATGGTAACAGAACCATGGCTGCCGTCCGGCAGACGGACATATCCGGCGCGCTCATAGAACGCCGCGATATAGGACTCCAGATAGGCCGGGAAGGCTTCCTCTCCGGGGATCTCCTCCAGTCTTCCGGACATCTCACGAAGGGCCTGCGCCCAACGGGAAGTGGAGTCCGCCAGAAGCAGAACGTCGAGTCCCATCTGGCGATAATACTCAGCCAGCGTCACCGATGTATAAACAGATGCTTCACGGCTGGCAACCGGCATGGAAGAGGTGTTACAGATAATAATGGTACGCTCCATCAGGGAACGTCCGGTTCTCGGGTCTGTCAGCTCCGGGAACTCTGTCAGCGTTTCCACAACCTCACCGGCACGCTCGCCACAGGCTGCGATAATCACGATATCAACATCCGCATACTTGGATGTCGTGTGCTGAAGCACGGTCTTGCCTGCTCCGAACGGTCCCGGGATACAGTAGGTACCGCCCTTGGCAACCGGGAAGAAGGAGTCGATCAGACGCACCTTCGTCTCCATCGTCTCTGTCGGCGCCAGACGCTCTGCGTAGCAGTTGACCGCACGCTTCACCGGCCAGCGGAAGGACATCGTCAGATTGATATCCTTGCCCTTATCATCCGTGATCACGGCGATCGTCTCATGAATGGTGTACGCGCCCGCAGCCGCTACCGACTTCACGGTGTAGCTGCCTAGCAGATAAAACGGGACGAAAATCTTATGTGTGAACGGGCCTTCCGGCACGGTCCCTACATACTCGCCCGCCTTCACGCGGTCGCCCGGCTTTGCGGTCGGCGTGAAATCCCATTTCTTCTCGCCATTCAGCGAGTCAACATAAATACCTCTCTCCAGAAACCATCCTGCCTGCTCAGCAAGGAGCGGCAGCGGGTTCTGCAGTCCGTCATACACCTGACCAAGAAGTCCCGGTCCCAGTTCAGCGGAGAGCAGATCTCCCGTAAATTCTACCTTATCACCGCAGGCAATGCCCTTGGTCATCTCATAGACCTGTACCTGAGCGACATTGCCGCGAATACGAATGACCTCGCTTTTCAGGCGAGAGCCTTCGGCCTCTACATAGCAGACCTCATTCATGGAAACGGCGCCGTCGAATTCAACCGACACCATATTTCCATTGATGCCTACAACTTTTCCTCTTGTTTCCGTCATCTTAATTCTCCTGACTGTTTCCATTCAGAATGGAATGATAAATATTTTGATATGATTGTTGTCCTCGCTCCACGTCAAACAGCCGCATTCTGGTGAGGAGCTTTAAGCGTATGGCGTAGCAATATACCGCATCCTCGCAGAACATGTCCATCGGCCGGAGTCTGTCCAACGTCTCCATTCGGCAGCTCTGAAGATATTCCTCGGCCGCAAGCGGATCTCCCAGATCTACTGCCGTGTTGGCTGCCTGAAGCGCCGGTGCTGAAATAACCTCGCCGTCCACAGAAAAAGACTTCCCCTTATGGGAAGCGCGGGTGGCCGCAAGCGCCAGCCGAAGCTCTCTCTCCTCACGATTCCACGCATCCACAAGTTCCGAGCCTGTCGGCTCACCCTCCCGCGGTGGAATCAGGGAAATCCCGTCCAGTATTTCCAACTCTTTTTCACTCAGGAAACTGGAACAGGCATCGCGGAACTCCTTCTCCGTGATGGGAAGCGGGCTTTTTCCGTCATAATACGGCTCAAGCCCCGGCAGCTGAGCAATCAGATAATACTGGCTCATGCCTTCGAGGCCTCTTTCATAAGCGCTGCGACCCGCGGATTCAGATACTTAGAAAGCAGATCTGCTACCGCTTCCGCAGAGTAATCGTAATATGCGGAACCGCCTTTTGCGGCGATGCGGAATCCGCTGTCGATACTGTCATCTGCCTTAAGGGTAACGCCTGCACTCAGACGCTCCTTAAGCGCTGCCTTGAGATTCCCTTCGATCGCGGAGAGATCCTCGCTGCCCAACAATACCTCAATGGCGTCGGTATCGGGATTCTTGGCCCACTCTTCGACAACCTTTGGAATCAATGCCAAAAGTGCCTCTTTGGAATAACTTTCCGCAACCGCTTCTCCGATCACCGCATCCAGCTCCTTTGTCACGCTGTCGCGGAAAGAGATCAGCTGGTTGCGCCCTGCCTGACGGATCGCATCTTCGCTTGCCCTGACCAGACGGTCATTCTCATCGCGAGCTTCAGCCAGAAGTCTGGCTTCTTCCGCTTTTGCATCTGCAATGATCTTCTCAGCCGAAGCGTTTGCATCTGCGATGATGGCTGCGGCTTCCTCCTCGCCGGCGCCAACTCCGTCGCTTTTGATCTTGTCGATCAATTCCTGTAATGCAATTTCCATACAACCTTTCTCCTTCTTTTTTCTATGTATTAAGACGATGATCTAAGTCATGTCATAATGAACATTTTTACCCCTCATTGATACTTATTTCACAATTATACTCGCTTTCCTTCGAATGTTCAAGATGTTTTTTATTAATTGTGATATAAATACGGATAATTCTTCCTATTTATTTTACAAAATTTCACGAAACATGTTTTTCATTGCAAAAATATTCAACAAAGCCTGCCGCATATACTCTTTCCCTGAATATATGCGGCAGGCAGACAAATCAGTTCAAATATTTCAATATCACATCCCAGATCGTCGAGCGCTCCAGCCCCAACCGCCACTCCGCGACGCCGGCCAGCTCATACTCTTTGATGAGCTTCATCTTCTCCTCAATGGACTCCTCCTCCTCCATCCACATCTGATAAATAGCGTTCTCATACTCGAATTCCACATAATACTGATGCGTCACCTCATCCCAGATCGCCGTGACTTCATTATTGATGAGCTTCTGGTCAGCAGCATCCATGCCGAGCGCCTCGCTCGTCACATTTCCGTCCTCGTCAGTCCTCCAGAAGCGCGTGTAGAACGGAATCGCGTTGATTACCTTTTCAGCCGGAACCTCCTCCAAGGTATTCTGAATGCCCTGCTCCACGAAGTCATAAGACGCGACCGAACCTGCCTCTTCAGAACCGGAATAATGCTCGTCGTATCCCATAATAATCACGTAATCCACAAACACGCCCTGCTCCGCGCGGTCATAGTGCTCCGTGTACTCTGTCGGCACATAATTGTCCACGGAAAGGACGATCCCGTTGATCCGGCACATGATCGACAGCTCCCGAATAAACTGCGTATAGGCTCTGCCACATTCCTCTGTAATCGACTCAAAGTCTACGTTGATGCCGTCCAGACCATACTGAATCGCCGCGGCAATCAGCTGGTTGACCAGACGCTGGCGGCTCGAGGTTTTCGACAGCGTCTCATAGGTGCTGACGCCATCGGTGAAGTTGTCCACCAGCGCCCAGACCTCCAGACCCTGCTGGTGCGCGTATGTCACGTAGCTCTGGCTCGCCAGTGAAGAGATATTACCGTCCGTGTCCGCGATCGAGAACCAGGTCGGCGAGATGGTCGTCAGCCCCTTCGCGTCCGCGATACGGGTCAGAAGCGTATCATTCGCGTCCATATTGGTCACCTGATGCCAGGCCAGATTGATCGTATAATCTTTGGAAATGCTCGTGTACTCCGGCTCCTCAAACTCCGGCTCCTCGATCGTCTTCTGCGTCACAGAAGAGAGATTCTTGTCGCGGATATAGCCGATGTAACCGTCCTTCGTCAACACGCGGGTCCACTCCTCGATCTCTTCCGGCTCATCGAGGACATAGACCGTCGTAGACTTCTCCACCGTCGTCAGGATCGGGCTCTTGATCCCCGCCTGATAACGCACCACGGCGTTCTTCTGCGCCGTCACGACATCGCGGCTGCCGAACTCTGTAATAATATGCACATGATTCGGCTCTTCCCAGTATTCATAGGTAAAATTAGTGTATTTTTGCACAAAGTCAAGCGCCACATAGGCATTGCTCCCGTCCACGCGCAGAATCACATAGTCCTCACTCTCGCTCGCTTTCGCGACCGTATAGCTGGACTCGCCCGCATCCACGCTGACCAGCTCCGTCGGCAACGCGTACAAATACAGATTTTCCGTGGAATCCCAATAAAAACGGGTATTCAGATAATCATACACCGTCTCTACATCAAGATATACCGTATCGTCAATATAAAGAGCCTTCTCATCCAGAATCGTGTCGTTCATGATGATCGCCATCTCTTCTGTATCCGTCAGATCAAAGTAAGCATTCAGATCTGCCTGCTCCTTCGACGGAGAATACTTTTCATACAACATCCTTCCGACAAGAATCCCTGCGATCAGTACAATCAAAAACAGGGCGATGAGCACCGGTATCGCCTTTGGATTCAGTCTCCTCCGCCTCCTGCGGGGCCGCCTTTTTTTCGGCCGTCTCTTCTCCCTCTGCTCTTCTCTCATCATGAAAACCCTCCTGCATGAGCCTCATCTTCCGCACATTCTCAGTATAACACACGGCAGGCTGCATCCGCAACCTGCCGGAAAAAATCACCTGTATCTTTGCCGTACAATCTCATAGGCCAGCACACCCGCCGCCACCGAAGCATTGAGAGAATCAATATCGCCTTTCATCGGAACCGAGGCGATCAAATCACATTTTTCCCGCACCAGACGGCTAACACCCTCTCCTTCACTCCCGATCACAAGCCCGATCGGCCCTTTGAGATCAAGATCGTACATCGTCGTCCCGTCCATGTCCGCACAGACGAACCAGAGTCCCTTCTTTTTCAGCTCGTCGATCGTCGCTCCGAGGTTTGTCACCTTTGCGACCGGCGTATAGTTAATCGCCCCCGCAGAGGCTCTCGCCACCGTCGCTGTCAGTCCAACCGCGCGCCGTTTTGGGATAATGACCCCGTGCGCACCCGCCAGATTGGCCGTACGAATAATCGCGCCGAGGTTGTGTGGATCCTCTATATTATCAAGAAGAATGAGGAAGGGCGCTTCCCCTTTTTCCTCCGCGATTTTCAGGATATCCTCTACCTCCGCATACGCATAAGCCGCCGCAGACGCGATCACTCCCTGATGCTTTCCCGTCTCCGACATCTGGTCGAGCCGCTCCTTTGCAACGAAACTGACGATCGTGTCCCGCTTTCTCGCCTCACGCAGAATCGTATTTACCGGGCCGTCCTGACAGCCCTTCAATACATACAGCTTATCAATGGTCTTCCCGCTGCGGAAAGCCTCCAGAACTGCGTTGCGGCCCTCTATGGTCATCTCCTCATATCTCAAGGCGTTCCTCCCGTCCGCTCCAAACCGAGCTTTATGAGATCGATCATCCTCTTCGTCTGATGTGTCAGATAAAGGTAACCCATCAGTGTCTCAAATCCCGTCGCCCGCCGATAATCGCGCATCGAAGCATTCTTTGCCATCGACGCCGGATGCGCGTTGCGTCCCCTCCGAAAATACTGCTGCTCCTCCTCTGAGAGCTCGTCCAACAGCACATCCACCAGCGCCGACTGCGCGGATGCCTTTACATATGCACTTGCCTCTTTATGGAGGGAATTCGCACTACGGTTTCCCCGCTCCACCAGAATCGTCCGAATAATCAGGTCGTAGATCGCGTCCCCGATATAGGCCAGCGTAGCCGGGGAGTAGGTGCGAATATCCACCTCGGGGAGCGCAAAGTTCTCCCGCAGATACGTCATGCTCTCTTCCATTTCACGCCCTCGCGGGTATCCTCCAGAATAATGCCCTTTTCAAGCAGCTGAGCCCGGATCTCGTCGGCGCGCGCAAAGTTTTTCGCCTTTCTGGCAGCCGTGCGCTCCGCGATCAGATTCTCAATGTCTTCATCGAGCAGCTCCTCTTTCCTCTCCGTAATAATACCGAGAATATCACAGAGCTTCTGCAGCTGGGCGAGCAGCGCGCTCGCAAACAGGCTACCGGAGCCTTCCGATGCATTCGTATTTGCATATTTCACAAGGTCAAAGACCGCTGCGATCGCGTCCGCCGTGTTGAAGTCGTCGTCCATCGCTGTCTCGAACTGTGTGATGAGCTTCCCGGCCTCTTCAAGCTTTGCACTCTCCTCCTCGTTCAGCGTCCCCCGCACGGCATGCTCTGCGATATAGCGGAGATTGTCCGCGGCCGTCAGGATGCGCCCAAGCGCACTTTTCGAGGATTCCATCAACTCCGCGCTGAAGTTCAGCGGGCTGCGGTAGTGCGCACTCAGCATGAAGAAGCGCAGCACCTGCAGATCGTATCTCTCCGAGATCTCGCGCACCGTAAAGAAGTTTCCAAGCGACTTTGACATCTTGTGGTTGTCGATGTTCAGGAAGGCATTGTGCATCCAGTAGCGCGCGAACTCCTTCCCGCTGCAGGCCTCGCTCTGCGCGATCTCGTTCTCATGATGCGGGAAAATCAGATCCTCGCCGCCGCCGTGGATGTCGATCTGCTCGCCCAGATATTTCTTCGACATGACCGAGCACTCGATATGCCAGCCCGGGCGCCCATCGCTCCAGGGGGAAGTCCAGTAAGGCTCACCCTCCTTCTTCGGCTTCCAGAGCACGAAATCCAGCGGATCATCCTTCTCGTCCTCTCCGGAGACGAGCAGCGCGCGGTTGCCGCCCTGCAGCTCGTCCAGATTTTTATGGGACAACTTTCCATAGTCCGCAAAACGGCGCGTCCGGTAATAGACCGTCCCGTTCACTTCATAGGCATAGCCCTTCTCCATCAGTGTAGAGATCATGTCGAGCATGCCGTCGATCTCCTGCGTCGCGAGCGGATGGGTCGTGGCCGGACGGATGTTCATACCCTCCATATCCTTCTTGCACTCCGCGATATAGCGCTGCGAGATCTCCTCCGCCGGAACTCCCTCCTCAATTGCCTTTTTGATGATCTTGTCATCCACGTCGGTGAAATTGGACACAAAATTCACCTCATAGCCACGATACTCAAAATAACGCCGCACCGTGTCGAAGAAGATCATCGGCCTCGCGTTTCCGATATGAATCAGATTGTATACGGTCGGGCCGCAGACATACATGCGCACCTTCCCCTCCTCCAGCGGTATAAACTCCTCTTTTCGCTTTGACAAAGTATTATAAATGCGAATCACGCTCTGTCTCCTCCTTCTACTTTCCCTTTCAGCTCGTCCAGTTCCTCACGCAGTTTCCGGTTCTCTTCGCGCAGCTCATTAATCGCGTCCATGACCGGATCCGGCAGGTTCGTGTGATCCAGAAAATCCCTTGGTATCCGGCTGTTGGCCTTCTTTACGATGCGCCCCGGCACACCCACGACCGTACAATCCGCGGGCACCGGTCCCAACACAACGCTCCCTGCTCCGATCTTGGTGTTCTCCCCGATCGTACAGGAGCCAAGCACCTTCGCCCCTGATCCGACCATCACATTGTCCTCCAGCGTCGGATGACGCTTGCCATGCTCCTTGCCGGTGCCGCCCAGAGTCACGCCTTGATAGAGCGTCACATTCTCGCCCAGAATCGCCGTCTCGCCGATCACCACGCCGGAACCATGGTCAATAAACAACCCCTTTCCGATCGTCGCGCCCGGATGGATCTCGATACCGGTCTTTCTGGCCGTCCGCTGCGAAATCCAGCGGGCAAGAAAATAGTGACCCTTACAGTACAGCTTATGCGCTACCCGATACCGCAGGATTGCCTTAAAACTCGGATAGAGAAATACCTCCAAATTTGATTTGATCGCAGGGTCGCGCTCGCGGATCACCGCGATCTCCTCCCTCACAAAACTGACCAGTCCCATAAGTGTCCTTTCCTTATAAGAAAGAGGAACCTTCGTCCCCGTGCAGAGACGAAGGTATCTGCTCTCTTTTTAGTCTTCAATCTTTTATAGAATATGAAATAACGCTGTTTTTGTCAAGTGCCGGAAATACTTCGATGCGTAAAGAAGAATAAGCCATCGTCCCTATTGACTATCGACGACTGGTTTCTCTAAATATTTCATTGCTGCTTCTTCGCTCTGCTCAATGGCCATTTCAACTGCATGTTTGGCAATCCCCAAAAGGTAATCACTTTTTTTCTTTGAGTAAACGATTCTGTAATGTAATTTTTAATTCTTTCTTGTACCTTTTTGTCAATATTCGGAATCGGTATGGAGTTCAATTCAGCTCTGCCAAATGCTGTCAATATTGTGCCAGTGCACCGCTGTTTTAGAAGCGCCTGTATTGGTGCGGACTTAAACAAGACGAGTAAAGTTTCGCTGTTGATGTTTTTTGAGTCAATAACATAGAAACCTGTCGAGCATAAAGCACCCTCATACTCTTCTGTAATAAGAGCACAACGTTCAAGTGAGCCTTCGACAGAGGAAACAACAATGTTTCCCGTATGAACAATTCTTCTTGCCCTTGTAGGCAGTTTTGAACCCAATCCGGTAGTACAACTATTTATTTCGCCATAACGTCCGATATTTGAAAGCTCTATGTATTTATATGTTCTCTCCTTTTCAGGTGTATAATTCAAGTCGTACACATCACATTCCTTTTCAACAATACTTGCCCCCTTTGATCTTATCTTATTAATAAGTCTGTCATACACAGGCTGATAATATTCCGCATCTATACGACCAGACTGAGTTATTTCCTTAAACCCACGAACTGAAATTTGTTCCTTCGAAGGTGTGAAATCTATTAATCCAAGAGCGCTCAACAAAAAATCTTCTGCCTTGCGATAAAAGTTTTCTGAATCATCAATCTTATCGTATGCCTCATGAACGGTGTTAACAATTCTCTTTTGAAATTCCAAAGAGAAAATGGGAACCATTACATTTTCAACTTCTCTGCAGTTCAAATTCACCTGATTAGATTGCCTTGATAAATACTCAAGACACATACGACCATATCGAGAATTCAGATAAGTCACCAAATACTCAGGTTTTATTTTATTTTGATTTGGCCTGATAAGAGCAATATTTTGATTTATTGTTGCAGGCAGGATATTTGATCGAACCAAGGCACTTCTACCTATTATATTGTGTGTTGCTCCAATAATTGTAACAATAATATCGTTCGGTCGTAAATGCGCTCGTTTCAGTTTATCATAACCTTGTTTCGTCAAACAATCTGTAAATTCTCCAACAATAGCATTTTCCCTTAAGTTGTCCGTTTTAATTAATGGATACACGCCTCCTGCATAATATCTGGATTCCCTCATTGACGGAGTGCTTCCCGTACGCACCGACGACTCGACCAATTTTTCTATGCTTTCACAATGCAAAGTATTCATTCTTGCAAATTGCAATCCATATTTTTTTTGGAAATGTTCTGCTTCATATCGCAGGTTTTCGCCAATTTTATTCAATCGTATAATACTTATTTCCAGCCTCTCCAATAATTTCGCGTATACATCCTCATTGGAGAGGCTTTTCAAAAAGGGAGTTCATTCTCCGGATGAAGAATTGCTTCTAATTCCTCTGCAGATGGCGCAAAACTTAAATGCTCATCATAAGCAAATTTTGCAAAAGCCTCCGCGATGCCATTTTGAGCATAAATATTGTAGGGATTTTTATTGGGCAGTTTTGGATCAGGGTTAAACAGGTCATGTTTAACAAAAATATGGCCATGTGTATCTTTCACCCGACTCGACCACTCCTTAATTTCCTCAGCAACAAGATAATACTTCTTTTTTTCTGGTGAAAGAGCATCATATTCGGCCTTAGAAATAACCGGATTATTGTTATCTCCTAAAATGGGCGTTTCCTTATACAAAGCCTTCTTATCATCTGTCATCGACAGGTACTCATCAATAGATACTTCCTGTTTTTCATGTGGGTTTTTCTTTGCGTTCCTCAAGCGGAAACAAACATTCTTTTTTACCCACTTTTTATGAGAATCAAGTTCTCCATATTCTTCAACAAACAGATCCCTGATATAAACAGTGTCTCCGTTGGGATTTTTGTGCTCTTCCGTAACCACAAAAGTTTCGGTCTTTACCCTATATCCGGATTTCTTTTCTGACGCATCATATTCAGATTTAGATACTTGTTCGCTATCAGCTTTGCGTATGTAAACTTCTTCTGTTCTGTATGTATAGCTTGTCCAGGATATGTAGTTTTCCGTAACATAAATTTTGTCACCCGAATTATCTTTGCTTGGCTCCTGCATAGTAGCAAAAAAGACAGGATAATCTATGCATCCGTCTGCATCAGCCGCTGGTTTTGGGCATATATCAGGGTATCCGCAATTATTGTCCGTCCATTTCTGCACTAAAAGGACACTTGTCTTTGTGCCGGTATGTGGTTTGAATACATTACCGTGCAATCCAATAACAGCAAGGAGACGACAACGTTTCATGATATATTCGCGGATATATTTGTCACTGGAGTTATTAAATCGCCCCTGTGGAAGGACAATAGCCATTCGGCCACCCGGCTTTAAAAAATTAAGATTGCGTTCTATAAATAAAATATCCCTTCCTACTTTTTTCTATGAATTCCCTTTTTCATTCTTTCCGAGATTATATTGTTGAAGCTGTTCTTGATTGTCAAGGTCTCCCGCAAATGGAGGATTTGCCATCAGTATATCAAAGTCAAAGAAACGATATGGTTCATAAACTGCATCTCCATCGCGTCCTTTTTTGCATTCCATAGCTTTAAGCTTTTGAAAGCCTGCACTGTACTTTGCCTGCCATTCATCATTATCGAGATAATCATTTTTCCAATTTCGGTAATCTAATGAATTCAGTTCCACAACATTCGTATGTCCATCTCCGGCAATAATATTTAACATTCTGCCTACGCGGACACTTTTTTCACTGAAGTCGATGCCAAACACATTATTCTGCACATAATCCACCTCAGCTTGCGTTCGTTTATTTACTGTGAACAGATTTTCGGCAGAAGGATTAAGGCGTTGCCATACGTAAAAAATTGTATGCATCGGAAATCCACAACTCCCTGCTGCCGGATCTATCATTTTTTCGTTTGGCTTTGGATTTAGCATCCGAACGCACATATCAATGACATACCGAGGAGTAAAATATTGTCCCATCCCTTCCTTTTGGTTTTGATTGACGAGGTGCTCAAACGCATCATCCACAACTTCTAAATTTGAGTTGAACATTTTTACATTTTGAAGTTCTTTTACACATGATTTAACTGTTGCCTTTTGCATATTAAGGACAGAAGATACAGGAAATACACCCGGCCATTTCTCTTTCGCCTTATCAAATAACTCGCTTATTTTTTTGTATATATCATCGGGAGATTCACTGTCTTTGGCACGAAATTTAAGCACACGAAAAGCACTGTCGTCAATCTCAGACAACTTCTTATTTCCATACTTCATTTGATTAGTGATTTCGTCAGCATCATCACTTGACATTTTCTCATCATACAATTTAGTAAACAGCAATTTGAATATTTCTTCAAATGCCTTATCACTGGAATCATTGGCTCCGAATCTTTGTTCAACGGCAAGAATAATATCCTTAAGTGTCTCATTCTGAAGCTTGTCTGACTGCATTAATTGCTTAATTGTGAACCTGCGGTTTTCAATCCACTCGTGTATATCTTCCCCCTGATGCGGAAACTGGTCAATTATAAGTGCGTTATCATAATCAGGTGCAGCGTAGAATTTCAAAAGGTTTGCACCGTTTGTAATTACTCCGACCTGAGCTTTTCTTAAAAGGCAATATGACTCTAACTGTTGTCTCGGCGTAGAGGATTCTCCATCATATTCTACATTTTCATCTTTTACTTCCGGTCGTTTAATCTCTATTACAATATCCAATTTCTTCTTTTCCGCATCAGAGAAAACGGCGATATCTATTCTTTTATCTGTAATTTTTTCGCGTCCCGCATATACAACCGGAACCTCGAATTTGAGTTGTTCTTTTGAATATCCATACTCTTCTAATAATTTGTGAGCATACAATTGACGTACGAATTCCTCAGGGGTAAGCTCAAAATAATCATTATCAGAATTTTTGCCACGAACAACGCATTCGACTCCAAGTTGGCCATCTTTTCGCGGCCTAATTCTCCCGTCAAGCCACTCTGTATCCTCTTTTTTAAACTGTGTCAGCTCTTCATAATATTCCAGAATACGCGCTTTATCCATACCCATAGGTTAATCCTCCATTTTCCTATGATTTTATTCCGTATCAATATTTGAACCAGGTTTGGCAATCTCTTTCTATATGAACCCCTGAACGAATATTTGTAATTGCTATGTAAAGTATCCTTTCATCTCATCGGACATAACTTGCGTCCCCATCGTATGAAACTGCACGGGGCTTTAACACTCCAGAAGCAGAAAAATAAAATCGGCATAGCCGGTAATCACACAGAACTACGCCGATAATTTTTCAGGGATCAAAACCCCTAAGTTACATCACCCTTCTGTGATTTCCTTCCCTTTCGCTCGCAATACTCTTTCACCATATGAATAAACTCTTCTGCCGTTGCTATCTGTTCATCAGCCTCCTCCTTTGAAGCGATATAAAAGTCATCATAGTCGCTTGCATGACGAATTTCTTCCGCCTGCGCGATTCTCCGTCCCATCGTCCTCGGGAAAATCTCTGTTTTTACATAGTCCTTATTAAAGTTGGCAATGGTATCTTTATGCCTCTTGTACGCAGCTCCATTTAATGCATGGACAGCATTGACTGCATTCATGATTGCATAATAGCTTCTGTTATTTGCCGCTTTGAACTGACCTGCCTCTAACAACAATTTCGCCGACTCCAGACAATCCTTTGCCGCACTCAACCTGTACTTTGCGAGATCTTTCCGTGTTCCGATGTCATGCGGCTCCATACAGAGTAATCCCCTCCTTATTGATATTAGCGTAGAACGGATAGTTTTCCACCCATTTCATAAAATGCTCCTCATTTTTGGCAATAGGCTTAATATCCATATCATAATCCATGTTAAAATCATAGGTAATGTCAGAAAGCTGATGCCTGTAGTTCTTAATCTCGTTGTCCGGCAAATCCAGCAAAATCATGATATCTATGTCTGAATCCTTTCTGAAATCGTCTCTGGCATACGACCCATATAAAACAATCTTTTTAAGATCATTCCCATAAATTCTTTTTATTTCGGAGATATACTTCTCAAGCACGCTCTGTATTGTCTGTGGCATATCTGCACCTCCCATTCCTCGAACCTTACTGTTACCTGGCTCATCAATGCATAAATATCTCCCACTGAATACATTATAAGTGATTCCCATTGAAAAATCCACACTTTCATCATCTTAACGTCAAAGAACTTTCCGGTGCCAATTCAATAAACGACAAAGAAAAAGGAACCACATTTCTGTGACTCCTTCAAGAGGCGACAACCGGAATCGAACTACGCCGACAGTAAAAAACCCCACAAAATCAAGGAGGAAATGCCCTATATCTGCTAAGACATACACCAGGACATACATTTTAAATTGTCGCCTTTTAGCCTGCAACACTGTGAATTATAGCACTCACAACCCAAAAAGAAAAGAGCCCATTGTGGCTCTTTCTGTTTTAGAATCCCCCTCAATCAAAGGGCAGCTCCTCATCATCCACGGTCATAAAACCGTCGTCCTTTCCCATATATTCTGAACCTGTAACCGTCATATCGCCGATGCGGTTCAGCACTTCCTGCTCTGTCAGCTTGACTTTTGGAAACTTGTTATAGATTGGATTGCTATACTTGTACTTCTTTCCATAGTCGCCTGTCGACTCATCGAATATCTGAATCGTATAAAACTGCTCATAAAACTCATAGTAAAATCCACAGCGCCGCTTCAACTGTAAAATTGGCTCTTTCTGTTCCGAAAACACGTTCTTGAAAAACTCATCGATCGGCAGTACCGACGTTATAACGATCAGCTTACATTCCAGAACCTTGTTTTGATAGCGGCTCTTCACAGAACTCGCCGTGTGGTTGTCCAACATTTTCAGTAAATCACTCAGCCCCATACAGCTCGGACGAAGATCGTCCAGAATGATCGCGTCCTGTCCCCCGTATCCGTCCAGAACGTCATTACTTCCGCTGCTGACAAAATAAGAATATCCTTTCTGCCTGCAAAGTGCCTTTGCATAAGTGGTTTTCCCCGTTCCGGGTTTCCCGTGAATCATAATACATTCCATTTCCCTGTCTCCCCCTTTTATCGTGTCAAGGCGGTATTTAAAAGCCTTGTCAATGCTCTGCTTGAACGCGTCATTTTCCAGTGGCGTTATGTAGTCAAAATAATTGTATTGCCGGATTTCGCCGCTCACAATCATTTCTATAATATCCTCTTTGCGTCTCCGCGACTGTTTCTTCCTTTCGGCGCTTTCTTTCTCTGCTTTCCAGTCGTAGTTACTTATAACCTCGCTCTCATCATATTGATGTTTGTTCTCCGCATTCTGGTGAGTCAGATACTGCAAAGCGTCTGTCCAGTTTCCCTTTACCCTGCCTACAAAATTTTCCGATAAGCCAAACCATCCCGCGACCGTTTTAAAGCTGTTCGATTTGAATGTGCGTATAAAGATATGATAATGGGGATTTTTAAGATTCCCCTTGTCGTCCTCATCCTTATCATGGAGTATTGCCGCATAATTGCGAATCCCATCATGCACATCTAAAACCTCTTCTTTGGTTTTCTTAAAATCCAGATGCTCTACATCCGATACAACCTCAAATAATTTGTATTTTTTCATCCTTGATTTTTCTTCATTAGCCATTTCTTTAGTCCTTTCTCCCGGCTTCCGGCAACCATTGGCTTCCGCTGATTAGACAAGCCCATAATCAGCGGAATTTCAATCCTTTTAGTGTATTGGCTTCCGGCAACCGCTGTTTTTATTTTTAATATGATCGATGAAATGGAAAATGAATGAAAAAATAAAATCTATTTATATTTTTTTCTGAAAAAAGGTCAAAAAAGACAGGGGGCTTTCTAAGCTCCCTGCCCGATAAACTGGAAGTTACCACGTTCACGCTGGTTTCCCCGCCTATTAGCAACTGTCAAAGACTATTGATTATAGAGGAAATAGTTTTCGGAGAAGATTTGTTGATTTCGTGTCCTGCGCCCGGAATGATATGCAGCTTTGATTGCGGCAATAAAACATTCAGTTGTTTGGACGCTTTCATGTTCGCATTATCCTTTTCGCCGCAAATAATTGTTACCGGGCAAGCTATTTCACATAGTCTGTCGCCAAAATCCAATGAACGCATGGAATGGGCTAACTTTATTGTGTTGCTTTTTGACAGCCCCATGCTGTTAAAAGGGTTGCGTGGCATAATACGGAATATAAGATTTTGAAAATCTATAAGCAAGGTCGGAACCTTATACTGTGTGTTAATCAGAAGAAGCGAGAACACTTTGTTTTTGTGTCTGATCGCGTAATCAAGTGCCAGAATTCCACCTAACGAAAGTCCGCAAAGTATAAACGGCTCTGTTTCTTTTTCATATAATTTTTCAAGTCCTGACAAAATGCTCGAATAGGTAAAATCTCCCGCTGCCAGCGAAAAAAGTTCCGGGCAATCCACATCTGACTGTGACATACACTTAACAACTGTTTGCCAGTCTCTTGCTGTCTGCCCTAAACCATGCAGAAAGACAACCCTCATTTTTGCGTTTCCTCCCTCTTTCGGGAAAACAGATAATCCAAACCAAAAAACATAAGCGCTAAAGCAAAGGTAATTATACTGTTGAATACACTGGAAGTCCTATCATGCTGCATTTCCGGATTAAAGATAGCTGCGATATATGTGATCGCAATCGAGACAGGTATCATAACCAAAAGCACATAACCAAAAGCACGCCACAGGTTCTTATAACATTTACGAAAAATCCCATAAATAATCCAAACAGCAATAACCGAAACGACTGTAATGCACATTCCCATTGTAAAAATGAACGGGCTATTCAGAATCAGCGCAAGAATTGCTACCAAGGGAACAGGCACAATACTGACAGCTAACAATGTTTTGAAAATAATTTTTCCTTTAGCTGTCAGAGAAGGTAGAACAACAAACCATGCGGCTATAATTGCAGAAGTGGAAATCATAGACCATGAGAGTTTTTCCGCAGTAAAATAGTCACAAATCAAGCATATGCAAATCGCAGCTAACGCCATCGCAGAAAGAAATACCAGAATAATTCGTTTTCCTCTTTCGGACAGGCGGTATTGGCGCTTCTTATATGGCAATTCGCCTGGTTCAGTCATATCTTCTTTGATAAGATAGTCAGAGGTCACACCAAAAATGTCGCTAAGTTGGGCGATAAAATCTAAATCAGGTGTAGATTGGCCTAATTCCCATTTTGAAATTGTCTGGCGTGTGACAGTCACCTTCTCTGCAAGTGCCTCTTGAGAAAGTCCCTGCTGTTTCCTCAATTTTTGTATTTTTTCTCCGAGCGTCATAACGTCTCCTCTTGTTACTTTGATTATGAAAAAATCATAGCAGGCGAGCCGCTTCCTGTCTACCAACGCACACAGGAACAGGCGCAACGCATCATTGCAATGAGGGAATTCTGCCATTTTGTCCAAATTCAACCGAATATACATATCTCGATTTGTCGCTTTGACTTACTCCGAGTATAGCATACGGTTTCTGGCTTTTCCATCCATTTTACAAAAAAAGGAAAGGACACCGCGGCACCGCGAACCCTTTCCCTGTTATCAAATTTAACCCCCGATTTTCTATAAAATTTTACTATATTTCAGTGCTCATCGTCGTCCATGTAAGGGTCATCCCGTCGATAAATGCTACGGAATTTTTCCAGTAATTCATGTCCTTGCGGGAACCTGTCCAGAAACGCCACAAGTGCAATCAGCTCCTCTCGAAAACCTTCCATCTTCGCGGCTTTGATCTTCCGGTCAAGCCCCGTCTCCTTAAGCTGATAGGCGTACTCGTTCAGTTCTTTCGCCTGTGCGGACTGACGCGCATCCTCGGCGACAATCCTCTGCCGCTCGTGCTCCCGTTCCTCTGCACAGTCTTTCAGAGCCTCGTATTCCTCACGGTCTATCGTGACTGATTTCTGACGCAGGAGCGCCTTTTTGCGCGGACGGTCAAGAAGCTGTTCGATCTCAGCTTCTGTCTGCGCAATCAGTTCATTCTTTTCAGCCAGAATCGTTTGAAGCTGGGCTTCCTTTTCCAAATATTCCTGATTTAAGTGGTGCTTGTTCTGCTCAAACTCCGCAACCGCCTGTTCTGCCTTTTCCTTTTCCTCGCCGAGCGTGGCATTGATCTGCGCCCTCTCTGCCTCGCAAAGCGTATCCAGTTCCTGAAGCTCCACTGAATGATCTGCAATCTGCCTGTCAATATCGTCCCTCATCCTCGCCGCCGCTTCGAGTGATTCCCTTTTCAGAGTATCGTGATCTCTGCCGCATGCAAGGCTTTTATCATTTACAAGGTCATGTACTCCCATCCGTTCATGGATGTATGCGTCAAGCTCCGTATGCCATTCCTTGATATTGCTTCGGGTCAGAAACTCATTGGCGTTGACCTTGTACCCCGTCCCCACGGCAACGACCGGAGGCGTGATTGCGTGCATATGCGCCCGGCTCATCACCCATTCCTTTTTGTGGGAATCGTAATAATCGTGAATCTCGTCCAGATGGACATCCGCACAGGCGATATTCTCCGCGCCGACCTTCCCTGCAAGCCAGTCATAGCAATGCTGAAAATACTCGCGTTCCTGCGGCGTGTTGGCAATGCTTTCCGGCACGGTAAAACAGAATGAACACAAGGTCACCCTGTCCTTTTTAATTCGCTTCGGAGGGTTGACCTCGTCATACTGCTGTATCTTTTTCTTGATGTACCCATAAGGGTCGTCCCGTCGTATCCCGACAGTATAATTGAGGGCGGTCTTGTTCGGGTCAATATCCGGATTCCCATACTGCACATTGCGGTGCGGTTCATTCCGGTAACGGATGCAATGTTGAACTTCCCGATAGGCGCTCCCACCACGCGCCTTGTATTTCTGCACATCAAACGGCATAAAACCATCTCCTTTTTCTTTAATATGATCGTCAGCCCGCCATATAAAAGAAAAAACGCAAGTTCAACATAGCACCCTATGTCTAAGCATAAACTTAGACGGTGCCAGTTTCGCACTGGACGCGCCCTTCCGGGAGACTCTCCGAGGGTTTTTCTTTAAATACTTCAAAAGTATTCTTATCTAAGTTTTATTCAAAAAAAGTATTCCAAATTTTTATATATAGCTTTTTTCGGAGTTACTTTTTTGTTCCATCACAGC
>JAJQBC010000018.1 GCA_021203465.1 Lachnospiraceae bacterium | reverse complement strand
TTCCCATCATTTTATTTTCCTGAGATGCAAATATCCGCAGTGTAATCTGTCACTACCCTGCGGATGCTCTTCATAATTCTGCATAAATTTTCGAGATTTTGGTACAAAAATGGTACAGAACCCTTCTTTTTCTCGGCCGAGAACAGCTGAAAGCCTTGATTTCCCTTGCTTTTTCTCTTACATGCTCCGCATCGTCGGGAACAGCAAAACATCGCGAATCGCAGCTGAATCCGTGAGCAACATACACATCCTGTCGATCCCGAAACCGATTCCGCCGGTCGGCGGCATACCGATCTCGAGGGCGTTCAGGAAGTCCTCGTCGGTCGTATTGGCCTCCTCATTTCCTTGCGCGAGCTGCGCCTCCTGATCTTTGAAGCGGGCGCGCTGATCGATCGGATCGTTCAACTCCGAGTAGGCGTTCGCCATCTCCCAGCCGTTCAGATAGAACTCAAAGCGCTCCACATAGTCGGGCTTATCCGGCTTCTTCTTAGTGAGCGGCGAAATCTCGATCGGATGATCCATCACGAAGGTCGGCTGAATCAAGTGCTCCTCGACAAATTCCTCAAAGAAGAGATTCAAGATGTCGCCCTTCTTGTGTCTATCCTCATACTCGACATGATGCTCCTTTGCAAGCGCGCGCGCCTGCTCGAGCGTCTCCACCTTATCCCAGTCCACGCCGGCATACTGCTTCACAGCATCGACCATCGTGATGCGCGCGAAAGGCTGTCCCAAATCAATCTCCGTACCACTATATACGATCTTCGTCGTGCCGAGTACCTCCTGCGCCACTGTGCGGTAGAGATTCTCGGTCAGATCCATCATACCGTGGTAATCAGTATATGCCTGATAGAGCTCCATCAGCGTAAATTCCGGATTGTGCCTCGTGTCGAGACCCTCGTTGCGGAATACGCGCCCGATCTCGTAGACACGCTCCAAACCGCCCACAATCAGGCGCTTCAGATATAATTCCAGCGAAATGCGAAGCTTGAAATCCTCATCCAACGCATTGAAATGAGTCTCAAAGGGTCTGGCCGCCGCGCCTCCCGCATTCGCGACGAGCATCGGCGTCTCCACTTCCATGAATCCCTGACTGTCAAGATAACGGCGGATCGCGCTGATGATCTTCGAACGTTTGATGAAGGTATCCTTCACCTCTTCATTCATAATAAGATCTGTATATCTCTGGCGGTATCTCACATCTGTATTCATAAGGCCGTGATATTTCTCAGGAAGGATCTGCAGACTCTTGGAGAGCAGCGTCACCACGGAAGCGTGAACCGAAATCTCACCCTTCTGCGTGCGAAACACTTCGCCCTCGACGCCGACAATATCGCCGATATCGTATTTCTTGAAATCCTTATAGGGATCCTCACCGACGCAATCGCGCGCCACATAACACTGGATATTTCCCTTCAGATCCTGAACATTGCAGAAGGAAGCCTTTCCCATGACACGCTTCTGCATGAGACGTCCAGCCACGCGGACCGTCTGTCCCTCCATCTCCTCAAAATGATCCTTGATATCCGCACTGTGCGCGGTCACGTCGTATTTTGTGATCTGAAACGGATCCTTCCCTTCCTCCTGTAGCGCCGCGAGCTTCTCCCGGCGTATCTTCAGTAACTGTCCCAGATCCTGCTGCTGTACGTTCTTCTCTGCCATCTTCCGCGCTCCTTAACCTGCTCTATGAATGCTGAGCACCTTGTACTGGATCACTCCTGCCGGAGCCTCCACATCCACTACATCTCCGACCTCCGCGCCGATCAGCGCTCTCCCGATCGGGGATTCATTGGAAATTTTGTTCTGCAGGCTGCTGGCTTCCGAAGAACCGACGAGCTTATACTCCTCCTCCTCGCCATACTCCAGATCAAGTACGCGCACAACGCAGCCAATGCTGATCTTGTCATAATCGATCTCCTCGTCGAGCACGACCTCGGCATTCTTCAGAATCTGCTCAATCTGCTCGATACGGGCCTCAATATCCCTCTGCTCATCCTTCGCCGCATCGTACTCTGCATTCTCGGAGAGGTCGCCCTGCTCTCTGGCTTCCTTAATCTTCTGAGCAATCTCTCTACGCTGTACGACCTTCAAATCCTGCAGCTCCTCTTCCAGTTTCTTAAGACCCTCATAGGTCAGTATGTTTTTCTTTTCCGCCATTTACTACACCTTCCCATCTATCTGGTTCATTGATCATTGATTTGAAATATTATTGTACCCTTCACCTGACAGGATGTCAAGCTGCTTTTCCCAGTCATTCAGATCGAGGACGAGGTTCCCGGCCGGCTTTCCGGCATGTGCATCAGCAGTTATGACAAGAAGACCATACTCCTCGAACGCCTCCTGCTCCAGCTCTGAAAAATACTCTTGCCGCCCAGTGACGATCGTCAGAAGCTTCACCTCCGGCAATAGATGCTCAGCTACATGCACGACCTGCCAGGCAGGCTCCTCCTCGTTATCGATCATGACCAGTTCGAGATCCCGCCGTGCGATCTTTCGTTCGCGGCGTAGATAGCACAGCACCTCCGGCGCTTTCTCCCGGTATTCAAAAAAAGTCCGGGGCGGATCGCACGCTTTTTCGGATTCGGGCTCCTCCTTCTTCCACAGGACGAATAATCTTCGAAAGAAATTCACAGAATCCTGCCTTATTTTTTCTTCTATATATATGATGATTCCCTGAGCGAATTCCAAACATCCGGCTCAAAGCTCTCGAATCAGATTCTCCAGCTCCTGAAGACTCTGGGCCTCGTTGACGCGCGCGCGCAGCTTCGCAGAATTCGGATAGCCCGCCGTATACCAGGCGACATGCTTGCGCATTTCCCGGATACCTGTATATTCGCCTTTATAATCCATGAGCATCCGCGCATGCCGCAGCATCATTTCCTTTAACTCTGCAAAAGACGGCGGTGCTTCCTCCTCCCCGGTCTCCATCCGATGCAGAATCTGATGGAAAATCCATGGATTTCCCCGCGCACCCCTGCCGATCATAACTCCATCACAGCCCGTCAACGCGAGCATTTTCAGGGCGGCATCCGATGAATCCACATCTCCGTTTCCTATAACCGGAATGTGCACGGCTTCCTTCACCCGGCGAATCATCTCCCAGTCCGCCCTGCCGCTGTAATACTGCTCGCGCGTCCTACCATGCACGGCGACTGCCGCCGCGCCTGCATCCTCGGCGATCCGCGCGATCTCAACCGCATTCTCATGCGCCGCGTCAAAACCCTTGCGAATCTTTACCGTGACCGGCTTTTCGATCGCGCGCACAACCTGAGAAATGATCTCTCCGACCAGCTTCGGATTTTTCATGAGAGCCGATCCCTCGCCATTATTCACGACCTTCGGCACCGGGCAGCCCATGTTAATGTCCAGAATGGAAAACGGCCGTTCCTCAATGCGCTTCGCCATCTCGCTCATGATATACGGATCGGAGCCAAAAAGCTGCAGCGAGATCGGCGGTTCCTTCTCATCGATCGTCAGCAACGCTTCTGTATTTTTATTCCGATAATAAATCGCCTTCGCGCTGACCATCTCCATACAGAGCAGCCCCGCGCCCTGCTCCCGGCAGAGCAGACGAAATGGCAGGTCGGTGACGCCTGCCATCGGTGCAAGGATCAGATTATTCGGCAGTCGTACGCCGCCGATCGTAAGTTCTCTTTTCATTCCAAATTCTCTCCGAGGAAAAAGACTTTGTAATAGAGCTCCAGATTCTGGAGAAGCTCGCCCTTCTCCCTCTTGATCTGCCGAATCTTCAGCTCGCTCCCGATATCGTCATAGAGAAGGTCGCCCTCGTCCGCCTCCACCTCCAGCAGCAGAGTGCCGTCCTCCTCAAAGACAAGCCGTAGGATACCACCCACATCTTCCGTAAAGAGCACGCACATGATCTGCAGCTCGTCGCGGATCTGCTGCGGAAGTCCCTTAAAATCCTCATTCAAATAATATTTCTTTTCATATGCGCTGGCCGCGCAGAGCGTCACACGCTCCTGATACATCTATTTTCCATCCTTTCGTTCCGCCCTGCAGTGCCCGGATCTAATCTTTCCGCACAACGTTTCGTAAATCAAGAAGACAGCCCAGTAAGAAATCCGAATACCTCGAAAATTTCTTGCTAAGTATAACCGTAGAGCCCCCGCACCGACACCTCTCCCGCATAGACGAGCACCTCCTCGCCGCTGTCTTTGCGAACGACAAGCTCTCCGTGATCATTGATGCCCTCCGTCGTTCCGGTGTAGGCCCCTCCCCGTTCCACGACACGGATTCCATGCCCACGATTCACACAGGCCTGATTGTACCCATCCTTCAGCGCGGACAGATCCTCCGTCTGCAGGAAAATTTCGTACAGGCGCTCCAATTCGTCCATACTCGCCGCCGTGATCGCCGCCCGGCTCGTCTCCTGCCCGAGATTCTGGCAAAGAGAGCCCGCAATCTCACGAAGCTCCCCGGGAAACTCCCGCTGATTTACATTGATACCGGTTCCGATGACCACATAATTGATGTAATCCACCTCGGTGTTCATCTCCGTCAGTATGCCGCAAACCTTTCTGCCGTTCACAACAATGTCATTTGGCCACTTAATCCCTGCTTCCAGTCCAGTACAGACGCAGATTGCCTCCCTGACTGCCATCGCCATCAGTAATGTGAGCTGCGAGGCATGCGCCGGATGAATCTGAGGCCGCAGCAACAGCGACATCGCGATATTTTTGCCTTTCGGCGTCTCCCAGACTCGCCCACGTCGTCCCTTGCCGCCGGTCTGCTCCTCGGCAAATACGAGTGTTCCCTCCGCTGCACCGTTCTCTGCAATTTTTTTAACGTAGTTATTTGTGGAATCCACGCTGTCAAGACAGATGCAGTTCTGCCCCATAAAAGAGGTGTGCAGGCGGCTTATAACCTCCTCTGTCGTGAGCAGGTCAGGCGCTGACTTAAGGCGATAACCACGATTGTTCACTGCGTCAATCTCATAACCTGCCTCCTGCAGTTGACGGATCGCCTTCCACACAGCCGTCCGGGATACGCCAAAACGGCTGCACAGCTGCTGTCCGGAGACATAGTCATCCGTCTGGCGCAGCGCCTTCAGCAATTCTGCTTTCATAGAAATCCTCCCATATGCAAAAGCGCCAATATGAACGCTGCTCCCGTACAGAGCGTAAGCCCGATCTCCACGAAGGCTTGCGGACGGTGCCCCAGCTGCCAGCCTTTCACCGCACCAAAGCCGAACAGCAGCGTCCCCGCGAAGAATGCCAGCGCCGTGCTCCGCATTTTCCAGATATCATCTGTCAGCGCCACTGCTGCCATGGCCAGAATAAACAGGCTCAGCCAGACGGAAATATTCTCGTATTTTTCCAGAATCCATCTCATATCCGCTCTCCGCAGACTCTAAGCTCCCAGCGTAGCCGCCATGACCGCCTTGATCGTATGCATGCGGTTCTCCGCCTCCTCAAAGACCAGCGATTGAGACGACTCAAAGACCTCATCCATCACTTCCATTGCGTCAATGTGGAATTTCTCATTGATCTGACGGCCGATTCCCGTACCCAGATCATGGAAGGATGGAAGGCAGTGCAGGAAGATCGCCTGCTCTCCCGCATTCCTCATGACCGCAGTATTCACCTGATATGGGAAAAGCTCCCGGATACGCTCCTCCCAGACCTCGTCCGGCTCGCCCATCGACACCCAGACATCGGTGTAGATCACGTCCGCACCCTTCGTCGCCTTCTCCACATCCTCCTCAAAGGAGATCTTCGCGCCGGTCTCTTTCGCAATCTCCTGACACTGTGCGATCAGCTCCGGCGCCGGCCAGTATTTCTTCGGTGCGCAGGCTGTGAAATCCATACCCATTTTTGCGCAACCGACCATCCAGGAATTGCCCATATTGTAACGGGCGTCACCCATGTAGACGAGCTTGACATCCAGAGAACCGAAATGCTCGCGGATCGTCAGCATGTCCGCCAGAATCTGCGTCGGGTGAAACTCATTCGTCAGGCCGTTCCAGACCGGCACGCCGGCATACTTCGCCAGTTCTTCCACAATCTCCTGACCGAAGCCGCGGTACTCGATGCCCTCGTACATCCTGCCGAGCACACGCGCAGTGTCCGCGATACTCTCCTTCTTCCCAATCTGGGAACCCGACGGATCGAGATAGGTCGTACCCATCCCGAGATCATGCGCTGCCACCTCGAAGGAACAGCGGGTCCGCGTGCTTGTCTTCTCAAAAATCAGTGCTACATTCCGTCCGTGCAGCGTGTCCACCGGGACACCCTTTTTCTTCTTTTCCTTCAGCTCCGCCGCAAGGTCGAGAAGATACGCGATCTCCTCCGGCGTGTAGTCCAGTAGCTTCAGAAAATTTCTTCCTTTTAAATCCATCTCTTATCTTTCCTCCTCATAGTAGACGGGCTGGCGCCAGATAAAGAGCGCCAGCCCGGATATTCCTGTCTGAAAGCCTTACTCCTTCGCCACCTCAGCGACGGAGGTAACCAGCCCGGCCAGCTTCTGGATTTCTGAAGGAATAATGATCTTCGTCGCCTGACCATCCGCGGCCTTTGCGAAGGCCTCCAGGCTCTTGAGCTGGATAACAGCCTCATCGACGCCGACCTCCTTCAGGAAACGCAGGCCGTCCGCATTCGCCTGCTGAACCTTGATGATCGCTTCCGCCTGGCCCTCGGCTTCCTTGATCATCTTCTCCTTCTGCGCCTCGGCCTTCAAGATCGCGGCCTGCTTCTCTGCCTCCGCATCCAGAATCGCGGACTCCTTGTGTCCCTCAGCCACAAGGATCGTCGACTTCTTCTCGCCCTCGGCCCTCAGAATTGCCTCGCGGCGCTCGCGCTCCGCCTTCATCTGCTTCTCCATCGCGTCCTGAATCGCTGCCGGCGGAATGATATTCTTCAGCTCAACACGGTTCACCTTGATGCCCCAGGGATCCGTCGCAACGTCGAGAGACGCGCGCATCTTCGTATTGATCGTCTCGCGGGATGTCAGCGTCTGGTCAAGCTCCAGATCGCCGATGATATTACGCAGCGTTGTCGCGGTCAGGTTCTCGATCGCCATGATCGGATTCTCCACGCCGTAGGCGAAGAGCTTCGGATCCGTGATCTGGAAAAACACGACCGTATCAATCCGCATCGTAACATTATCCTTCGTAATCACAGGCTGCGGCGCAAAGTCCACGACCTGCTCCTTCAGCGTCACCTTCCGCGCCACGCGGTCGATGATCGGAGTCTTGATGTGGATACCCACACCCCAGGTGCCATTGTAAGCGCCCAGCCGCTCCACAACCATCGCAGTCGCCTGCGGCACAATCCGAATACAGGACGCCAGCACAATCACAATAATTAACAAAAGAACGACAAGTAAAATGAGCATATCAGTTTTCCTCCTTGATTTCTTCCACGATAAGCTTGACTCCCTCTATCGCGCAGATTCTGACCCTGCTTCCCACAGGAATAATATCTGCCTCCCTGCGGCTTCTGGCCATCCAGCCTACATCGGCAATCTTTACCTCGCCGGCCTGATCAAGATTGTTGATCGCTTCCGTCACAAGCGCATGCTGTCCGATCAGGCCGTCCGCATTTGTCCTTACATGATCCTTCTGCATATAACGCACTGCCAGAGGCCGTGTGACAATCAGAAGCACCAGGGAAAGCACGACAAAGACCGCCATCTGAACCGTGAAATTCGCACCGAACAGTGCCGCTATGAAAGCTACGGCAGCGCCGCCGGCAAACCAGATCGTCGTCAGGCCAAGCGTCACAGCTTCGACCGCCAGAAGTACGATCAGCAGCACAAGCCACCCGATCGGCGGTGTTGTAAGCAGCATGGTCTCTACCTCCTTTGCCAGAGATATATTTATTATACATGATTCGGCGTTGTTTTACAACCACGGCGCATGCCGATTTTTTCCGTTATATTATAACACTGTTCGGATATACTGATTCCATAAACAAAAGCCGTTCCGAATCGTTCACAAAAAATTCACAAAATAATTAGCACTCAACTCTTTACTTGGCTAATAATTTGTGTTATAACTTATATAACAAATAAAACAAATAGCATTCATTTGCTTGAGGAGGTAATGATTATGTTGATGACAGATGTTTTTGGAAGGAATTTTGTAGATGACTTTTTTGACGACTTTATGAGTCCGACCTACTACCGGGTAAACCACAGGAACGCGGTACCGGCGATGAAGGCCGATGTAAGAGAGCTCGAGAACGCTTACCAGATTGAACTGGATCTGCCAGGATTCCGCAAGGAAGACCTGCACGCGGATCTGAAGAACGGTTACCTGACGATCCGGGCTGCGCACGAGGAGTCAAACGACCAGAAGGACAATCAGGGCCGCTATATCCGTCAGGAACGCTACACCGGCCACTACCAGAGAAGCTTCTACGTCGGCAGCGAAGTAAAACAGGAAGATGTCCATGCGGCATTTGAGAACGGCGTGCTGAAGCTGACTGTTCCGAAGAAGGACGCCACGCCGAAGGTCGAGGAAAATAAATCAATTATGATCGAAGGCTGAAGCCATTATCCCATCCATTTTCCCCTAATAGCGGGGCTGGCACCAGAAAAGTGCCAGCCCCTTTCTTATTCCTGTGTTCTTTTACCCAATCGCGAAGGTCATCTCCGCCTTTGCAGCCAGCTGACCGTCGACGGTCGCCTTCGCGCTGCCCACACCGATCGGACCTTTCTGTTTGATGATCTCCATCTCGAGCGTCAGCACGTCGCCCGGCACGACCTTTCTCTTGAACTTCGCCTTGTCAATACCGCCGAAATAGACGACCTTGCCCTTATTCTCCGGCTGGGAGAGCAACGCGACCGCCCCGGTCTGCGCCAGCGCTTCAAGGATCAGCACACCCGGCATCACCGGCTCCTGCGGAAAATGCCCGTTGAAGAAGGGCTCATTGTAAGAGACGCACTTCTTTCCGACCGCGCGCTTCCCCTCTTCGAGCTCCTCGATCCGGTCGATCAGCAGAAATGGCTGACGATGCGGAATGATTTCCATGATCTGTTTGATATCCATTACCATATTGCTTTACCCCCTGTACTTTTTAATCAGGATGCTCGCATTGTGGCTGCCGAAACCGAGAGAATTCGACAGCGCATAGTCGATATCCATCTCGATGCCATGCCCCTGCACATAGTCGAGATCGCACTCCTCATCCGGATTCTCAAGGCCTCTGGTCACATGGATGTAGGACTCCTGCATCTCCTTCACGCAGGTGATGAACTCCACCGCGCCGGCCGCGCCGAGCAGATGGCCGATCATCGACTTGGTCGAATTGACCTTCATCTCCTTCGCATGCTCGCCGAACAAGGTCTTGATCGCGCGGGTCTCGCACAGATCGTTTAAATGTGTGCTCGTGCCATGCGCGTTGATATACATAATATCGTCGAGCGCCGCTCCAGATTCCTCCACCGCGCGCTTCATCGCCACAACCGCACCCATACCGTCCTCCGCTGGGGAGGTGATGTGGTAAGCGTCGCTCGTCGCGCCGTAACCGACAACCTCAGCGTAAATCTTCGCGCCGCGCGCCTTCGCGTGCTCAAGCTCCTCAAGGACGATGACTCCCGCGCCCTCACCCATGACAAAACCATCGCGATCCTTGTCAAAAGGAATCGAGCAACGATTCGGGTCTTCAATCGTGGAAAGCGCAGTCAGCGCCGAGAAACCCGCCACACCCAGACGGCAGACTGCGCTCTCGGTTCCGCCGGATACCATCACATCTGCATCTCCAACCTGAATACTGCGATATCCTTCGCCAATGGAGTGCGTACCGGTCGCACAGGCCGTCACCACGTTCAGGCTCTTGCCTTTCAGACCGTAGGCGATCGAGACATTGCCCGCCGCCATATTGGAAATCAGCAGCGGCACCATCAGCGGACTCATGCGGCTCGGCCCCTTCGTGACCATCTTCTCATACTCAATCTCGGTACGCTCCAGGCTTCCGACGCCGGAGCCGATCGAGCAGCCCACCATGTAAGGATCTTCCTTCGTCATGTCAAGTCCGGAATCCTCGATGGCCTCCTTCGCCGCCGCGACTGCGTACTGCGCGAACTTGTCCATTCTCCTGGCCGCCTTCGGATCCATGTACTCCTTCGCCACGAAGCCCTTTACCTCCGCCGCGGTATGTACCTTAAACTCCGTGGAGTCAAAGCTGGAAATGATCCCAAAGCCATGATTGCCGGCCTTTACATTCTCAAAATAATCATTCACATTCAGTCCCATGGGCGTGATCGCACCCATGCCTGTCACCACTACTCTCCTCATCAGATCGCTATCCCTCCGTCTACACTGATTACCTGTCCTGTTATATAAGCGCCCTTATCCGACGCCAGATAAGCCGCCATATCCGCGATGTCCTCCGGCTTTCCAAAATGTCCGAGCGGAATCATGGAAACCGCAGCCTCTTTTGCGCTCTCCGGCATCGCCTGCGTCATATCCGTGTCCACAAAACCCGGAGCGATCGCGTTGACCGTAATCCCGCGGCTCGCGAGCTCTCTTGCCACCGTCTTGGTGAGGCCGATGATACCAGCCTTGGACGCGGCATAGTTCGCCTGCCCCGCGTTGCCCATGATACCGGACACCGAGGAAATATTGATGATCCTGCCCGCGCGCTGCTTCAGCATCGGGCGGCTGACCGCCTTGATCATATTGAAACAGCCCTTCAGGTTCGCATTGATGACCGCGTCAAAGTCCGCCTCCGACATCTTCATGATCAGATTGTCGCGCGTAATGCCCGCGTTGTTTACGAGAATATCGAGACGACCGTATTCCTTGATAACCGCCTTGACCATGGCATCCGCATCCGCTGTAACAGACACATTGCACTGATACACGCATCCGTCCGCACCGAGCGCTTTGATCTCGCCAAGTGTCTGCTCCGCCTTTTCCTTCGAGCCGTTGTAGTTCACCACGACCGTGGCGCCTTCTGCCGCCAGCGCAAGCGCGATCGCGCGCCCGATTCCCTTCGCCGCCCCGGTTACCAGGGCCACCTTTCCTTTCAGCATGTGCTTACTCTCCTTTCAAAAGGGCCGTAACTTTCTCAAAGTCCGCCATCGTCTCTATATTGTACATCGTCACACTACGATTAATTTTCCTCATAAAACCGGACAGTGTCTTGCCGGGGCCCATCTCAACAAAAGTATCCACGCCGTCAGCGATCATACGCTCCACCGACTGCTGCCAGCGCACGCTGGACGAAACCTGTCTGCGAAGATAGTCCTTCACATCGTCTCCGGATTTCACATAATCCGCCGTCACATTGGTAAGATACGGCGTCGCTATCCCGGAGATCTCCACATCCTGCAGCTCCCCGGCCAGCTTCTCCCCCGCCTCCTCGAGCATCTTCGAGTGGAAGGGACCGCTGACATTCAGACGAATCACCCGCTTTGCCCCGGCATTTTTCAGTGCCTCACCGGCGGCCTCCACCGCCTGCTCCTCACCGGTAATCACAATCTGCCCCGGACAGTTATAATTTGCAATGGAGACAATGCCCTCCGTCTGTTCACAGATCTCCTCGATCTTCGCCGCATCCATGGCCAACACCGCCGCCATGGCTCCGCCCACCGGCACCGCTTCCTGCATATAAATGCCACGCTTACGCACCACACGGAAAATATCCGGGAGACTCATCACCTTCGACGCCGCCAGCGCTGCGTACTCACCGAGACTCAGGCCCGCATTGACAGAAGAAGTAATTCCCTGCTCCTCCACAGCCTTCAAAATCGCGATCTCCACGGTCAGCATACAGATCTGCGTATATTCCGTCTGGTTCAGCTTCCCATTCTCTTCAAAGCAAAGCGCCGGAATATCCAGCCCTGACGCCGCCGAAGCCGCGTCGAACACTTCGCGGCACACAGGAAACGCCTCATAAAAATCCTTTCCCATGCCCACATACTGCGCACCCTGTCCGGGAAATACAAATGCAAGCCCGCTCATATCTACACCTCTCTAAAAGCTTTGATAATCAAAGTAATAAAATCGAAATACAGGCTGCCGCGATATATCACCCGCCAGCAGCCCTCTCCTTTGTCCACGTATGAGTTTCGGCAGCGCCGCTTACTCCACACCCTTGGATTTCAGATAATCCATCACAGCGCCTACCGTCGTGATATTCTCCAGCTCCTCAGACGGAATCTCGATCTCATACTCCTCTTCGAGCGCCATCACGAGTTCAAACAGATCGAGGGAATCCGCGCCAAGATCCTCTTTAAAGGTAGTCTCCGCAGTGATCTCACTCGCATCCACATTCAGCTGCTCCGCAACCATCTCTCTGATTTTGTCTAACATTGTTTTTCTCCTTTATTTCCTTATCCTTTTACGGATGGTTTGACATTCAAAGTATATGTGCTGAAAACACGTTTGTCAAGGGCTTTCTCACCATTCCAGCACGCATGCGCCCCAGGTCAGTCCCGCGCCGAATCCGGACAGCACAATCCGGTCGCCCGGATGCAGCTTTCCGCTCTCATCGAGCTGTGCCAGCAGGATCGGAAGCGAGGCCGCCGATGTATTTCCGCACTCATCCATATTCATCGGGAATTCCTCCTCGGCCATGCCAAGCCTTTTCGCCACTGCCTGAATAATTCGCTTATTTGCCTGATGCAGGATGAAGAGATCAATCTCCTCCGGCTTCAGCTCCGCCTTCGCGAGCGCATCCTCGATACACTGCGGAACCGTGCGCACTGCAAATTTGAATACTTCCTGACCATTCATCTTCAGATAACCGCATTTCTGATCCTTTGCGCGAAGCGGATTCTCATTCGGTCTTCCCTCACAAAAAAGCACATCCCACTTCTCGCCGCTGCTGCCAAGCGACTGCGAAAGCAGGCCGCCGCTCTCAGAAGCCGTCACAAGCGCCACTCCCGCGCCGTCGCCAAACAGAACACAGGTGCCGCGATCTGTCCAGTCCACAATCTTCGATAGCGTCTCCGCCCCGATCAGCAGCACATTCCGATAAGTACCGCTCTCAATAAAAGCCTCCGCGACATGCAGTCCATAGAGAAATCCGGAGCAGGCCGCGTTAATATCGAAGGCAAGCGCGTGCTTCGCGCCGATCTCCTTCTGCACCTGGCAGGCCGTGCTCGGCGTATCCATATCGCCTGTAATCGTCGCCACGATCAGCAGCTCCACATCCTCTGCCCTGAAATTCGCTCTCCCAAGTGCCATCCGCGCTGCGTCCGCCGACATGGAGAGTGTCGTCTCCTCCTTCGCCAGATGCCGCGCCCGGATGCCCGTCCGCTCCGATATCCACTCATCGCTCGTGTCCACCAGCGTTGCCAGATAATCATTATCCGCCCGGAAAGCCGGCAGACTATAGCCTGTTCCGATTATTCTTGCCCTCATCTCTTATCCTCAGTTACTTTGATATTCAAACCATTTGCGTCAACTGCGCTATTATAAAACAGAAGCCGCACTTCGTCAAGTATCGATCACGGCGCGATGCCACTGGCTCTTTGGTAACTACCTGACAGCAGACAGGGCGGAGACTGGTGTATAATCAAAAACCATTGCGAAGCGTCGGCACTTAACGAAATCGAGCCATAGGCGAAGATTGAGTTTGCGCGAGCAACGAGCCAGGCGCACATGCTTGCATGTGCATCTGGCGACTGCCGCGACAACGAGCGAAGCGAGTGAGTGTCCGCTACGCTGAGCACTGAGCGAGAGCGTGTTTTTGAGTATACACCAGTCTTCGCCCTGTCTGTATGTAACCTACTCCAGATACAGCAGCGGATTCACCTGCGTCCCGTTCACCAGAATCTCGAAGTGCAGGTGCGCCCCCGTACTGTTACCCGTATTGCCGCTGAGCGCAATCTTCTCATTCTGCTCCACCGTCTGCCCGACGGACACGAGGATTTTGCTCAGGTGCGCATAACGGGTCTGCTTTCCGTCCGGATGCGAGATCGTGATACAATAGCCGTACCCGCTCGACCATCCTGCGCTCACGACCGTACCGCCGCTGGAAGCCCGGACCGTCGTGCCGACAGGCACCGCCCAGTCGACGCCCTTGTGCATCCGTCCCCAGCGCCACTTGAATGTGGAGCTCAGCGTGCCGCCGGTGACCGGTTTGACATAGGTCGGCGGCGTCTGTGTCCCTTTCTCGATAATCTCGGGAACCGCTTCCACCATCACCGTCTCCGCGATCGTTTCCCGATCCGTCTCTGTGCCGTTCTTCGAGGAAATCAGCACGGTGACCTCGTGATGGCCTGCCTCCGCCTCCTGCAGCACCTTCGTCTGCGTGGTATACCAGTCGTCGTTTTCGATATACTCGGTCTCTGCGTAGTAGTCCTCCTCGTAGGTGGACTGCACGGTAGTGACGATCGACAATTCCGGCTCCGGCACACTGATGATAATCTCGTCGCCGATATTCAGCGTCGCGTCCCGCGTGAGGCCCTCATTCAGCGCAAGCACCTCATCTACATAATATCCGCGGCTGTTGGCAATTTCAGAGAGCGTATCCCCGGCCTGCACCTCATAAACCTGATTCTTCTCTGTCTCCTTCGTCACGAGATCGATGGCCTCCGCCACGTCGGTCAGATCTTCCTCGTCAATATATGCCTCACAGACCTCCACTTTCTCGTAGAAATCCAAGTCTTTCAGGCCGTCCTCCTCCCCCAGTTCCTCCTGCGCAGTCACTTCAACCGTGAAACTGTTCAGCTCGCGGCTCGTATCGGCGACGACCTCGACGCCGAACAGCCCGTCCTCATTATAAGGCTCCATTGCCGCCAGCAGCAGTTCCTCCACCTCATCCATTGAGGAGAGATAGACCGTGAACTCATTGACCTTCACCAGATAATATTTCTGTCTGGCCGTCTTCACCTTCTCCTGAAGGAGCTCATAGATCACCTGCTCCAGCTCATCCTGCTCCAGCGTGGAGCCGAGCAGGCGGGATACGCGCTGATAGCTGCACTCCACATTGGCCAGCACCAGCCCGTCTGTTTCCCTTGAAACCTGTGCGCGCGCGTCCAGAAACGCATTTTCAACCACGGACTCGTCCGCCACCGCTCCGATGACCTCGCCGTCCAGCAGCACCTCAAAATAGGTTGCCTCATCGCCCCAGCTGTCCCCCAGAATCGGATGGAAGCATAACATAAGGAAAGCAAAGAGAAACAGGGAACCCGCGTATTTCAGTTTAAATCTTTTTCCGAACAGCCGCTTCATCTGCTTCCCTTTTTCTTCCGCACCGAGAAGCCAAAACTTCCCTTCTTCCTGCCAAGTTCAAAGTATTCACCGTGAGAATAGGCGACAAGTCCGGCTCGGTTCAGGTCAAACTTTCCCTTTTCATCAAGGTAACGGTCGTCGACCGTCACGCTCACAACCTTTGCCAGAACGAGGTCATGACTCCCGAGCGGCTTCACCTCCGTCACCCGGCATTCGATATTCACCGGACTCTCGGCAATCCCCGGCGCGGCAACTTCCTTTGACGGAAGCGCCGTCAGATGACATTCGCGGAACTTATCCACGTCCCGCCCTGAACGCACGCCGCAGTAATCCGCCGACCTCACCAGATCCTTTGTCACCAGATTGACCACAAACTCGCCGGTCTCCTTTATGATATTATAAGAGTGCCTTTCATGCCGCACCGAGATCGACACCATCGGCGGATCGGAGCAGACAGTTCCCGCCCAGGCAATCGTGATAATATTAGCCTTCTCCCCCGGTCTTTTACAGCTCACCATCACTGCCGGCACCGGATACAGCATATTCCCGGGTTTCCATGTCTGCTTCGCCATCGCGCACTCTCCTCACGTTAGTCCTCAACATGAACCATTGTACTGACTTCGACAGGATTTTACAAGGAAAATCACATTCTTTTCACAAAAAAGTCCCCTCTCACGGCTCACTTTCTCCGCAAGAGGGGATTCTTTCCTTAATAATTATGCGACATATTCCTTCAGGATATTTTCAAGCGCCGTGCCGCTGCTCGTGTGGCAGCGCACAACCTCAACATTCCTGCGCTTCGCCTCGTCAACCGCCGTTTTTACCATCTTGTGCGATACCGTACTGGTAAAGAGGATGAACAGATCCGGCGTGCCCATCTGTTTGTCCAGGCTGGCTGACATCTGCGTAAATACCTTTGCTTTACATTTATAGTTCTTGCATATCTGCATGTACTGACGGACCATGCGGTCATGACCGCCCACAATGACGACACTCATAGAAAAACGGCACCTCCTGTCTTTTTATGCACTCGCCAGCTTCTTTCCAAGCTCCATCAGCTTCGCTTCTGCCTCGTCGTCCGGCGCGTCTGTGCAGATCGCGTCCTCGCCGCCGAGCACCTCCGCACCGGCCTTCGTGAGACGATCCACCCACAGGCGCATCCACTCGCCGTCGCCCCAGCCGTAGGAACCGAAGAGTCCGATCTTCTTTCCGGCCGCGAATCCTTCAATCTCAGCGGTAAGCGGTTCCACAGTATCTGCCTCGAGTTCTTCCTCTCCGAGCGCCGGGCAGCCAAGAGCGAATACGGTCTCCGCCTTCAGATCATCTGCGGTCACCTGATCTACCGTCACGACCTTTGCCTCGCCGCCGGCCGCCTCTACGCCCTTTGCGACGATCCCCGCCATCTGCTCCGTATTTCCGGATTCACTGTAATAAGCAATCACAATCTGTCCCATTTTCTTTATCCTCCTTCTGTTTCTGTTACGCTGACAGTTCTGCCTCACGCGGAATATCCTCCATGGAGAGCAGCCGCAGCAGAGCATCCCTCACGGTCCGGTAAGTCTGGAAAGTTCTCTTCGCCTTTCTCACGTTCCCATAGACCTTCCAGTAACCGGAACACAGATAATCCTTTCCGCTGTGCTCGATGAAGCCCTTCACGTCGCGGAGGGGGTATCCGAGAAAAATGCCCATCTCATGCGGGAAGGCTGCCGCTCCATCCTTATACGCCGCGTAGCGCCCCCGCAGTCTGAGGAGCATCGCATCAAGTCCCTCCTCTCCTGTGCGGTAATCGCAGGAATTCAGGAACGCTCTCGTCTGGGGCCAGACAAGCTCCGCCTCCAGACGGTCGCGGCGATACAGAAACCATGTGGTTTTGCGCTCACCGCAGCTTAAGACAAGCGCCTCAATGCCCTCCGGTAACTCGCCTTCCTCAAAGCCGTCCTGCTCCTCCCGGGCCAGAATCAGGAGGTTCGACGGCTTGACATCCGCCAGCACCGGCGCGCACTGTTTTACGATTGTTTCCCATAGCTCTTGTTCCATGTTATGTCCCCGTGAGTTAGTTTGTGCTAATTAGTTATTGCTAACTCAGAATAGCAAAAGTCTGTACGAAATGCAAGCCCTCAGTCGATAAATTTTCTCAGCAGGAAGACATCCCACAAATTTACAGAAAAACATTGCCAATGATTTTCAAATATGTTACTATTTCTACTGGATTAGAAGCGGGCGATTTGGTTTTGTGTCTTATCCCCACTTCTTTTACTTTATAGAAAAGGAGTTTTTCATCATGCTCTTCGATAACGAGACCCAGGAACTGCTCACTATGGTTCGAGAGTTCGTGGACAAAGAGGTCATCCCCACTGTGGGAGATTATGAGCGTAACAATGAGTTTCCGGAAAAGCTGCTGGATATGGCCTGCGATATGGGGCTGAACCAGCTCTGTGTCCCCACCGAGTACGGCGGCCCAGGCCTTACAAATGTGCAGGTCTTCGCCATCGCGGAGGAGATCGCCCGCGGCGACATCGGCATCGGCACCACGTTGATCGCGAACGCTCTGGCTTCCTTCCCGGTCCTGATCGCGGGTACCGACGCGCAGAAGAAGCTGTGGTTTGACACCATGATAAAGAAAAAGTATGCCGCCTTCTGCCTGACGGAGCCGAATGCTGGCTCGGATGCTGGCAGCGTCAGAACGACCGCCGTGGAGGATGGCGACGACTATATCATCAATGGTACCAAGTCCTTTATTTCAAACGGCCCGATCGCGGGTATCTACACTGTTCTGGCTTCCACCAAGAAATCTGCAGGAGCGATGGGGCTGTCCGCCTTCATCGTAGAGCGGGATCGCCCCGGCGTCTCGATCGGCCGCGAGGAGGACAAGATGGGTATGCGCCTGAGCTGCACCAGCGAGGTTATCTTCGACAATGTACGCATCCCGAAGGATCATCTGCTCGGCCGTAAGAATCGTGGTTTCAAATACATTCTGGAGACTCTCGATCACTCCCGTCCCGGCGTGGGCGCCTTCGGCATCGGCATCGGACAGCGCGTGGTCGAGGAAGCCACCAAGTACGCCAAGCAGCGCAAGCAGTTTGGCCAGCCCGTCGCCAATTTCCAGATGGTCGAGGAGATGCTGGCCAATATGGAGATTCAGGTTCAGGCGGGTCGTCAGATGTACCTGCATGCCGCGGAGCTCATGGACGCGGGGCTTCCCTTTACACTGGAGGCTTCCATTGCCAAGACCTTCGGCACCGACACCGGTATGAAGTG
The DNA here is from genome assembly GCA_021203465.1 of Lachnospiraceae bacterium. Taxonomy (GTDB): domain Bacteria; phylum Bacillota; class Clostridia; order Lachnospirales; family Lachnospiraceae; genus Hominiventricola. The sequence goes on along the minus strand of JAJQBC010000018.1, from coordinate 12,547 downwards.
CGCGGTGGACGGCGTTCAGGTCATGGGTGGCTATGGTTATATGAAGGATTACCCGATGGAGAAGCTCATGCGGGACGCAAAGATCCTTCAGATTTATGAGGGCACGAACCAGGTACAGCGCACGGTGATTGCCGGCGGCGTCAAGAAGAAATACCCGAGGAGCACACCGAAGTCTGCTCCCACCACGGCTCCGGCAAAGCGTGAGGAGGCACCGCGGATGACGATCCCCTCCCAGACGGCTGTCAAGGAGACGAAGGGCGATCAGAAAGCGCTGAACCTTCTTGTCTGCATCAAGCAGGTGCCCGACACGACCCAGATCAAGATCGATCCGGTGAAGCACACGCTCATCCGTGAAGGCGTCCCGGCGATCGTCAGCACCTTCGACACCTACGCACTGGAGACCGCCCTGCGTCTCAAGGATCAGACGGGCGGAAAGGTCACTGTGATCACCATGGGAATTCCGAAGGCAAAGGACGCCCTCCGCGAGTGCCTGGCAGCCGGTGCAGACGAGGCCTGGCTCATCACGGACCGTGCTTTCGGCGGCTCCGATACGCTGGCTACCTCGAAGATCATCTCCACTGCCATCAGCTATCTCGAAGAGAAGTCCGGCAGACCCTTTGACGTCATCTTCTGCGGCAAGCAGGCGATCGACGGCGATACCGGTCAGGTCGGCCCGGAGATCTCGCAGCACCTGAACCGCGCGCTCGTCTCCTACGCTGTAGAGGTCAGCCTGCAGGACGACGGAACGCTGAAGTGCAAGCGGGAGAGCGACGAGGGCTATGACTATTATTCCGCGCCCAGCGGCTGCATCATCACCGTCAACAAGACCTCCTACGACCTGCGCTATCCGAACTTCAAAACCAAGCGCTTTGCGCGGACTGCCGAGATCGGAGAACTGACGAGCGCTGAGGTGGTCGTCGATCCGCAGGAACGCGGTCTGGCAGGTTCTCCTACGAAGGTTCTCAAGACCTACACGCCTCACCACGAAAAGAACGGCATGAAGATCGAGAATCTGGATGGAAAAGCAGCGGCAGAGAAACTGACAGGGCTGTTGTCCGACGCCGGACTACTCTAAGATTAGGAGGTAACATACCATGGAAAATAAAGATCTTTGGGTTTATATAGAGACAGAAAACGGTACAGCAAAGAACGTTGGCTACGAGCTGCTGAGTCCGGGCCGCGCCATGGCGGATAAGCTGGGATCGAAGCTGGTCGCCGTGGTCCTTGGCAAGAATGCAGAGTCTGTCGCAAAGAAGGCCATCTCCTATGGCGCGGATCAGGTGCTGTTGGTGGAGGGCGATGAATATGACACCTACAACACCGACGCGCAGTCCTATGCCATGGAGACGCTGATTCGGAAGTACGCCCCGTTCATCGTCCTCTACGGCGCGACGAACAACGGCCGCGACGTGGCGCCCCGGGTAGCCTGCTCGCTGCACACCGGCCTCACCGCAGACTGCACCGGTCTGGATATCGATGAAAATGGCCTTCTGGCCTCCACCCGTCCTGCCTTCGGCGGAAACCTGATGGCCACGATCTCCTGCCCGGATCATCGTCCGCAGATGTCCACTGTTCGCCCCGGCGTTTTCAAAAAAGCGCCGACTGACGACAGCCGCAGTGGCGAGATCATCCGCGAAGACATTCACATTGATCCGGATAAGATCCGCGTTCACCTGCTGGAGCGAGTGAAAGAAGTGGCCGAAGCGGTTCATCTCGAAGAGGCCGATGTCATTGTTTCCGGCGGACGCGGTCTGGGCTGTGCGGAAAACTTCTCCTATATCCGTGATCTGGCGGACGTCATGGGCGGTGTAGTCGGAGCCTCCCGCGCCGCTGTCGATGCGGGCTGGATTCCGCACGCACATCAGGTCGGACAGACCGGCAAGACCGTAGCGCCGAAGATTTACGTCGCCTGCGGCATCTCCGGCGCCATCCAGCATCTGGCCGGCATGAGCGGTTCGGACACGATCATCGCGATCAACAAGGATCCCGACGCCCCGATCTTCTCCGTGGCCGACTACGGCATTGTGGGAGATCTCTTTGAGGTCGTGCCTGCATTCGCGGAAGCCATCCGGGCGAAGAAAATGTAATATCTTTGAAGAGCGAAAAAGCAGCCGCTCTGCAGTTTCCATCATCTGCAGAGCGGCTGTTCTTTACTTAAAATTTCTTATTCGTGATGATGTGTATGTCCCTCACACTCATCGCAATACTGGTGTCCCTCCTCCGGCATCACGCCATAAGCCACCATCGGGCCGTCCTGCACCACGGAGAGGCTTCCGGTCTGGTAGAGGATCATGCCGTCCGCCTTTGCATAACACTGATGCAGCGTGTTTCCAAAGTAATCCCGGATCTCCCCAAGCAGTTCGCCTTCCTTAAAGAAATCCCCGATGTGGAAGGAAGGATACCAGCAGCCGTGCAGCGGCGCATTCTCATAAACGGCCTCGCGAAAGATCAGATGCTTCTCTTCCGGGTGGGAGCCATCTCCGCCTTTCAGAATGTGAAGGTAAGCCAGGATCCGCCGCACGTCTTCCTTGTCCTGATCGACCTCATGACGGCTCCACAGCCCGCAGCCGCCACGCTCCATAAGAATGCTCGGAATGCCAAGTGAAGCAGCATAATTATACGCACCGCCCGAGGTGCTCTGGGACTCCACCAGATAGCCAGTAGACACGCGGCAGGCCATCTCAAAGGATTTCTCCCGCACTGCCGGCTCTACCGGCCCTACATAATACGTGTAAGAGTCCAGCTTTTCGTAACCGTCGCCACTGTGAAGATCGATATAATAATCCGCGATAGACAGCAGATCTTTTTCGATCATATAGCAGAAGCGTGAAGCCGTCGATCCGTTCGCATCGCCCGGGAATTCCCGGTTCAGGTTCTTATTATCTTCCCAGATGACACTCATGGTTCTTCTCTGGAAGCCGCTCACATTCACCAGCGGCACGATCACCAGCGTTCCCCGGATGTTCTCCGGCTGAAGCTCGCTCTGCAGCTCTATGGCCGCCTGGATACCGACGTACTCCGCATTGTGAATACCCGCAGTAATCAGTGCAGTCTCGCCCTCTGCCGTACCACAGATCACGGTCACAGGAATCTCATATGGGGTGCCCGACACTTTCAGATAACCGGATTTCTTTTCGCCCGCGCTCACTTCGATGTTCTATAATCTCATATTGTTCTTTCATCCTCCTGAAAAAGAATACACCCCGCGCATCCCAGCGTCAAGAGCGGCTGCACCAGAAACAGCCTGTGAACATTGATAAGTGCCCACAGGCTGTCCCGTTTCCCCGGCAATAATGACCGGTAATAAAATCAGATTATTTCCTACTCTGCGAGTCTCGCCCGCACCGACTCGATGTCGCTGCTCTCGGCCAGCTCCACAAATTCATCGTAGGTCGCGTCCGCATTGTACGAGCGGATCACATTCATCATATCCGCCGCGCTGTAGGCGTTTTCATAGATGCTCTGCGTGTAGCCAAAGAGCTCCGCATACTCCGCCTCGCTCGCCGCCGTCCAGTAAGTCTGGTAGATACGGAAAGCCTCGCCGTCCGGATTGACCAGATCGACGTCGCCCTCCATCGCATTGAACAGCGCCACAAAGGCTGGCGCGACCATCGACGCGTACTTTCCTTTGATATAATGCAGCATGCCATAACCGTTCGCCGCTATCTCCTCAAAAGCGTCATAGTTTTCCTGCGAGAAGCAGTCCACAACGCCGATCCGCATGAGCGCCGTATTGGCCGTAATGCCTTCTTCCAGCGCGTCGAACACATCACTGAGGGTCATCGCAGACATTAGGGCGTCATAATCGCCTGCATCCAGCGCTGACAGAAGATTTTCGCGCCCCTCGTCCATGGACACATATCCCGGACTGATCACGATCGTCACCTCATCATTGTCCGTCTCGACCGTCGTCAGCTCAGTCACCTGCGCCAGTTCTTCCAGATCCTCGGCATAGGTCAGGCCAAAGGACTCCTGAATCTGATGCAGCATGCCCTCGACACGCGTATAGTGCATATAGTTCACACTGTCGCCCGCGCCGCCGCTGACAATCAAGAAGGAGGTCGCACCGTCGGCGATGAAATCCGCCGCCATATCCCGTCCGGCCGCAAATTCCTCGTCATCGTCCGGTCCGATCACGCCCAGGTACCAGGGATTGTCCTTCACAGAGTCAAACTCGTCGTCGCTGAGCGAGCCCGAACCCTGTACATAGTAGATCTCATTCTCCGCACAGGTCTCCACGATCGCCGCCAGGTCCGAAGTATAGAAGGAAATAATTCCTTCCCCGCCCGCATCCTTCACAGTCTCGACAAAGGCGACCTCGTCCTCCAGGGTATCAAGGCTCTCCGAGATGATAAATTCTACCGGAAAGCTCTCCGCGATATATTCGCGATAATAGGTATAAAACATGGACATCTCCGGATCGGACGCGTTGTATACCGCAATGCCGATCACATGGCTGCTTTCCTCCGCCGTGCTTTCCGCCCCAGACGAACTGCCGCAGGCTGCAAGGGACAGTGTGAGCGCGCACACCAGAAGCAGACTCCACAGTTTTCTCATCCTTCTACCTCCTGATAAAGGTGGCACGCCACCTGATGATTCTCCGCCACATTTTTCAGCGTCGGACGCTCCTTCTTGCAGATCTCCATGCAACGGTCGCAGCGGTTCTGGAAGGGGCAGCCCACCGGCACGTCGAGCGGGCTCGGAGCCTCACTGTCGATGCTCTCGATCGGCTTCGAGAAATCCATATTCAGGTCGAAGATCGAGCCGATCAGCGCCTGCGTGTAGGGATGCTTTGAATCCTCCGCCACGCTGCTCCCCGGCAACACCTCAACAATATTTCCCAGATACATGACCGCCACCTGGTGCGCGAAGGACTGCACCAGCGCCATATCATGGCAGATAAAGCCAAACGCGATATCCTTTTCCTTCTGAAGCTTTACGAGCAGCTCAATAATATTCTTCTGTACGGACACATCGAGAGCGCTCGTCGCCTCATCGCAGAGAATGATCTCCGGCTCCAGCGTCAGGGCGCGCGCGATACCGACACGCTGTCTCTGACCGCCGCTCATATTGTGAGGGTAGCGCGTCGCGAAATCCCCGGGCAGCTCCACGAGCTCCAGATATTTCCGCGCCACCTCTTCCTTCTCACTCTTCTTGATATGCTTGAAATTCAGCAGCGGCTCGCAGATGATATCCATGATCTTCATCTTCGGGTTGAAGGCCGCCGTCGGATCCTGAAACACCATCTGAATGTTCTGCCTGTGCTGCCGCAGCTCCTCACCCTTCAGGCCGAGGATGCTCTTCCCATGAAAGAGAATTTCTCCCTCCGTCGGCGCCTCCAGGGAAATCGCCATCCGCATGAAAGTGCTCTTGCCGCAGCCGCTCTCCCCGACGATGCCCAGCGTCTTCCCCTTGTAAATGCTCAGGTTGATGTCATTGTTGGCAGTCAGAGTCCGTCCTCCGGAAGCCGGATATTTTTTTGTCACATGCTTTGCTTCCAATATTAATTCAGACAAATCGATAACCTCCCATCGCTGGAACACTGTCAAGCAAGTTCTTTGTATAGGCGTCCGACGGATGATGCAGAATCTGCTCCCGGTCACCCGCATCCACCACGCGGCCATTCTTCATGACGATGATCTTGTCCGCCATATAAGCAGCCACACCGATGTTGTGCGTCACCACGATAATGCTCGTGTTGTACTGATCTCGCAGCTCCATCATCTGCCGCACGATCTGCGCCTGTGTCGTCACGTCCAGCGCGCTCGTCGGCTCATCGCCCAGCAGGAGCTTGGGCTGAAAAGTCATCGCCATCGCGATGCCGACACGCTGCCGCATGCCACCGGAGAGCTGGAAGGGATAGCTGCGCATGATATTGTCACCGCTCGGCAGACGCATCTTTTCCAGCATCGCCACGCCCTTATCCCAGGCTTCCTTTTTCGACATGTTCTCATGAGTCCTGATATATTCCACATACTGGGCTCCGATCCGGCGAATGGGATTGATCATCGCGCCGGAGTCCTGAAAAATCATGGAGATCTCTGTCCCACGAAGCTGCCTCCACTCTTCCTTCGAATAACTCAGAAGCGATTTCCCCTCAAACTGAATGTCGCCCTTGCTCACATAGCCGCCGCCCGGCAGGCAGCCGAGCACCGCGCGGATCACAGTCGATTTTCCGCTGCCGCTCTCCCCAACGATGCTGACGATATCGCCCTGCTTCATCTCGAGGTTGACGCCCTCCACGGTAGGTTCCGGATTCTTCCCGTAGGTAATCGAAACATCCTGTATACTCAGCATCGAGATTCCTCCTTTATACTACCGGGCAGCCGGGGCTTTTAAAAAGCCCCGATCTACCCTCACTTCTTGTTCTTAACTTATTCCACCGGAGCCCAGTCCGTGGTGATCCAGGTGTAGTCCAACGGATACATCTCAACGCCCTGAATTACGGTATTGTTATAGGTGATCGAGCTGTTATAATAGCCGTGCACGATCGTCGCCGCGTCGTCGATCAGGATCTGCTGCATCTCGACATAGATCTCAGCCTTTCTGTCATCGTCGGTGGACACGATCAGCTCCTCATAAAGCGCGTCATACTCGTCGTTCGAGTAGTAGCCATAGCCGTCAGAATTCCCGCTGTAGAAGTAACCGAGGAACGCGTCCGGATTGCCGGTCGGCACGATGATGGAATTCGCGGTAACCATGTCAAATGCGCCGTTCTCCTGCGCTTCAAGAATCGTGTCATAGGTCATCACCTGATAGTCCACACCGATGCCGATGCTGTTCAGCACGGTCGAAACCGCTTCCGCAAAGGTCTGCAGCTGGCGGCTCTCGTAGGCCAGATAGGTCAGGTTGATATTCTCGCCATCGATCTCACGCACGCCGTCTCCGTCGGTATCCACGATGCCGGCCTCGTCCAGAAGCGCGACCGCCGCATCCAGATCATACTCATAGGGATCAGTCAGCTGCTCCGAGCCAAAGTCCATGGAGGACGGAAGTACGCCCACGCCCGCGGTGTAGATGCCGCCCACAGTCACGTTACACATAGTCTCGTCGTCGATCGCAAGCTGGATTGCCTGACGAAGCGTGTCATTCGCGAGCAGTCCCTGGAAGTTGAAGTAGGTATTCGCCAGACGGCCGCCTGCGGTACTCACGATCGTATAAGTGGAATCCGCACTCAGGGTCTCCAGATCGCTGGAGGTCGTGATATTCTCGACCACGTCTACCGTGCCACTCTGGATCGCCATGGCCTTCGTCGTGCTGTCAGACATGTAGATCGCAGTATATCCATCATAGGGGACTTCGCCGTTCCAGTAGTTCTCGTTCTTGACAAAGGTCTTGGAGGTCGCCTCCTCGTAGGAATCCAGCACGTATGGGCCGGTACCCACGACAGAGTCCACAACGCCCTCTTCATAGACATCCAGATCGATGACCGCGAAATACGGATAAGCCAGAATGCCCTTCAGGTTCGTCGTCGTGCCCTCACAGACGATCGTAATTGTATTCGTAGAATCATCCGCCGTGTAGGTCGCGCCGGACAGGAACTGCGACGGTACGGAAGCGCCGCCCGCGGCTTCCTTCTCATACATCATATCCCAGCAGTCTGTGACCTTAGAAGCGGTCAGCGCCGTACCGTTCGAGAAGGTGACATCGTTACGGATGTGCAGCGTCCAGGTGATGTAGTCGTCCGTCGTCGCCTCGTCGCAGAGATTTTCCTGCGCCACGCCGTCGATATCGAAGGCGAACAGCGTCTCGCCGACGCCGAAACGAACCAGAGACCACGCGGAGTTGACATTGACCGACGGGTCGATGTACTCGGAGAAATAGTCGCAGCCGAAGGTGAAGGTCGTACCGCCCGAGCTGCTCGTGCTCGTGCTGCTGTCAGAGCTGCTGCTGTCGGAGCTGCTGGAGCTGCTCCCGCCGCAGGCCACAAGGGATAGCGTCATGGCGGCTACCAGAACCAGAGCCGCAATTTTCTTTGCTTTCATAATAAAATCCTTCCTTTCTTTCATTTAGCTCCTGGGGTCGAGCACGTCTCTTAAGCTGTCGCCCAGCAGGTTAAATACAACAACAGTGATAAAAATTGCAAGACCCGGGAAAATCATCAGCCAGGGGGCTGCCGTCATGTAAGCGCGGCCCTCATTGAGCATCAGGCCCCACTCCGCCGTCGGCGACTGCGCGCCGAAACCCAGGAATGAGAGTCCCGCGATCTCCAGCATCATGCTTCCGATATCCGTCGCACCCGTGATCAGAATCGTGGGCAGTGCGTTGGGAAGCATGTACTTCCATAAAATATAGGTGGTCTTCGAACCGGTGAGCTGCGCGGCCGCTATGTAATCGCGGTTCCGGATCTTCAGCACAAGACTTCGCGAGAGTCTGGCGTACTTCGTCCAGCTCACAATCGCAATCGCGATAATCGCGTTGCGCATATTCGCGCCCAGAATACCTGCCACCGCGATGGCCAGCACCATGCCCGGGAAGGAGATCATCATATCGGAAAACCGCATGATGACCGCGTCCACAATTCCGCCGAAATACCCGGCGATGATACCCAGCGTCGTCCCGACCACCACGATAATCGCCACCAGGATCAGTGCGGCGCTTAAAGACGTCCTCGCCCCGTAGATCACACGCGAGAACAGGTCACGCCCCATCTTGTCCGTTCCGAACCAGTGCTCCGCGCTCGGCGCCTGCACCGCATCGGCCAGCACGGCCTCATAGGGATCATGCGTCGCAATCACCGGCGCCAGGATCGCGATCAGGATGATGTCGAGCGCCAGCAGACAGAAGACGGTGAAGCTCGGATTTTTTTTCACAAATGCTTTTAACTTTGCCATGAGCTCACCCCTTCTCTCTCATTCTGGGATCGAGGAATCCGTAAGAGATATCCACCACCAGATTGATCACCATATAGATCAGCGCGATCCAGAGCACATAGCCCTGCACCAGGTTGTAGTCCATGGAGCTGATCGCCGTCACTGCCATATTGCCGAGTCCCGGATAGGAGAAGATAACCTCCACGACCGAGGTCCCGCCGAGCAGAGAGCCGAGCGACAGGCCAAGCATCGTCACCAGCGGCAGGATCGAGTTCGGAAGCACGTGCTTCCAGAGAATCGTGCTCTCCTTGATCCCGCGACATCGGGCTCCCACAACGTAATCCTGATTCAGTTCCTCAAGAAACGCCGTCCGCACCTGCCGCGTATACTTGGAAGCCATCGCAATCGCCAGCGTCACAGAAGGCAGAATCAGCTTGTCAAGCCCCTGTCCGGACGATACGACCGGCAGCCAGCCCAGCTTCACACAGAAGACCAGCATCAGCAGAAGACCCACCCAGAAGTTCGGCATCGACACGCCCAGGAACGTAAAGCCACGGACAAAGTAGTCGATCGGGCCGCCCTGATGAGTCGCCGACAGGATTCCGAGCGGAATCGAGATGATCAGCATCAGCACCAGGGAACACAGAGCGAGCTTCAGCGTCGGCCAGAGCCTTGCCATCATCAGCGTCAGAACCGGCTTGTTGTATGCGTAGGATGTGCCGAAGTCCCCATGCAGACAATTCCAGACCCAGTTGAAATACTGTACGATGAAAGGCTTATTCAGCCCCAGCGCCTCCCTGGTCTGTTCCATCAGCTCCTCGCTGGGCGTCACGCCGCTGGCCGAATACATGGCCGTCACGGGATCGCCCGGAGAAATGTAGGTCAGCAGGAAGGTGAGGAAGCTGATGCCGATCAGCACAATCACAATCTGAAGCAGCCGTTTCAGCAAAGCGCCCTTTTTCACCTTGTTTTCCTCCTTTTTATTTTGCGCAACAGTTCAGAGTGGCAGCAAAACGTCACAGACGGCTTATGTCTGAGACCTGCCTCTATGAATCATTACACTATTTTTTCTTGTATCTATATAATACACGGACCGAGTTCAGCACGCAGAGCACTGCGACGCCGGAGTCCGCGAATACCGCAAACCACATGCTCGCCATTCCCAGAAGGCCGAGCACGATTACCATCGCCTTGATAATGAGAGCGAAGACCACGTTCTGCATCGCCACACGCATGGCGTTCCTAGCGATTCCGATGGAATCCGCGATGGAGGTCAGACTGGAGTTCATGAACACCACGTCCGCCGCCTCGATCGCCGCGTCCGCGCCGCTGCCCATCGCCGCGCCGACGTCCGCACCGGCCAGCACCGGGGCGTCGTTGATACCGTCGCCGACGAACATGACCGTGCCATTGCGCTTCCGGATCTCGCTGAGCTGGGTCAGCTTATCCTGCGGCATCAGCTTGGCGTGCACTTCCTCGATGCCGGTCTGCTTCGCCACATCCAGCGCGCTCTCCTCACCGTCGCCGGTCAGCATCGCCGTATGGATGCCGAGCTCATGCAGCGCCTTGATCGCAGCCGGAGATTCCTCCTTGATCGTATCCGCGATGACCAGATGACCGATAAATTTGCCGTTCAGCGCCGTCAGCACCTCTGTGCCGAATTTCTCCGGCGCGTAGTCCCCGAGATCCACCTCGAACTGCCGCATGAGCTTGCGGTTGCCGCACAGCACCTCGCCGTCCGCCACGACCGCGCGGATACCCTTTCCGGCGATCTCCTCGACCTTCGAGGGGCGCTCAATATTGATATTCTTTTCTTTCGCATAAGCGATGATACTGTTTCCGATCGGATGCGTGGAGTTGATCTCACAGGCCGCGCTTAAGGCCAGCAGCTTGTCCGCATCCACACCCTTTGTCGGAACCGCTTCCTGCACCTCGAAGTTGCCCTTCGTGATCGTGCCCGTCTTGTCCATGATCACGATGGTCACGTTCTTGATCGCCTCCAGGGAGTTGCCGCCCTTAAAGAGGATACCGAGCTTCGAACCTGCTCCGATGCCGGAGAAGAAGGCCAGCGGCACGCTGAGCACCAGCGCGCAGGGGCAGCTGATGACCAGGAAGGTCAGAGCCGTGTAAACCCAGTGATACCAGTTTCCGGTAAACAGAGACGGGATAATCGCCGTCACCAGCGCGATACCCACAACCGCAGGCGTGTAGATACGCGCGAAGCGGGTGATAAAACGCTCCATCTGCGGCTTGGTCGCCGCCGCGTTCTCCACGGAGTCGAGAATCTTCGTCACCATGGACTCCTCCAGCAGCTTCTCCACACGAATCTTGATCACGCCGGAGGTGTTCACACAGCCGGAGGTTACCTCGTCGCCAAAGCCCGCGGCCACCGGCACCGGCTCGCCGGTCACCGGCGAGGTGTCAATGCGGCTCTCGCCCTCGACGATGACGCCGTCCAGCGGGATGCGGTCGCCCGGGCGCACCAGAAGGATGTCGCCGACTACGGCGCTCTCCGCGTCGATAACCTTGACCTCTTCGCCGACCACCAGGTTCACCACATCCGGACGCATGTCCACCGCGTCCATGATAGCCTTGCGGCTGTTCTCGACCGCACGGTCCTCAAAGTACTCGCCGATGCGGTAGAACAGGATGACGCCCACCGCCTCGGTGTAGCTTCCGATGATCAGGGCACCCACCGTCGCGATCGTCATCAGGAAATTCTCGTCAAAAACCTGTCCCTTCGGGATATTCTTCAGCGCCGTCAGGACGATCTTGCCGCCCAGTATCACATAGGCGATGAGACACAGGATAATCAGAGGAAGCGGAAGCTCCTCCACGCCGCTGGTCTCATGAATGACTTCTACCGCAAGGAAGAGCACTGCGCCCAGGATGATGCCCAAAAGCTCCAGCTTTTCCTTCGGAAATTCTTTTTTCTTCTTCCGGCTCTCCGGATCAACCGCCTCCACCGGAGCCGCAGCCGCCACCTTGCGCTCGCGCTTCTTTACGATGACCTCAGACTCAATCGCCGTACAGATCTCCTGAATGACCGGAAGCAGCGCATCCGGATCAGGCGCGGAGACACGCAGCTGCTTCGTGGAGTAGGTGATCGTCGCATAATCCACGTCCGGCAACGCCTTGATCTTCGCTTCCATCTTCGCCGCGCAGTTCGCGCAGCCTAAATTCTCGAGAACGTAAACGCGCTTCTTGTTCGTCGCATCCGGCATATCGCAGGTGCAGTTCGCAAGGCTCTCGCCGCACACGTCGCAATAGTCCTCATGCGGATGGCAGAGCTCACACTCGCAGTCGTCCGGATGTCCCGGCACGTGACTGTGCTCATGCTCATGGCCATGGTCATGACCGCAGCCACACTCGTCTCCGTGGTCATGCTCATGCGCGTGGCCGTGGTCCTCTCCGCAGCCGCACTCGTCCTCATGTGCATGGCTATGGTCTTCCCCGCAGCCACATGCATCTTCGTGCGCATGGTCATGCTCTTCTCCGCAGCCGCACTCATCTTCATGTGCATGGCCGTGCTCTTCTCCGCAGCCGCATTCGTCGGCGTGATCATGTGCATGCTCGTGACCGTGGTCCTCGCCACAGCCGCATACATTGTCATGCTGCTTCAACTCGTCTGTTGTTGACATCTCCATACCCTCTTTGCATTCATTTTTTATTCACTTGTCTGGTTCTTATGGGAATAGGAAGAACGGAAGAAATTTAAACAAAAGAAAAAACTG
>JAJQBC010000054.1 GCA_021203465.1 Lachnospiraceae bacterium | reverse complement strand
TCTATTGAAGCTTTTCGCGGATGTGTTCAACTTGCACTTGCAATTTTCGATTATTATTCTTTTTTATCGTTTCCTCGCTAAAGCGAATCCCCTTCATCCTCTCCCGGCACATTTCCACCACTTGCAGTTCTTTTCCTTTCATATTCCTTTATCTTCCATCCTTTCTCTTCATTTTCCCGTCTTAACTCTCCCCGCCGTCCTCGTTGATCACCGCGATCGCCACCGACAATGCTCCTACTAAAATCGCCTTAATGATACCGTCCATTCTTCTTTTCCTCCTGTTCTTATCCGGTTTGTAAGCTCTCCGCTTTCTATGCCGGAGACATAAATTCAGCCGGAGATGTCCTACACCTCCGGCTCCCATACATATTACATTTCATCAGCTTACGCTGCCTTCGATTTCGTCCGGCGCAGGCTGTTCATAGCCTTCCGGTATGTACCCTCATCCATCTCACCAAGGCTCGCAACGCCATAGCGCTGTAAAACGGTATCGAGGGCAATACCAGTCCGCGCCAGTTCCTTGTTAATCGCTTCCGTATATGCCGCAGCCTGTTTCCCTGCTCCCGCGGTCTCCTGGCGCTGGACATCCTGTCCTGACGTTTCCGACTTCGCATTGTTCTGCTTCTGAGCTGCTGCTTTATCGACCAGATTATAGACTACCTTCCCGTCCTGATTGATGACCGTCAGCCCTGCAATCTCCCGGCTCTCATTATAAGAAATACTGGAGACCGTAAATTTATCCGTTGTCACATACCGATTCTCCCGCATCTGGATATTGGCCTTTCCCGCGCTCACCCAGATAAACGGGGCGGTATATAATTCCCGTCCAATACCATGTGAGAAGCAGGCGCGCTTGAAGGAATCCGATGCCTCGCCCTTCTCCTTCTCGGTGTTACTCTTTGTACCGACGTCCATCTTGGGTATCCACTGTTTCTTTTCCTCATCCCAGATACTGACCTTGCAGTACAGGTTCCCGCCGATCACTTCATGGCTCCGCTGCCAGTTGTTTGTGCCATAGACCTCATCCAGAATCTTCATGTCCACACGGGCGTCCTTATAGAGCAAAAGCGACAGTCCTTTTTCACTGATAAAGCCGACCCTGCATTCGATCTCATTCGCACGCAGGAGCCTGATCTCTTTCTGTCCCATCTATCCTACCATCCTTTCCATTGAATTTTTTGTTGCTGCCTCAATTAAACGGAAGATCTTCATCGTAGCCTATAAGAGCCATAAACCCGTTCTGATCCACCGTATATCCGTTATTCTGCCTGTCCGTACCCTGCCCGGTGTAAAGCGATTGTGATACGCCAGAAGCGGCCGTTTCACTTGCTTTTTTACTCTCCGTAAACTCCTGTTCCTCGACAAACACCTCAAAGAACGGCATTTTCACGCCGTCTCTGTTGATGTAGCTGCCTGTCTGGGCATGTCCAATTACCGCAATCTTCGTACCCTTACGCAAATATTTCTCCGCAAACTCACCCGTGCGCCCGAGTGCTACAAGCTGAAAGTAATCCACTTTAATACCATCATCCCGCTTCTGCCGTTTATCCACGGCTATCGAATATCGGGCGATCGTGACCGAAGGATCTTTCTTGCTATAGCTTATCTCAGGGTCAGCCGTAAGCCTGCCGATCAGAATAATCTTATTCACCGACTCACCGCCTCCCTACGCCACGGAGAGCCGCCGGTAGCTGCTCTGCGTCAGATAATCCGCATAGATGTCCGGCTGTTCTGATTTCAAGCGCTTCATGTCCACCAACGTCTTACTGATGGATTTCCAGACTACCTTCCGGTCGCCCACCATGCCGATCTCCGCTTCTTTCAGATAGCTTTTAAGCTGGTTCGCTGCGGCGTTCTTTGCCGTCTCCAGTTCCTTCATCTGCCGGGATATGCGCTCGTACTCCTCACAGACAGACAGTGCCTCGTCTGGCAGTGCGATCGTTTCCCCATTGGATATCCGAAATCGGGAATTGAAGTAGTCGGTCGTCGCCGCGGAACCGTCCGGCACAGGTTCCACGCCACCCAGCACGTGAGTCTCCCAGAAGTATTTCTCCATCGCGACAATCTTCCCGATCATCTCCTCATCGCGTCCTACCATGTGATAGAAGAAGTGGTTTCCACCCACCAGTGCCGCAATATAGGTTCGCTTTGCACCAGTGACCGCCATATAATGCTGAACCTGCAAGATGTACGGGGCAGGGACGCCCTCTTCCCACACTTCCTGCTTATAGGCCGATGCGGTCTTTGCCTCAAAGATACAGGCTTCTCCGTTATCGTTAATTACGCCGTCCAAATCCGCAAGCATAAACGGATAGTCCTCACTCTGCAAAAGCATGTGCTTCTGGCGTACCTTTAAGCCTGTGCGTTCCATGAACTCCTTCCGCACTACTGGCTCCAACAGCGTCCCGAAGTGGGTATACTCATTCTCATCTTCATCCGGCTCTGCCTGCCCTGTCTTTTCAATCCAGAGCTGGTGCGCTGATTTGAACGGATTGATGCCTGCAATCACAGATACATCCGAACCGCCAATGCCTGTTGTCCGGTATTTCAACCACTCTCCTCTGCTCAGGTGAGCTGTCTTTACTACTACTCTCAAAAATTTCACCTCCACATAAAAACGGGAGCATCCAGACTGGACGCTCCCCCCACGTTTCTTATCAGATATTGTATAAAGCTCCACAAATCTCTTTTCACGGTGAAATCCCGTCATATCTCTCCTTTTCACGGAGATTCCCCGTCATAAGTCTATCTAACTCTCACTTTACGCTGCCCGAACCATCTGGTAGGCTTTATCGAGCATGGGATTCCCATCCACCGTTTTCGCAAAGAGGCTCTCCCGATAATTCGAGCGCTCCCGCAGCGGCCTCGCGTGGGTCGTGAAATCGGATACTGCATTGATGAAACGGTAAGCATTCTTTCCGACATGCTTGAGATCGGGCGCGGCATAATAGCGTTCTTTCAAATCCTCCCGCATCCGCTCTACGTTCCTCTTCTGCACATCCGTCGCCTTGGCGGGCAGCGGGATAAGCGTGTCGATGTACTCGTACACCTGACGGTCGGATAGTTTCTTCTGGTTCAGAGCGTCAATCCCCTTCCCCAGCTCCGACATATACTTTTCCGCATAGAGGAGCGTATCCTTCGCATCTTCAAGCTTGCCCTGAATGTCCCCGACATGGTTGGTAGACCAGGCACGCTTCGCCGTGCTGAGCGCCAGATTCAAAGTATTCTGGCACACCACGCGCACAGGCGTCATCGCAGCTTTGATCGCTCCCGTACCATCATGACTGTTCATAAATACCAGATACGGGGTGATCTCATCCCCGCTGATGATATAGCGCTGCGGAAGCCTCGCCAGTATCCAAGTCCTCCTGCCACCCTGCAAGGAACCCGCCGTCTCATAAGTAACGCCTCCGCCCAACAGTTCATCTGTAAAGGCGAAGGCGTCCTCGTTCTGGACGACCTTGTAACGGTCTGTGACGATTCCGAGTACCTGATCGTCCGTCTCCCTTATATTGGCCTTGAAGCCCGGCACAGGCATCCCGTCTGCGGTCTGGACCTCTTTCTGGATAACCTGCCAGTCAAGCCCCGCAAGCACCAGCGCGCTCAGGGAATCCGGTGCCTCCTGCACCCGCGTACCAAGCCCGTGCCACGGTTTCGTCCTCGTGTAAAACATTGTTTCTACGTTTGCTGCCATAATCATTTACCTCCTTGAAATTGATTGGTTTTTATTATTTCAAGGATATGGTTTATGATTTAATTCAGCAATTTTGACATACATCCAAAACCATACATCAACTACACAAATATATAGTAAGTCAATCAGCCAATGTTTTTCATAGCCTCAGCAACTATATTCTTTGCAGCCTTTTTGTATTTCCCTGCGGAAAGTGTCTTATATTGATAATTCTTTCCTTGTTCTACATCGAACACTATAATTTTATTAGATAACCCGTTCGAACCCAGAGTGGCACTATAATGTGTGCTGATCCTATATTTCCCATTCTTCAACTCATATAATTTAAAGGTTTTAAGAACCCTCCCTTCGACAACCTTTTCGATTTCTTCCAATTCTTCAGGTTTAGCTTCTCCAACTACCTTCTTTGTCAGTTCAATTATTTCCTCATACCCTACTTGTATTGTCTCGACTTCTTTTCCTGAAATAGTACTTGCTATTTTATCGGTGGCTTTATCCATCAATCCCATATCTGTTCTCCTTCATGAATTTTTTATACGCAATACTCTGTAATTGTTTCCACTGACGCATCCGACGAATTATTACTGTTTGCCTCTCTCTTTATGCTACCCCCGACAAAAAATACAACTAACGCCAATATTACAAAAATAACGATCACTGTTTTTTGCTGTGCGGGATCACTTATTTTTTTGCTTAAAACTATACCCGAAAATTGCAAGTGCAAGTTGAACACATCCGCGAAAAGCTTCAATAGAG
>JAJQBC010000125.1 GCA_021203465.1 Lachnospiraceae bacterium | reverse complement strand
AGCCTGTTATGTTGGGCAGGATGGTGAGAAATTCTACCAATATACCATAATTATTGACTATCCAATATAAGCATTATTGAAAGCATTGATGCAGTTGGTTTTTGGCGTGGTTGTCGTATGACGTGGAGAAGTGTTTTAGCCCAGATTTAGCCCAAATGCCAAGAAGAAAAATGAAACAGACAGAACGATGTAGCATATGTTCCGATAGGGCTATCCTGATAGCTGTTCAGTTGCCCATGATTGGATATGGGCAAATTCAGCGGGCTATTCTGACAAAACGACATGGAAAGAGAACCGGTCAGTGCGCCGGTTCTCTTTTGCTTTTGTCTGGGGGTGGGTTTCGTCGGTGGTTGTAGCGAAACCCGGTTCCCAGCGATAAAACGTTTTCTTAATAATTTAGAAGAAAGCGCTTGTAAAGTGGCGGGGAGCATGCTATACTTAATTTATTGAGAAAGCAAGGCGATTCGGAAAGCAATGGAGCAGCTTGGCACACACTGCCACGTTGCCTGATTCGCCCTGTCCGGTACCACGCTTTCTTCGCGTAGCGGCGGGCACACAGCCGCTGGACACGTCCGCCGTCTCTCGATTGCAATGCGATAACCGGCAGCTCAAAAATCTTAAAATTGGAAAGGAGTTATCAGCATGAACAAACTTAGGAGGACACTGGCGGTTCTGCTTACGCTGTGCCTTGTCCTGTCTTTCGCGCCCGCGGCGCTGGCGGTGGAGACAGACACGGAAGCGGAAGAAGAAATCACTGCGGAAGAAACTCCGGCGGAACCCGAAGCGGACACGGAAGCCGAAGCAGAACCCGCAAATGCGGAGGAAGAATCCGAAGCGGCAGAAGCCGCTGAAGCCACCCCGGAGGAGCCGGAGCTTTTCACCGCCGCGGTTTCCTATGCCGAAGCGGAGGAAGAGGAAGCACAGTATTGCGGCGACAACGTGACGTGGACGCTGAGCGACGACAGTGTACTCACAATCAGCGGAACGGGAGATATGTGGGACTACGAATACGATACTGTGCCGTGGCGCTGGGACTTTGACTACACCGTCGTCATTGAGGAGGGAGTGACCTCCATCGGTGCCTGTGCATTTGACGGCTGTGTAGGCATGGCGAGCATCTCTATCCCAGCCAGCGTGGCAACCATCGGTGAGAGTGCGTTCGCGTTCTGTACCGACCCGGAATTTGTGGTTTCCGAGGAAAGCGCGAACTTCTGCACGGAAGGCGGCGTATTGTATAACAAGGCCATAACGGAACTGGTGAGCTACGCGGGCAGCAAGGACGAACCCGCCGTCTATGAAATCCCGGACGGCGTGACCGTCATACGCGCCGAGGCATTTGCGGGCTATGAGAATCTGACGGAAATCACGATTCCAGACAGCGTGGCAACCATCGGCGCAGGTGCCTTTGCCGGGGTCGGTCTGACCAGCATGACTGTCCCGGACAGTGTGACAACCATCGGAAATGAGGCTTTCCGCTCCTGCGCCAGTCTGACAAGCGTCACACTTAGCAGCGGTGTAACTGCCATCAGCGAAAGTATGTTTTCATGGTGCGAAAGTCTGGAAAGCGTCACCATCCCCGTCAGCGTGACCAGCGTCGGCGACGAAGCTTTCAGCCACTGCACTGCCATGACGGACATTTACTACGGCGGCAGCCTGTCGGACTGGAATGCGATTGAGATCGTGGAGGGCAACTGGAACGGGAACGAGCCGCTTTTCTATGCGACCCTGCATTTAGGAGACGGCACCATGTATGATTCCTGCGGCGACGACGTGACGTGGACGTTTGCGAACGGTGTGCTGACCGTCAGCGGCACGGGAGACATGGACAATTATGAGAGCGCGGAGGACGCCCACTGGTACTGGATGCGGGGTCAAATCCAGTCCGTAGTAATTGAGGGCGGCGTGACAACCATCGGTGACCGTGCGTTCTATGACTGCGGCGGCGTGTCTATCGTGACCATCGCAGACAGCGTGACTTATGTCGGCGTGGAAGCATTCGTGTTTGGCGGCGGCTGGACGGATGCATTTGAGGTGACGTTCGGCAGCGGGCTGACCGAAATCGGCAGCAGCGCATTCTATGGTTGCGGCAACCTGACGGGAATCTCACTCCCGGAGGGCATAACAACCATCGGCGAGAGCGCGTTTGGAGCCTGCACCGGTCTGATCAGCGTCGTCATCCCGGACAGCGTGACAACCATCGGCAACAACGCCTTTGACGGGTGCAGCAGCCTGACAGACATTGATTTGGGGAATGGGCTGACAACAATTGGGGAGGCTGCCTTTATCGCGACTTCCAGTCTGACGGAAATTGAGTTTCCGGAGAGCCTGACCTCCATCGGCGGCTGGGCATTTCAGGGTTCCGGTCTTACCAGCCTGACGTTTCCGGAGGGACTGACCGAAATAGGTGCCTGTGCGTTCGGCAGCTGTGAGAGTCTGACCAGTGTCAGCTTCCCGGATAGCGTGACAACCATCGGCGAGGGTGCGTTTGAGTTCTGCTACAGTCTGGAACACTTCACATGGCCGGAAACTGTGAGCTACATCGACGAATTTATGTTCCAGTACTGCACTGGCCTGACCAGTATCATCATCCCCGGCATCGTGACCAGCGTCGGCGGCTGTGCTTTCAGCAACTGCACCACCCTGACGGATGTTTACTACGATGGAACCAGCAGCGACTGGCTCGCGCTGGAAATCGACGGAGACAATACATACTTCGTCAACGCCACCATCCACTTTAACGACGGCACCACCAGCCTTCTCTGGACGTTGGATGAGAACGGCCTGCTGACCATCAGCGGCACGGGCGACATGACATGGAGCAGCTCACCGTGGGATACGGACGCAGTCATTTCCGCCGTCATTGAGGACGGCGTGACCAGCATCAGTGCATGGGCATTTGAAAACAACAAAAATCTGGAAACTGTTTCCGTAAGCGACAGTGTTGTCGGAATTGGCTATGGCGCGTTTGCGGGCTGCAACAGCCTTAGCTCCGTCACGCTGGGCAGCGGCGTGGAAACCATCGACGGCGAAGCGTTCATTGACTGCTACATGCTGTCCGAGATCAATTTCCCGGACGGACTGACCAGCATCGGCAACTGGGCGTTCTATGACTGCTTTAACCTGACGAGCCTTTGGATTCCTGCCAGCGTGAGCGAAATCGGCGACTATGCCTTCGCTTTCTGCTGCAACATGATCGGGATCACTGTGGACGAGGCAAACGAAGCCTATTGCTCTGTGGACGGCGTACTGTTCACCGCGGACATGACGCGGCTGATCCTCTACCCTGCAGGACGGAACGGCGATTCCTATGACGTGCCGGACACCGTGACAGAAATCGACTACGCCGCGTTCTATGGCTGTGGCTATCTGGAATCCGTCACCATCCCAGAGGGTGTAACCGGCATCAACGAGGAAACCTTTGCCGAATGCAGCAATCTTCGCTATGTTTCCATCCCATCTACAGCAACCTATATCGACGGTTGGGCGTTTGAGGACTGTGTCAGCTTGACGGAAGTTTCGCTTCAGGATGGTTTGACCCACATCGGAGACAGCGCGTTCCGCAACTGCCAGAGTCTGACCGGCATTACCATTCCCGGCACCGTGGAAGATATTGACCTATATGCGTTTGCAGACTGCACCAGCCTGTTGGAAGTGGTGCTGAATGAAGGTCTGACTTATATCGGTTATTATGCGTTCTATGACTGCCAGAGTTTGGCTACCCTCACCGTTCCCGCCAGTGTGACTTACATCGACTGGTATGCGTTCGGAAACTGCAACGCGCTGGCCAACGTCTACTACGGCGGCAGTCCGGACGACTGGAGTGCGGTGGAAATCGAAGAGGGTAACGACAGTCTCATCAATGCGGTCATCCTCTACAACAGCGCCGGTGCGGATAGCGACAACGATTACAGCACAGAAACCTCCGGCGACATCAGCGGCGACGGCGAAATCACCACCGTTGACGCGGTGCTTGTCCTTCGTTTCGTCGCCGGTATATTGGATCTGACCTCCGATCGCCTGTTGATCGGCGATGTCAGTGGCGACGGCAAGATTATGACTAACGATGCGGTGATGATTTTGCAGATCGTTGTCGGCATCGCATAAGCACGTCTTTTTAGCACGATTAGGGTTCTTTCCCGTCCACCTGCGCGCGATACGGCGGCATCGCGCGCAGGTGGGCAAATTTCCCAGCCGCGCCGCCTGAAAACCGGCGCGGCTCTCGTTTTGAGTAACATACACAAAATCCTTTTCTTTTGTTTTTTCTTGAAGTTACACTCTGATTTTTTTTCGCGCGTAAGCTGTCCGTGGTATCTCTACCCATCCCAAGCCGCGCGTTTCCCGTTTCTTGATTCTGCACTCACAAAAAAATCGCAAGCCGATGCGGAACCACAGTCCACAGAATTTATCCGCCCCGGAAACCGGAACAGCCTGCCGTTCCATTTCTTTTTTCAATGGAATTTCAAAAAAGAAAATGAAACCAAACAGAACCGCACCGTTTCACCCCGCGCCTTTGCGCGCAAGGAAACGGTGCGGTTCGCGTTTGTCGGCTGTTCCGGTTTTCCGGTTCGCAAAAT
>JAJQBC010000090.1 GCA_021203465.1 Lachnospiraceae bacterium | reverse complement strand
TGGCTATGGAACTCGTGAACGCTTATTCCGATGAAAAAATTGCACATATTAAAGATAATTTTTACAAGGTAATGAGATGTTCGAAAGAGCTGCTTGGAAAATACGCGTTCCGCAGGGTGGGAAAAGATGACCGGCGCGGCCCGATCAATAAGGCGCTGTTTGAACTTTGTGCAGTGTGTTTTTCGGAACTTTCTGAGGAGCAGATTGAAAGTCTTTTGGAACAGAAAGATGAATTTGAAAAAGCCTATAAAAAATTATTCCGCAGAAGTGCATTCAGTAATGCATTGAAATCAGGAACGAAGACAGAGTGTGTAAAAAGAATTGCCATGGGACGGAAGCTGATAAAGGAGTTCATATGATTGAGCAGTTAAAACTGAAAAATTTCAAGTGTTTTGAATCCCTGAATCTGGATCTGAAGAAGCTGAATGTGCTGATGGGTCTGAATGGAATGGGAAAGTCCTCCGTGCTCCAGAGTCTTCTGTTATTGCGTCAGTCTTATCAGGAAAATAAGCTGGTCGGTTTAAAGCTGAACGGGAGATACGTGCAGCTTGGAAATGGAAGCGATATTCTGGCGGAGAGGGCAGAGGAGGAAGAGATCGGGATTTCTCTGGAAGGCCCGGAAGCGGTCAGGACGCGGTTTTCCTATCGCGCGGATTCCGATTTGCTGGATAATCAGTTCCCGCAAACAGATGCTTCCGCGGATAATGTGCTCTTTGGAGAACGCTTTGCGTACCTTTCCGCATATCGGATTGAACCAAAGAGTTTATATCGGATCACGGACGAAAAGGAGCTTGGACAGAGAGAGCTGGGAAATACCGGCGAGTACGCGCTGCAGTTTCTGAGTCAATATGGGGGTCAGAAGATCGAAAACGAGCAGGTGCTTTACAGCCCATCAGGAGAAAAGTCATTGGCCTGGAATGTCAGTCAGTGGATGTCCCTGATTGCACCCGGTATTTTGCCGCAGGTTTCTGTGAATAAAGGAAATCGCAATGCGGAACTGAAATATCAGTTTATTATGGGAGAAGAACGGTCGAATGCCTATAAAAGCGTCAATGTAGGATTTGGCATTACTTATGTACTCCCTGTTATTATTGAGCTTTTGTCGGCCAGACCGGGAGATTTGATTCTGCTGGAAAATCCGGAAGCGCATATTCACCCGGCAGGGCAGCGTCATCTCGGCGAGCTGCTTGCCTGCGCGGCTGCGGGCGGCGTTCAGATTATTGTCGAAACGCATAGCGACCATGTGCTGAACGGGATTCGGCTGGCTGCAAAAAAGAGAAAGGCAGACTGTGAAGATATCAGTATCTTCTTTTTTGATAAAGATGAAGAAGATGGCTACAGGCACAGGGCTGAGCGTCTGCCAATGGATCAGGAAGGAAACATAGAAATCTGGCCCAGAGGATTTCTGGACGAGTGGGATAATGCACTGCTGGAATTGTTATAAAAGAGGTGCGTATGAGAGCAGGAATCAATGATCTGTCTTTTGACTGTTCCTTTTATGATAAAAATGAGCTGATGAGAGCTGTGTCTGATTTTATACGAATATGCGGGCAGGTAGAGTCTGTTCGCTGCCATAACGTGGACAGGTTGATTGGAATTGCGATAGATAAGACAACGGAGCTCGCTCCGGGACATAATCTTTATCACGTGATTGAAAGTATAAAAAATCGGAATGAGAGAACCTACTTTCTGGGCTTATTAAAAAACAGGGCGCCAGAAAGCTTTAAGCCTGATGTGCCGTTTGCGCTTCAGGGAAGAGAATCATGGCTTTGCGTCTCTTTAAAGGATGAGGTGTTGGTTAGCTTGGAATCCTGTGAAGCATTTTCCCGAAAAGAGATAGATGGAACAATTCGGGGAGAGCACGTGTCTATTGCAAATATTTCCGGGGAAGAACATCTATACGATCATCAGGAGCTTTTAGGGCTTAGAATCTATGAGCATAATGATATAAAACATAAGCGGGACAGGGAGAATCCGTATGGGAAGGGGCGTATTGGCAGCCCTATGGATCTGAGCAGGGAGGAAGCACAGTCTCTTTTGGATCATGCCATATGTGTCAAAGGACGTTTATATGCCCGAAGGGGAAAGCATAATTATGCGTTTCAAAACACCAGAAGACAAATATATCACGGCTACATAGCTGACGATCTGGGAGAAGATATTTTGAAAGAATTATCCGCCGTAAAATGGGATTGAACAGATGTCAAACCCTACTGGTATCCATCTGGCTTCATTGTCTTCATAAAGGTGGGTGATTTGGAGAAAAACCACTGTTGACACAGTAAATCTATCAGTTGTAAAATAAAAAGGTCAATGGATTTTCCTGTGGAGACGGATAGATGCATAGAAAATTTCCTTTGTTTTTTGACATCACGGATAAAAAGATTTTCGTTTACGGAGCCGGCAGGATCGCCACGCGCAGAGTGGAGACCCTGTTGGCTTTTGCGCCGTCTTTGACAGTGGCCGCGCCGGAGGCTTCGGAGACGATCCGGGAGGCCGAAAGAGCGGGAAAACTGACATACCGCGAGAGCTGTTATGCGGAGGGCAGCATTCCCGACGACGCGTGGATGGTGCTGGCAGCTACGGACGATGCGGCTGTGAACGAGGCGATCTGGCACGAGTGTAAGGCGAAGGGAATTCTCGTGAATGTGTGCAGCGACCGAAAGCTTTGCGACTTTCAGTTTCCGGGGATCGCGTTTCAGGAGAACCTGGTCATCGGCGTGAACGCAGGAGGAAATGATCACCGTCTGGCGAGGAGCTGGACGGAAAAAATACAAAAAGAGGTGGCGGAAGAATGGAAAGAGACATGATCGTGAGGCCCAGAAGGCTGCGCACGACGGCGGCGCTGCGCAAGATGGTGCGCGAGACGCGTATGGACAAGAGCTCGCTCGTCTATCCCATGTTTGTCATGGACGGCGAGAATATCAAAGAGGAGATCCCGACGATGCCGGGGCAGTACCGTTACAGCGTGGACCGGATGCCGGAAATCCTGAATGAGATGGCGGACGCGGGTGTGGGTTCTGTCATGCTCTTTGGCATCCCGGCGAAGAAAGACGAGTACGGCTCTCAGGCCTACGCCTGTGACGGTATCGTACAGCGGGCTTTCGCGAAGGCAAAGAAGGAAGTGCCGGATCTCTATTATATCGGCGATGTCTGTATGTGCGAGTACACGAGCCATGGACACTGCGGGATTTTGAAAGGCGAGTACGTGGACAATGATCTGACGCTTGATAAGCTCGCCGAGATCGCGGTTACGCAGGTGCAGGCGGGCGCGGATATGGTTGCCCCCTCCGACATGATGGACGGGCATATTCAGGCGATTCGCGAGGCGCTGGATCACAACGGCCTCTTCACGACGCCGATCATGTCCTACGCAGTGAAGTATGCCTCGGCTTTCTACGGACCCTTCCGCGACGCGGCGGGCAGTGCACCGGCTTTTGGCGACCGCAAGAGTTATCAGATGGACTATCACAATCGCCGCGAGGGCATGAAGGAGGCTCTGCTCGATATTGAGGAGGGCGCGGATATCATCATGGTGAAGCCGGCGATGTCCTACCTTGACATGGTGCGCGAGATCAAGGACGCGACCGACGTGCCGATGGCGGCCTACAGCGTCAGCGGCGAGTATGCGATGGTGAAAGCAGGCGCGAAGCTCGGCTACATCGACGAGACAGCGGTGCTCTGCGAGATGGCGGCCTGCGCTTACCGTGCGGGCGTGGACATTTACATGTCCTATTTTGCAAAAGAGCTTGCATATTATATGGATGAGGGGAGGATCGGCTGATGGGCAGATCGGAAGAGCTTTTTAAAGAGGCGGTAGGCCTGATGCCGGGCGGCGTGAATTCTCCGGTGCGGGCCTTCGGCTCGGTCGGCATGACGCCGCGCTTCATCGCCTCCGGTGAGGGCGCGTACCTCACCGATGCGGATGGAAAGCGCTATCTGGACTATGTTGGTTCCTGGGGGCCGATGATCCTTGGTCATGCGCATCCGGTTGTGCTGGAAAAGGTGGCGGAGGCCTGCTGGAAGGGCCTGAGTTTCGGCGCGGCCACGGAGGCCGAGGTCGACATGGCGCGGCTGATCCATCAGATGGTACCCTCGGTCGAGATGATGCGCATGGTGAATTCCGGGACGGAGGCAGTCATGAGCGCAATCCGCGCGGCACGCGGCTTCACCGGCAGGGATAAGATTGTCAAATTCGAGGGCTGCTATCACGGTCACACGGACGCGATGCTTGTAAAGGCCGGTTCCGGCGTCATGACGGCGGGCGTGCCGGACAGCTCCGGTGTGCCGAAAGGGGCGACACAGGATACGCTGCTTGCCGCTTACAATGACCTCGCGGGTGTGGAGCAGCTGTTTGAAAAATATGGAAAAGAGATCGCGGCGGTGATTCTCGAGCCGGTCGGCGCGAATATGGGCGTCGTCCTGCCGGAGAGCGGATTCCTGAAGGGGCTGCGGAAGCTCTGCACGGACAATCGCTCGCTCCTTATCTTTGACGAGGTGATCACGGGCTTCCGTCTTGCGCGCGGCGGCGCACAGGAGTACTTTGGCATTACGGCGGATCTCGTCACCTACGGAAAGATCATCGGCGGCGGTATGCCGGTCGGCGCTTACGGCGGAAGGCGGGAGATTATGGAGGTCGTCTCACCGGTCGGCAGCGTCTATCAGGCGGGAACCCTGAGCGGCAATCCGGTCGCGATGGCGGCGGGGCTGGCGCAGCTCGGTTATCTGAATGAACATCCGGAGGTTTACACGTATCTGGAGGCGCTGGGAGAGCGGCTGTTTGGCGGCATCGGGCAGATACTCAAGGAGAGGGGACTCCCCTTCCGGGTGAATCATGTCGGTTCGCTCGGCAGTCTGTTCTTTACGGCAGAAGCGGTACGGGATTACACGAGTGCGAAGACGGCGGATACCGCGCTTTTCAAAGAATATTTCCGCCACATGTTGGAGGCAGGCGTCTATCTTGCACCGTCCCAGTTTGAGGCGATCTTCCTGTCCGCGGCGCATACGGAGAAAGATATTGATTTTACCCTTGGCGTGATGGGAGATTTTCTTAAAAACGCTTAACAAAGTCGGCAAAATGTGATAAGATTTTCATGTCCCGCGGGAGGTGGGCCATATTGAAAAAGAAAAATTACGTGGCATATGTGGGAACCTATACACACGGCAACAGCCGCGGTATCTACATCTACGATCTGGATGTGGAGAACGGACGCGCCGTGGAACGCAAGGTCGTCCCGATTAACAACCCATCCTACATAAAAAAATCGCACAATGGGAAATACCTCTACTCGATCGCCGATGAGGGCGTTCGCTCGTTCCGTATCTTGCCGGACGGAGACCTCGAGCCGCTGAACAAGGCATCCATCGGCGGCATGAGGGGCTGCTATCTCTCCACAGATAAGGAGGATCGCTACCTCTTTGTCGCAGGCTGGCATGACGGGAAGGTGACGGTTATGCGCCTTCTGGAGGACGGGCGTGTCGGAAAGATGACGGATGAAGTCTTTCACAAGGGCCTCGGAAGCATTGCAGAGCGCAATTTCCGTCCCCATGTGAACTGTGTCAATCTCACGCCGGATCAGAAGTACCTGTGTGCCGTGGATCTGGGCGTGGATCAGGTGAAGCTCTACCGTTTTGACCACGAGACGGGGAAGATTAGGCTGTTTGATATTCTGCGCTGTGAGCTGGAGAGCGCGCCGCGGACGATCAAGTTCAGCCCGGACGGGCGTTTTGCCTATCTGATCTGTGAGCTGAAAAACTATATCAGTGTTTATTCTTATGAGGATACACCGAAGGGGCCGTCCTTTGAACTGATTCAGACCGTTCCGACGTTGAACGATTATCACGCGACGGGCAGTGCGGCAAGTATCCTGCGTTTTTCGCGCGACTGGAATTATGTACTGTGTTCGAACGCCGGGGACAACAGCGTGGGGATTTTCCGTGTTGACCAGAAGACCGGGATGCTCGAGAAGGTCTGTATCCTGCCGGTCAGCGGGGATTATCCCAAGGTGGCGGATTTCTTCCCGGACAATCGGCATATCATGGCGCTGAACCACGAGACGAACACGATGACGATTTTTCAGGTCAATTACGAGAAAAAGTATTTTAGTTTATGGGGAAAGCCGCTGAAGGTGGAGACGCCGAACTGTGTGCTGGTCTCCGAGATTGAAAGTTGATGCATCCTGTATGCAGGGCGTAGGCACCGCATTTACAGAATCATATACAAAAAAAGTGAAAGGGGTTACATATCATGGGATTTATTGATGTAATCAAGGAAAGAGCCAGAGCAGACAAGAAGGTCATCGTACTTCCGGAGACTGAGGATCGCAGAACCTATCAGGCTGCGGAGCAGATCCTGAAAGAGGGAATCGCAGATTTGATTCTCATCGGCAGCGAGGAGGCTGTGAAGAAGGGCAGCGAGGGGCTTGACATCTCCGGCGCGAAGGTCGTTGACCCGGCTACTGATCCGAATTTCGGAGCCTATGTCGACAAGCTCGTGGAGCTGCGCAGCAAGAAGGGTATGACGAAGGAGCAGGCGACCGAGATTCTCTCGAAGCAGTATCTGTACTATGGCGTCATGATGGTGAAGATGGGCGATGCGGACGGCATGGTTTCCGGCGCCTGCCATTCCACGGCTGACACGCTGCGCCCCTGCCTGCAGATTCTGAAGACGAAGCCGGGCACGAAGCTTGTCTCCGCATTCTTCCTGATGGTCGTGCCGGACTGCGAGTACGGCGAGAACGGCACCTTCGTATTTGCGGACAGCGGACTTGAGCAGAATCCGGATCCGGAGAAGCTTGCGAATATCGCGATTTCCTCCGCGGAGTCCTTCAAACTGCTGGTACAGGCCGAGCCGAAGGTCGCGATGCTGAGCCATTCCACAAAGGGCAGCGCGAAGCACGCGGATGTTGACAAGGTCGTCGAGGCGACGAAGATCGCGAAGGAGCTCGCTCCGGATCTGATGCTGGACGGCGAGCTGCAGCTTGACGCGGCGATCGTCCCGAGCGTAGGAAATTCCAAGGCTCCGGGCAGTCAGGTTGCCGGACAGGCGAATGTGCTTGTCTTCCCGGATCTCGACGCCGGAAACATCGGCTACAAGCTGGTGCAGAGACTTGCGAAGGCTGAGGCCTATGGCCCGGTTACGCAGGGTATCGCGAAGCCGGTCAACGACCTGTCCCGCGGCTGCTCTTGGGAGGATATCGTGGGCGTCGTGGCGATC
The DNA here is from genome assembly GCA_021203465.1 of Lachnospiraceae bacterium. Lineage (GTDB taxonomy): Bacteria > Bacillota > Clostridia > Lachnospirales > Lachnospiraceae > Hominiventricola. Next base: position 25,014 of record JAJQBC010000090.1, on the reverse strand, counting down.
ACGGCGGTACAGTGCCAGGCATAAAAGGATAGATGGAGGATTAGAAAAATGAATATTCTGGTTATCAACTGCGGAAGCTCATCTTTGAAGTTTCAGTTAATCAACTCCGACACCGAGGCGGTGCTTGCGAAGGGTCTTTGCGAGCGCATCGGCATCGACGGCAGACTGACCTATCAGCCGGCCGGCGGCGCGAAGGAAGTGACCGACGACGCGATGCCGACGCATACCGAGGCGATTCAGCTCGTGATCAATGCTCTGACGAATGAGAAGACCGGAGTCATCAAGAGCCTCTCCGAAGTAGGCGCGGTCGGACACCGCGTGGTTCACGGCGGTGAGAAGTTCGCTTCCTCCGTTGTGATTACACCGGAGGTCAAGGCAGCGATCGAGGAGTGCAATGACCTTGCGCCGCTGCACAACCCGGCGAACTTGATCGGCATCGAGGCCTGCGAGAAGCTGATGCCGGGCGTGCCGATGGTGGCGGTCTTCGATACGGCTTTCCATCAGACGATGCCGGGCAAGGCTTACACTTACGGCCTTCCCTACGAGTATTATGAGAAATACAAGGTCCGCCGTTACGGCTTCCACGGCACGAGCCACAGCTATGTCTCCAAGAGACTGGCAGAGTTCCTCGGCAAGGACGTGAAGGATATGAAGATCATCGTCTGCCACCTTGGCAACGGCGCTTCGGTTAGCGCGGTGCTGAACGGCGAGTCCGTTGACACCTCGATGGGTCTGACCCCGCTGGAAGGCCTTGTGATGGGCACGCGTTCGGGCGATCTCGACCCGGCGATCCTCGAATTCCTTGCGAAGAAGGAGAACATGGATATCGCGGCGCTGATGAACATGCTGAACAAGAAGTCCGGCGTCTTCGGCGTTTCGGGCGGCGTTTCCTCCGATTTCCGTGACCTCGACGAGGCGGCGGAGGCCGGCAACGACAAGGCGCAGCTTGCGCTTGACGTCTTCGCTTACCGTGTGCTGAAGTACATCGGAGCCTATGCGGCGGCGATGAACGGCGTGGACGCGATCGCTTTCACGGCCGGTATCGGTGAGAATTCCGCTTCGATGCGTAGCCGCATTTGCGAGAACCTCGGCTACCTCGGCGTCACGATCGACGAGGCGGCGAACGCGAAGCGCGGTGAGGACAACATCATCTCCACGCCGGATTCCAAGGTGACGGTCGCTGTGATCCCGACCAACGAGGAGCTGGCGATTGCGCGCGAGACGCTGGCGCTGGTGAAATAAATGCTTGACATTCTCGAGAACCACGAGTATAATCTAATAAGTGTGATTTGAGAATTGATAGGAGGTGTGATCCGTGTCTATTTGTCCGAAGAATAAATCTTCCAAAGGAAGAAGAGATAAGAGAAGAGCGAACTGGAAGATGAGCGCTCCGAATCTCGTAAAGTGCAGCAAGTGCGGCGCTCTGATGATGTCTCACAGAGTCTGCAAGGCCTGCGGCAGTTACAATAAGAAGGAGATCATCTCCGTCGAGTAAAAGAGCAGAAGCGCCTTCCCTTCGGGGAGGGCGTTTTTTTGTCGGAAAGTATTGACTTCAAGAACCCGTTTTCGTATTATGGAAGGGACAGACGAGGAGGAGAGACCAATGCAGGATTTGGTGAGAGTAGCGGTCGACGCGATGGGCGGAGACAATGCGCCCGCTGAGATTGTGAAGGGCGCTGTGGAGGCGCTGGACGTCCGGGACAATGTGAAGGTGATTCTGGTAGGCCAGGAGGAGCCCATCCGCGCAGAGCTGCAGAAATATACTTATGATGAGGCGAGAGTTGAGGTCGTGAATGCCACGGAGGTCATCGAGATGGCGGAGCCGCCGGTGAACGCGATCCGGCAGAAGAAGGATTCGTCCATTGTGGTGGCGATGAAGATGGTGCGTTCCGGTGAGGCGGACGCCTTCATCGGCGCGGGCAATACCGGCGCGGTGCTGGTAGGAGGCACGACGATTGTCGGCCGGGTCAAGGGTGTGGAGCGCGCACCGCTTGCGCCGCTGTTTCCCACTGCGAAGGGAGTCTCGCTGCTGATCGACTGCGGTGCCAATGTGGACGCGCGGCCGGCTCATCTCGTGCAGTTTGCGCGCATGGGTTCCATCTATATGGAGAATGTTGTGGGTATAAAGAATCCACGGGTCGCGATCGTCAATATCGGAGCTGAGGAGGAGAAGGGCAACGCGCTGGTGAAGGAGACCTTCCCCTTGCTCAGAGAGTGTAAGGACATCAACTTTATCGGGAGCATCGAGGCACGCGACATTCCGACCGGCTACGCGGATGTGATCGTCTGCGAGGCCTTCGTCGGGAATGTGATCCTGAAGCTCTTCGAGGGCGTCGGCAGCACAATGCTGTCGATGGTGAAAGAGGGGATGATGTCCAACACGCGCAGTAAGATCGGTGCGCTGCTGGTGCAGCCCGCTCTCAAAAAGAGCTTGAAACAGTTTGACCTGAGCGAACATGGCGGGGCGCCACTCCTCGGCCTGAAAGGCCTTGTGGTGAAGACGCACGGAAATGCGAAGGCGGTGCATGTGCGCACCTCGATCATCCAGTGCGTGACCTTCACGGAGCAGGGCATGAATGAAAAAATAAAAGCCGGTATTCAGGCGGAACAAAACCAGGAGGGTTAGTTATGGAGTTTGACAAGCTGCGCGAGATCATTGCGGAAGTGCTGAATGTGGACGCGGATGAGATCACGATGGAGACCACCTTTGTGGACGATCTGGGAGCGGATTCGCTCGATATTTTCCAGATTGTCATGGGCATCGAGGAGGAGTTTGACATCGAGATTGGAAATGAGGCCGCGGAGAAGATTGTCTCTGTCGGGGACGCGGTGGAGCAGATCAGAAGCACGCTGAATTAGTGCACAGCTGCTGAACCGGAAGATTTGGAAATGCGGCGCCCACGGGAATGAGACCTCACTGTCTTAACTCCCGGCGGGCGTTTCATTCCGTTTAAGAGGGAGGTCCTGACATGGATCTGAAAAAACTGGAGCAGCGGATCGGCGTACAGTTCCGAAATAAGGAACTGCTCGCGCATGCGATGCGGCACAGCTCCTTCGCAAATGAGCGTCAGATGGGCGCGCTTCAGAGCAACGAGCGCCTCGAATTTTTGGGAGATGCAGTGCTCGAGCTTGTGACGAGCGAATTTCTCTATGAACAGTATCCGCAGATGGAGGAGGGCGACGCGACGAAGATGCGGGCGAGCATCGTCTGTGAGCCGAGCCTGGCTTTCTGCGCGAAGGAAATTCCGCTCGGGGATTATATTCTCCTCGGAAAAGGGGAGGAGGCAAGCGGCGGGCGACAGCGCGCTTCGATCACGTCTGACGCTCTCGAAGCGCTGATCGGCGCGATTTACCTTGACCGTGGCTTTGAGACCGCGAGGGACTTTATTTATCGCTTCATTTTACAGGATCTCAAACATAAAAAGTTGTTTTTTGACAGCAAGACGATTTTGCAGGAACGCGTTCAGGCGGCGCACGAGGGAATCCTTCACTATGAGCTCGTGAAGGAGGAGGGGCCGGATCATTGCAAGCAGTTTACCGTACAGGCGCTGCTCGGGGAACAGGTGATCGGGACAGGCAGCGGCCGGACAAAGAAGGCGGCGGAGCAGGAAGCCGCCTACCGCGCACTGACAGAAGAAGACGGACGGACAGTATAGATGTATCTGAAGAGTATTGAAGTACAGGGCTTTAAGTCCTTTGCAAATAAAATTACATTTGAATTCCACAATGGCATCACCGGCATCGTCGGGCCGAACGGCTCGGGCAAGAGTAATGTGGTGGACGCGGTGCGCTGGGTGCTCGGCGAGCAGCGCGTGAAGCAGCTGCGCGGCGGCAGCATGCAGGACGTCATTTTTTCCGGTACAGAGAACCGGAAACCCTTAAGTTTCGCCTCGGTCGCGATCACGCTGGACAATGCGGACGGCAGGCTTCCGGTATCCTATGAGGAAGTAACGGTCACGAGAAGGTTATATCGCTCGGGGGAGAGTGAATATCTTTTAAATGGAACAACCTGCCGCCTGAAGGATATTCAGGAGATGTTCTACGATACCGGTATCGGCAAAGAGGGCTACTCGATCATCGGTCAGGGTCAGATCGACCGCATCTTAAGCACCAGACCGGAGGAGGCGCGGGAACTCTTCGACGAGGCGACCGGCATCGTGAAGTTCAAGAAGCGCCGCAAGACGGCGGAGAAGAAGCTCGAGAATGAGAAGCAGGATCTTCTGCGCATCACGGACATCCTCGCGGAGCTGGAAAAGCAGCTGGAACCGCTCGAACGGCAGGCAGAGAAGGCGAAAGAATATTTAAAGAAAAAAGAAACGCTGAAGGACTGCGAGGTGCATATTTTCCTGCTGGAGATGGAAAATATGAAAGTGCAGCTTCAGAAGATCGAGGAGACGAGGAAGATCACGCAGGGCGATCTCGATGAGACGAGCGCTGCGTTCGAAAATACAAAACTGGAATATGAGCGCATCGAGCAGGAGCTCGAGGCGGCCGAGGCGCAGATCGACGCCGCAAAGGAAGAGGCTTCCCGGGCGCGCGTTGAGAAACAGCAGCTCAAAGGGAAGATTGCGGTGCTTGAAGAGCAGGCGCGCTCTGCGAAGGCGAGCACGCGGCATTATGACGAGCGGATGGAGGCGATCACCCAGGAGCTGGCGGAGCGCACGGCGGAGCGCGAAACGATCACGGAGGAGAAGGAATCTCTCGATCAGCAGCTTGAGCAGGCGCAGAAGGTGCAGGAGGACGCGCAGCGGCGTCTCGAGGCGGTTCAGCAGCGCATCGCGGACAGCCAGACGAACATGGACAACAGCAAGAGCGAGATCATGACGATTTTGAGCAGCCGTTCTTCGATCAAGGGAAAGCTGCAGCGCTACGCGGCCATGGAGGAGCAGAATCAGATCCGCGCTTCCGAGATTAACCGAAAGTTGATAGCGATGAAGAGCGAGGAACTCGATCAGCAGGAGCTCTTGGCAGACCGGCAGCGGGAACTCGACGAGGCGAGCGGGGAACTTCAGCGGAAGATGAAGGAGCGTGAGCAGATCGAGCAGCGCATTCAAGTGCTGCAGCAGCAGATCACGATCAGCAGGAAGCGCGTCGAGGATTTGCAGAGCGCCTATCACCGCGAGGCCTCGCGCCTTGAATCTCTGCGCAATCTTGCGGAGCGCTACGACGGCTACGGCGGCAGCATCCGCAGAGTGATGGAGCAGCGAAGTCATCAGAAGGGCATCTGCGGCGTTGTCGCGGATTTAATACAAACCGAAAAACGCTACGAGACCGCGGTTGAGACCGCCCTCGGCGGCAGCATCCAGAATGTCGTGACGGAGGACGAGGAGACGGCGAAACGCCTGATCGCCTATCTGAAGCAGAATCGTCTTGGGCGCGTGACCTTCCTGCCGCTCAGTGCGGTGCGGCGGCCGCAGGAGATAAAGCAGCAGGAGGCGCTTAAGGAGGCGGGGGTACTCGGACTCGCCGATTCTCTGGTGCAGACGGAGGAGAAATACCGCGCTGTCATGGCGCATTTACTTGGAAGGACGATCGTCGTCGACGGGATCGATCACGCGATCGCGCTGCAGCGAAAGTATCGCCAGAGCCTTCGGATCGTGACGCTGGAAGGGGAACTCCTGAATCCCGGCGGCGCGATGACCGGCGGTGCGTTTAAGAACAGCAGCAGCCTCCTTTCCCGAAATCGGGAGATTGAGGAGCTGAAAGAAAAGGCTGAAAAGCTGAAAATGGATCTGGAGAGTGCGCAGAACCGGCTGGTGGAGCTGCAGAATGAGCGCAGCAGCAGCTATTCCACGCTCGATCAGGGAGCGGCCGCGCTGCAGGAACTGAAAGTCCGTGAGAACACGGCGCGTCTGAATCTGGAGCAGGAAAAAGCGCGCATCGAGGCGTCCGGCAGCAGCCGCGAGGCGCTCGAGCAAGAGGCATCCGAGCTGCGTCGCCAGACGGAGGAGATCAACGATCTGAAGCGGCAGAACCAGACGGAACTCGAGGATTCGGAGAAGATGGAGAAGGCGCACTCCTGTGCAGTCGAGCTTTACCAGAAGCGTCTGGAGACAGACCGAGAGGAGGAGGCGGAGGCTTCGAGGGAGCTTGAGGCGCTGCATCTTGACACGGCTTCTATTTCGCAGAAAGCTGAGTTTGCGGCTTCCAATCTGAAGCGCGTCGACGGGGAGATCGCAAAGCTGAAGGAGGAGGAGGCCTCGCTCACGCAGAATCGCGAGCAGGCAGAAGCGGATTCTCACAGCCGCGAGGAGGCAACGACTGCGCTGCGGCTCGAGATGGCCGCGCTGGAGCAAAAGGCCACAGAGTTGGACGCAAAGACGGAAAAGCTGCGCTGGGAAAAAGAGCAGCAGTCCGCTTCCCACAAGTCTTTCTTTGGCAGAAGAGAGGAGCTGTCCGCGCGCATGAGCCAGCTCGACAAGGAGCTGTTCCGTCTGGACAGCCAGAAGGAAAAGATCGACGAGGCAGAGGCGAGCCTTGGCGACCATATGTGGAGCGAGTATGAACTGACCTACAACGCGGCGCTTCCGCTGTTGAGGGAGGATCATCCGCCTCTTGGGGAGCTGAAAAAGAGCCGCGGTTCTGTAAAGGAAGAAATCCGCGAGCTCGGCAATGTCAACGTGAACGCGATCGATGATTATAAGGAGGTTTCGGAGCGCTTTGCCTTTATGGACGCGCAGAGACGGGATCTCGAGGAGGCGGAAGCGGCGCTTACGCAGGTTATCCGCGAGCTGGACAGCGGTATGAAGCGGCAATTCCGCGAGCAGTTCGCCCTGATTCAGAAGGAGTTTGACAAGGCATTCAAGGAGCTCTTCGGCGGCGGCAAGGGTACGCTCGAGCTGATCGACGAGGAGGATATTCTCGAGACCGGCGTGCGCATTATCGCGCAGCCGCCCGGCAAGAAGCTGCAGAATATGATGCAGCTCTCCGGAGGCGAGAAGGCGCTGACTGCGATTTCTCTGCTGTTTGCGATACAGAATCTGAAGCCTTCGCCCTTCTGTCTTCTGGACGAGATCGAGGCGGCACTGGACGATTCGAACGTTGTGCGTTTTGCGAATTATTTACATAAGCTGACGAAACACACGCAGTTCATCGTGATCACCCACAGAAGGGGCACGATGAACGCGGCGGACCGGCTGTACGGCATCACCATGCAGGAGAAGGGAGTCTCGGCGCTGGTGTCCATCAGCCTGATAGAGAGCGAACTGGACAAGTAAGGAGGTGCTTAGCATGGCTGAGGAGAAAAGAGGTTTTTTCAGAAGGCTGGCCGATGGCCTGTCGAAGACCCGGAATAACATTGTCTCCGGAATGGACGCGATTTTCAGCGGGTTCTCGGACATCGACGATGATTTTTACGACGAAATCGAGGAAATTCTCGTGATGGGCGATATCGGGATCAACGCCACAACCGAGATCATCGACAATCTGAAAAAGAAGGTGAAGGAGCAGCATATCCGTGAGCCGAAGGAGTGCAAGGAGCTGCTGATCAGCAGCATCAAGGAGCAGATGCAGGTCGGCGAGACCGCCTACGAGTTTGAACACCGCACTTCGGTTGTGCTGGTCATCGGCGTCAACGGCGTCGGCAAGACGACCTCCGTCGGAAAGCTGGCCGGAAAGCTGAAGGATCAGGGCCTGAAGGTCATTCTGGCGGCGGCGGATACGTTCCGGGCGGCGGCTGGCGAGCAGCTGAGCGAATGGGCCTCGCGCGCGGGCGTGGAGCTCATCAGCGGAAATGAAGGCGCGGATCCGGCGGCGGTCGTCTATGATGCGGTCTGCGCGGCGAAGGCGAGAAAGGCGGATGTTCTGCTGATCGACACAGCGGGGCGGCTCCACAATAAGAAAAATCTGATGGAGGAGCTTCGCAAGATCAACCGGATCATCGAGCGGGAATATCCGGACGCGTATCGGGAGACACTGGTGGTGCTGGACGGGACGACCGGGCAGAACGCGCTCGAGCAGGCGCGGAATTTCGGCGAGGTGGCCGATCTGACCGGCATTATTCTGACAAAGCTGGACGGCACGGCCAAGGGAGGCATCGCGGTTGCGATCCAGTCAGAGCTGAATATTCCGGTGAAATACATCGGTGTCGGAGAGCAGATCGACGACCTGCAGAAATTTGACGCGGACAGTTTTGTGAATGCCCTCTTCCTGACGAACGAGGACGCATGAGAAAAGGAGACATAAGAAAATGATGACATTGGAAAAATTTGAGGAGGCCTGCGAGGTCGTAGACCGGGTGACGACGCGGACCGGGCTGATCTACAGTCAGGTCTTCAGCGATCAATGTGGCAACAAGGTCTATCTGAAGCCGGAAAACATGCAGAAGACGGGCGCATTCAAGATCCGCGGCGCTTATTATAAGATCAGTACATTGACGGACGAGGAGCGCGCGAAGGGCTTGATCACGGCCTCCGCCGGAAACCACGCGCAGGGCGTGGCTTTCGCGGCGAAGGAGTATGGCTGTAAGGCCGTGATCTGCATGCCGACGACGACCCCGCTCATCAAGGTGAACCGGACGAAGGCCTACGGGGCGGAGGTCGTGCTCTACGGAAATGATTACGATGAGGCCTGCGCGCACGCGATCGAGCTCGCGCAGGAGATGGGTTATACCTTCATCCATCCCTTTGATGACCTCGACGTGGCGACCGGGCAGGGAACGATCTCGATGGAGATTTTCAAGGACCTGCCGTTGGTGGACTACATCCTCGTCCCGATCGGCGGCGGCGGACTGATCGCCGGTGTAGCGACGCTCGCGAAGATGCTGAACCCGAAGATCAAAGTCATCGGTGTGGAGCCGGCAGGCGCGAACTGCGTGGAGGAGTCGTTGAAAAAAGGCGAGGTTATCTGCCTTGCGCACAGCGACACGATCGCTGACGGTACTGCGGTGCGCGAGCCCGGGAAAAAGATTTTCTCCTATATTCAGGAGAATGTCGATGAGGTCATCTCCGTGCCGGACGACGAGCTGATCGTCGCCTTCCTCGACATGGTCGAGAGCCACAAGATGATCGTCGAGAACTCGGGACTCCTGAGTGTGGCGGCGTTGAAGCACCTCAATGTGAAGAATAAAAAGGTTGTCTGTGTCTTAAGCGGTGGCAATATGGATATTATCACGATGTCCTCGGTCGTGCAGCATGGCCTGATCCAGCGCGACCGCATTTTCTCGATCTCGGTGCTGTTGCCGGACAAGCCGGGCGAGCTCGTGCACGTCGCCTCAGTCATCGCCGAGCAGCAGGGCAATGTCGTGCGCCTCGATCACAATCAGTTCGTGAGCACGAACCGCAGCGCGGCGGTGGAGCTGAAGATCACGCTGGAGGCCTTCGGAACGGAACACAAGGAGCGTATTATCAAAGCACTGCGGGACGAGGGCTACACGCTGAAAACCGTGGGCGTAAACATGTAAATGATACCAGGGTCCAAAAGGTCATAAATCGAATGCGGCGACGCGAAGCTAGTCCTTTAGGACATTCGTATTCATGACTTTGGGACCCGCAAAAACATGAGGAAGTAGCCATTTTTCGTAGAAAAATGTGCGGATTCCGAATGTTTTTAGGATTTCGAGAGCGCGAAGCGCGAATAAATGAGATAGAAAATCTTCGATTTTCGTAATCGAATTTATGCTTCGCAGAAATCCGTAGTATCATCTAGCTTAATAGGAAAGGAGTACAGATGGAGAGCAGAATCAACGAAGCGATCGAAAGACACAACAAAGGTTACAACTGCGCGCAGGCCGTGGCCTGCACCTACTGCGACCTGCTGGGTTACGATGAGGACACGGTTTTCCGTATGCTGGAGGGCTTTGGAGCCGGCATGGGAGGCATGGAGGCGACCTGCGGCGCGCTTTCAGGTGCGGTGGCGCTCGTGGGTCTTAAAAACAGCGGCGGAATGGATTGTTCTCCCAGAACCAAGGGCGGTACTTATAAGATTACAAGAGAAATGACGAAGTATTTCCGCGAGACCTGTGGTGCGCTGAGCTGCCGGGAACTGAAGGGCGTGGACACGGGATGTCTTTTGCATTCCTGCGAGGAGTGCGTCCGGGACGCGGCGCGCATCGCGGAGGAATTCCTGTTTTCTGAATAAAAAATGACTGGTGAAAGCTGGCTGGTTATTTCTTATGCCGTGCGGGAACACTGATACTGTGCAGTTCAGAAAGGAGTGTGCCAGGTGGAGTTAAAGAAAGTTACCGGGGACAATTTTCAGACTGAAGTGACAGAGGCAGGCATGCCGGTACTGCTCGATTTTTATGCAGACTGGTGCGGTCCCTGTAAGGCACAGCACCCGATTCTCATGGAGGCGGCCGAGGAAGCCTGCGACGTGAAGTTCTGTGAGGTCAATGTGGACGAAGAACCCCGTCTTGCCGAGCGTTTCGGCGTCCGGCAGGTGCCGACGATGCTGATCATGAACGGGGAAAAGGTATTCGGGACCATGACCGGCCTGCAGTCGCTGGAGTCGGTTCTGCAGCATCTGGAAATGTAAGGTTTCGGAGAAAAGATACGGCTTCCGGGCATAGCCCGGGAGCTGTATTTATTAAAAGTCCCGGACGGCGACTATGTGGACTGCATGCTTGCATGCAAGGACACATAGGCATCGGACGGGTTAGCCTGTATGAGCAAGTAGCGCAATAGCGCGGATTGCGAATGCAGGCGGCGATTGCGAGAGCTCGAAGAGCGTAGCAATCGACTTTGTAAAACTCCCGGAGAAATTCAAGATGGATATACAGAAAATGCTCAGTCTGCTGCGGCAGGCCATTGACAAATACGGGATGATCGGGGAGAGCGACCGAATTGCGGTCGGAGTTTCCGGCGGCAAGGACAGTATGGCGCTTTTGTATGCCCTGAAAAAACTGTCCACGTTTTATCCGAAGGCCTTCGAACTGTGTGGAATCTGTGTTGATCTTGGGCACCCGGGCGCGGATTTTTCTGAATTGCAGCATTTTTGCGAGAAAATCGGCGTGGAGCTTTCCGTTGTGACTACGCAGATCGAGCAGATTGTCTTTGAAGAGCGGAAAGAAAAGCACCCCTGCTCCCTCTGTACGAAGCTGCGCAAGGGTGCGCTGGTGGACGAGGCGCAGAGGCTTGGCTGCAACAAGATCGCCTACGCGCATCACCGGGACGATTTTGTAGAGACAATGCTGCTGTCGCTTCTTTTTCAGGGACGCTTTTACGCCTTTCCGCCGGTGACCAGATTCGAGGACAGAAATATCGAGGTGATCCGTCCGCTCATGCTGGCGGAAGAAAGCCGTATCCGGGGATTTGTGCGCCGCTATGAGATCCCGACCATGGAAAATCCCTGTTCGGCAGACGGGCAGACGGAGCGCGCTTACGTGAAAAAATTGCTCACTGAGATCGAGCGTGAACATCCGGGTGCGAAGAAGCGGATGTTCCGCGCGATCACAGAGGGCAGGATAGAAGACTGGCCGCAGAGCCCTTTATACCAGCCTTAATTTGTCGGTTGGCATCTCAAGGATCAGCTCCCGGAGCCTGCCGTAGAGTTCAGGTGTGCTGGCGACGAGATCCGTATTTTGCAGATAAGACAGCCCTTTTTCGCGGAAGGTATCGATTTTTCCGCCCGCCTCCGTCAGAATCAGCGCTCCGGCCGCATAGTCCCAGGGCTTCAGGTTCAGCTCAAAGTAGGCGTCGATGCGTCCTGCCGCGACATAACACAGGTCGAGCGCACAGGAGGCGCAGCGGCGGAAGTCCGCGCAGGATTCGTAGACATGCTGCATGAGCGGAAAGAGCTGCGCGGCCAGCTCCTTGTCATAGGGCGCCGCGCCGAAGGAAATGATGCTGTTGGCAAAGTCTGCGCGGTGTGAGACATGGATCTGCTTTCCGTTTAGGTACGCACCCTGAGAGCGGACGGCGTGCCAGGCTTCCTTCATGAACGGATTGTAGACCACGCCGAAAGTGATCTGTCCGTTCTCATAGAGTCCCAGAGAGACCGCACTCATCTGATAGTCGTGAATCAGATTGGTCGTGCCGTCGATCGGGTCGAGAATCCAGTAGTTTCCCGCCGGATCGAGATCCTTATTTTCCTGCTCCTCGGAGATCAGTCTCACATCCGGCGTCAGCCGGGCGAGCCCCGCGCGCAGATATTCCTGTACGGCAAAATCCACCTTCGTCACATAGTCTGCGGCGCCCTTGACCGTGACCGCGTGCGCCATTTCCTCATCAAAAATAATGTCGTCAGCGCTGTGCACCAGTTCGATGACCTTTTCATATAAAGAATTCATATTTTTTACCTCGTTTCCGGGGAACAGTATAGCACAGTCCGGCAAAAAATAAAAATATACTTTTGAAACGCCATGAAGTATGGTAAAATGTTTATAAACAATTTCACAGGAGGGGCGAAATGAAGAAGATATTGTTTGCGGCATCAGAGTGCGTACCGTTCATCAAGACAGGGGGACTGGCGGACGTATGTGGTGCACTGCCGAAGGGCTTTAACAAGGAAGAATGGGACGTGCGCGTGGTGATACCGAATTACACCTGCATCCCTGACAAATTCCGGAATCATTTCCAGTATATCACACATTTCTATATGGGCACCGGTTCCTACAATCCGGGAGCTCATGTCGGTGTTATGACCTACGAGTACGAGGGCGTGACCTATTATTTCATTGACAATCTGGTCTATTTCGGCGGAGCGAAGCCCTACGGGGATTTCCGGACAGATATCGAGAAATTCGCGTTCTTCGACAAGGCGGTGCTCTCGATTCTGCCGATCATCGATTTCCGACCCGACCTGATCCACTGTCACGACTGGCAGACGGGCCTCATCCCGGTCTATCTGAAGACCGAATTTGCGGCGGGAGAGTTCTACCGCGGCATCAAGACGGTTATGACGATCCACAACCTCCGCTTCCAGGGAATCTGGGACATTGAGACGATGCAGGGACTGACCGGCCTGCCGGATTATGTATTCACACCGGACAAGCTGGAATATCGGCGCGACGCGAATATGCTCAAAGGTGGCCTCGTCTATGCGGATTATATCACGACGGTCAGCGAGACCTACGCACAGGAGATCCAGACGCCGCAGTACGGTGAGGGACTCGACGGCCTTTTGTCCGCACGCCATATGGATCTGCGCGGCATCGTGAACGGCATCGACTACTCGATCTGGAATCCGGAGACGGATGAAAAGATTGCTGAGAATTATGACGAGGCGGCGGTGACTGCCGGTAAGGCGGCGAACAAGCGCGCGCTGCAGGAGGAACTCGGGCTGACCGTGGACGAGGGCAAGATGATGATCGGCCTGATCTCCCGCCTGACTGACCAGAAGGGACTCGACCTGATCGCGGCGGTCATGGAGCAGATCGTGGACGACAACACACAGCTCGTGGTCATTGGGACCGGAGATGAGCGCTATGAAAATATGTTCCGCCACTATGCCTGGAAATATCCGGACAAGGTCTCCGCGAATATCTACTATGCGGACGAGCTGTCCCACAAGCTCTATGCGGCGGCGGACGCTTTCCTGATGCCTTCCGCCTTCGAACCCTGCGGCCTGACGCAGTTGATCTCGCTGCGCTACGGGACGCTACCGATTGTGCGCGAGACCGGCGGACTCCGCGATACGGTACAGCCCTACAATCAGTACGAGGGCACCGGCGTCGGTTTCTCCTTCGCTAACTACAATGCTGGTGAGATGATGAGTGTGATCAACTGCGCGAAGTATGTCTACTTCGTGGAGCGACCGAGCTGGAACGCGATGGTGACGCGCGCGATGCAGAAAGATTTCTCCTGGGATGCCTCGCGTTACGCCTATGAGGGCATCTACTCGTGGCTGATCGGCTGGTAGGCAGATAAATATTTGGGCTCCCGTCTTGACAAGGACGGGAGTTTTTGTTATGATCGTTCCAGTTGCAAAAGAAAATGCGATGATGAGGAATAGTACATGCGGACTCGAATCCAGAGAGCTGCCGGGCGGTGCGAGGCAGTGGAGAGGATGTATGGAACTCGCCTCGGAGCGGCTGTCCGAAATCTTCGGTATCGAGGAGAGTAGACACAGACGGGACCCGGCCGTTACAGCGGGAAGGATATAAGAATCTCGATTCCGTATCCCATAAGTGTGTGAAATCATTCATGAAATCAGAGTGGTACCGCGTAGGACAGCAGTCTTTCGTCTCTGGAGCTTTTTTAAGGCTCAGGACGAGGGGCTTTTTTATTTTAGGGAATGAGGAGGAGAAAAGCATGATGAACTACAAAAAGTACAAAAGACAGTATTACATGCCGCCCGAGCGCTGTATGGACTGGGCAGACAAGGACTATGTCGACCACGCGCCCATCTGGTGCAGCGTGGACTTAAGAGACGGCAATCAGGCTCTGGTCATGCCGATGACGCTGCAGCAGAAGCTGGACTTCTTCCAGCTGCTCGTAAAGGTTGGCTTTAAGGAGATTGAGATCGGCTTCCCGGCGGCCTCGGAGACAGAGTATGAGTTCCTGCGCGCGCTGATTGAGCAGGATCTGATCCCGGACGATGTGACCGTGCAGGTGCTGACGCAGGCGCGCGAACATATCATCCGCAAAACCTTCGAAGCACTGAAAGGCGCGAAGAACGCGATCGTGCACGTCTACAATTCGACCTCGGTCGTGCAGCGCGAGCAGGTCTTCCATAAATCAAAGGAAGAGATTCTGCAGATTGCCGTCGAGGGCGCGAAGCTTCTGCAAGAGCTGACAGAGGAAGCGGGCGCGAATTACCGCTTTGAGTACAGTCCGGAGAGCTTCACCGGGACGGAGCCGGAGTACGCGCTGGAGGTCTGCAACGCGGTGCTCGACGTGTGGAAGCCGACTGCAGACCGCAAGGCGATCATCAACCTGCCGGTGACCGTGCAGCACTCGATGCCGCATGTCTACGCGCAGCAGATTGAATATATGTGCAAGCATATGAAATACCGGGAGAACGTGGTGGTCTCCCTGCATCCGCACAATGACCGCGGCTGCGGCGTGGCGGATACGGAGATGGGGCTTCTCGCCGGTGCGGATCGCGTCGAGGGCACGCTCTTTGGCAACGGCGAGCGCACCGGAAATGTGGATATCGTGACGCTGGGAATGAACCTTTATTCTCAGGGTGTCGATCCGGAACTTGATTTCTCGGACATGAACGAGATCAGCGAATGCTATGAGCGCTGCACCGGCATGAAGGTCTATGAGCGCAATCCCTATAGCGGCGCACTTGTCTTTGCGGCTTTTTCCGGCTCGCACCAGGACGCGATCGCGAAGGGCATGAAGTGGATGGAGGAGAAGAATCCGGACCGGTGGACGGTTCCCTACCTTCCGATCGACCCGACGGATGTCGGCAGGAGTTACGACGCGGACGTGATCCACATCAACAGCCAGTCCGGAAAGGGCGGCGTCGGCTACATCCTCGAGAAGAATTACGGCCTGCTCATGCCGCCGAAGATGCGCGAGGCGATGGGCTACGCGGCCAAGGCCGAGTCCGATCACCGCAACAAGGAACTCTCGCCGGAGGAGATCTATCAGGTCTTCACCGAGAAGTTCGTGAACGTCAAGGAGCCCTACTGGATCACGGAGGTGCATTTCCGTCAGGTCGATGGCATCACGACAGAGGTCTCGACGATCCACGAGGGAGAACGCAAGACGACCACTGCGGTCGGAAACGGACGCCTAAATGCCGTCAGCAACGCGCTGAAGAAAGCCTACGGCTTCGAGTACAATCTGGTGACCTACCAGGAGCATGCGCTGACCCGCAGTTCCAGTTCGAGCGCGATTGCCTACGTCGGCATCCAGACGCCGGATGGAAAGCTGCACTGGGGTGCTTCGATCGACCCGGATATCATCCGCGCTTCCTTCGACGCGCTGATGACCGCGATCAACCACTCGGTGCGCTGAACATTTCGACAGCATACACGGGCGTGTCTCACATTTTTCGCGTGAGACACGCTCTTTTTTTTGCTTTTCTGTCATAAAAATGAAATAAATAGGTCATAATAGTTAACAAAGTTGTAACAAAAATATTGACTTTTAGATTGCATCAGGTTTATAATGCCAACCTGTAGCCGGATCAGGCTGCAAAATATAAAGAAAAGACAGAAAAGGAGTGTATGTATGTGTAAACGCTATCGGGTTGCCGCGCTGCTGCTGGGAGGCATTCTCAGCGCCGGAACGGCATCCTTTGAACCCGGCGATGGGGGCGTGATTGCCGCCTGCGCCGCGGAGGAAGGAATCCAGGAGGAGCTGGGAACGGCTTTTCAGGATGAGGTCTGTTCAGAGGGAGAGAACGTTGATACAGAAAGCATGGTAGAGGAAGCGGCGGAGGAAATCGCGCCGGAGAATGGTGAGCAGGAGAGCGCGGCCTCATTCAGCCTGCAGGAACAGGAGTATCAGATCCTGCTGCGGATTGTCGAGGCGGAGGCCGGAGGTGAAGATACCATTGGGAAAATGCTGGTGGCCGGCGTCGTGCTGAACCGTGTGGAGAGTGAGGCTTTCCCGGGGACGGTGACGGAAGTCGTCTATGAAAAGACCAACGGGACGGCGCAGTTCTCGCCGACGGTGGATGGCAGGCTGAACACAGTCAGCGTTTCTGCCGACACCGCGGAAGCGGTCACGCGGGTGCTGGGCGGCGAGGATATCTCGCAGGGAGCGCTCTATTTCCGCTCCACAAACTGTTCCAGCGGCTGGTTTGATCAGGCGCTGAACCGCGTCTGTGAGTACGGAAACCACATTTTTTATACTTTGTAGGAGAAAGGGGAGCGTTTCCCCTTTCTTTTTTTTGTGCCTTATGATACACTGGAAGGGCAGCTCAGAACGGCGTCACAGGGCGCGTCAGGCAGCGCAGGAGCTGAAGTTTGTGCGCCTGATGTTCCGGGCAAACAATGGCAGAAAGAGGAACGAAAAGATGGAAGTATTATACAGGAGTACAAGAGGAGCGAAGGAAGCGGTCACGGCCTCTCAGGCGATTCTGCAGGGACTCGCACACGACGGCGGGCTGTTCGTGCCGACTGAGATCCCGCAGTTGGCCTGCGATCTTCGCACACTCGCCGGGATGAATTACCGGGAGCTGGCTTACGAGGTGATGCGGCTGTTCCTGACCGATTTCACGGAGGAGGAGCTGAAGGCCTGCATCGCCGGCGCCTATGATGAGAAGTTTGACACGGAGGAGATCGCGCCGCTTGTGAAGGTAGGCGGAGCCTGGCATCTGGAGCTCTTCCACGGTGCGACGATCGCTTTCAAGGATATGGCGCTCTCGATTTTGCCGCATCTGATGACGACGGCGGCGAAGAAAAATCAGATCAAAAATGAGATCGTGATCCTGACCGCGACCTCCGGCGATACCGGGAAGGCTGCACTGGCCGGTTTCGCGGACGTGCCCGGCACGCGGATTATCGTATTTTACCCGAAGGACGGCGTCAGCCCGATTCAGGAGAAGCAGATGGTGACGCAGAAGGGCGATAATACGCTGGTTGTCGGTATCCACGGTAACTTTGACGACGCGCAGAACGGCGTCAAGGCGATTTTCGGGGACGAGGCGCTCGCGAAAGAGTTGGACGCGGCGGGCTTCCAGTTCTCGAGCGCGAACTCGATCAATATCGGCCGTCTGGTGCCGCAGGTCGTCTACTACGTGTACGCCTATGTGCAGCTGCTTGCGCGCGGCGAGATCGCGGATGGGGAGGAGATCAACGTCGTCGTCCCGACCGGCAATTTCGGAAATATTCTCGCGGCTTATTACGCGAAGCTGATGGGGCTGCCGATCGCGAAGCTCGTCTGTGCCTCCAATGAAAATAAGGTGCTCTACGATTTCTTCCGCACCGGCGAATATGACAGGAACCGTCCCTTCATCCTGACGAGCTCTCCCTCGATGGACATCCTGATCTCCAGCAATCTCGAGCGCCTGATCTACCGGATCGCGGGCGCGGACGCCGGGAAGGACACGGAGCTGATGGCGGAGCTCTCGAAGAATGGAAAATATACGATCACATCGGCCATGCGCGGGCAGCTGCAGGATTTCTGTGGCTATTTCGCCTCGGAGCCGGAGTCAGCCGCTACGATCCGCGGCGCCTATGAGGAGGACGGCTATGTGATGGATCCGCATACCTCGGTGGCCGCCTGCGCCTATCGGAAGTACAAAGAGGAGACCGGCGATGCGAGGACGACGGTGATCGCCTCGACCGCGAGTCCCTACAAGTTTACGCGCAGCGTGATGGAGGCCATCGATGCGGAAAAATACGGCAAGATGGGAGATTTCGAGCTGGTGGACGAGCTGCAGGCGCTTTCTGGTACAAAGATCCCGAATGCGATCGAGGAGATCCGCAGCGCACCCGTGCGGCATAAGACGGTCTGCGAGGTGCAGGAGATGGAGCAGACGGTGAAGAATTTCCTCGGGATCAGATAGGAGGGGCATATGGACAGTATGTGGAGCTTTATGGATATTCTGATACTCGCCTGTGGCGTATATGCGTTGTACTCAGCTTATGTGCTGAAGACGCAGGGAAAGATTATCCAGACCTTTCTGCTGGCGAGGGATACAAAGCCCGAGGCCTGTAAGGATCTGTCGGCCTATGCGGGGGAGATGTCGCCGAAGCTCTCCGTGATGGGCGGAGTTATGGTCACGTATAGCGTCATTTCCTTGATCAATACCTATCTGGTCGAGGTGAACAGCCTGTATTGGATCTTCATGGTCGTGATGTTCGGCTGTCTGGTCTGGTATGCGATTGCGGCGAGACGCGCCTCAGAAAAATACTTTTGACTTGACTTTTCTAGCGGCGTATGTAAAATAGGTTGTGGTGGGCTCAAATACAGAAGATGTGAGCCCGATGATAAATAATACACAGAATAAAAGAAAGAGGTAAGAGAAGTATGGCAAAGATCGATCTGACAAAGTATGGGATCACTGGAACTACCGAAATCGTACATAACCCGTCCTTTGAGACTTTGTTCGAGGAAGAGACGAAGCCGGAGCTCACAGGCTATGACAAGGGCCAGATCAGCGAGCTCGGTGCGGTCAACGTTATGACCGGTATCTACACAGGCCGTTCTCCGCAGGATAAATTCATTGTCATGGATGAGAATTCGAAGGACACCGTATGGTGGACGACGCCGGAGTATCCGAATGACAACCATCCGGCCACCCAGGAGGCCTGGGAAGCCTGCAAGGATATCGCGAAGAAAGAGCTTTCCGGAAAGAGACTGTTTGCCGTCGACTGCTTCTGCGGCGCGAACAAGGACAGCCGCATGGCGATCCGCTTTATCATGGAAGTGGCCTGGCAGGCACATTTCATCAAGAACATGTTCATCATCCCGACGGATGAGGAGCTTGCAAACTTTGAACCGGATTTCATCTGTTACAACGCTTCCAAGGCGAAGGTGGAGAACTACAAAGAGCTCGGCCTGCATTCTGAGACCGTCGCGATGTTCAATATCACGAGCCGCGAGCAGGTCATCCTGAACACCTGGTACGGCGGAGAGATGAAGAAGGGTCTCTTCTCCATGATGAACTACTATCTGCCGCTGAAGGGCATCGCCGCGATGCACTGCTCGGCGAACACCGATATGAACGGCGAGAACACCGCAATCTTCTTCGGCCTTTCCGGAACCGGCAAGACGACGCTCTCCACCGATCCGAAGCGTCTGCTGATCGGCGATGACGAGCACGGCTGGGACGACAACGGCGTGTTCAACTTCGAGGGCGGCTGCTATGCGAAGGTGATTAACCTCGACAAGGAGTCCGAGCCGGATATCTACAATGCAATTAAGCGCAATGCGCTCCTTGAGAACGTGACGCTCGATGAGAACGGAAAGATCGATTTCGCCGACAAGAGCGTGACCGAGAATACCCGCGTATCCTATCCGATCGAGCATATCGAGAAGATCGTGAAGAAGGTGCGTCCGATCTCCGCTGCGCCGGAGGCGAAGAACGTGATCTTCCTTTCCGCTGACGCGTTCGGCGTACTTCCGCCCGTGTCGATCCTGACGCCGGAGCAGACGCAGTACTACTTCCTGTCCGGCTTCACGGCAAAGCTCGCCGGCACGGAGCGCGGCATCATCGAGCCGACCCCGACCTTCTCGGCCTGCTTCGGTCAGGCTTTCCTCGAGCTGCATCCGACGAAGTACGCGGAGGAGCTCGTGAAGAGAATGGAGAAGAGCGGCGCGAAGGCTTACCTTGTCAATACCGGCTGGAACGGAACCGGCAAGCGTATCTCCATCAAGGATACCCGCGGCATCATCGACGCGATCCTGGGCGGCGCGATCCTCAGCGCACCGACCAAGAAGATCCCGTACTTCAATCTCGAAGTGCCGACCGAGCTCGAGGGCGTGGACACCGATATTCTCGATCCGCGCGACACCTATGCAGATGCTTCCGAGTGGGATGCGAAGGCGAAGGACCTTGCGGAGCGCTTCATCAAGAACTTCAAGAAGTATGAGTACAACGAGGCCGGCAAGGCACTGGTACCGGCAGGCCCGCAGCTGTAAATTGTAAAAGTATGTTATGGAAAAGACGCCGCGTCAAAAACGGCGTCTTTTTTGCCCTTGCGAGACAGGAGCGAAGCGCATGAATCAGAACACTTTAAATACCTTTATTGCACTGTATGAAAGCGGCAGTATGAGAAAGGCTGCCGGACAATTGTATATCACACAGCAGGGTATCAGCAGAAGCATTCGTTCACTGGAGGAAGAATTCGGTGTGCAGCTGCTGGTGCGCTCTAATACAGGCGTTAAACCAACGCCCGCAGGGGACGCTTTCTATCAGGAGGCGCTGAAGCTGCGGGAACAATATGTACAGCTTCAGCAGAAATTGCGGGATGCGCAGTCCGGCAAAAAGACAGTCTCGCTTACCTGTGCCTATGGAACCCTGCATCGCCTGTATCCGGCTTTTAAAACCTTTGAACAGGAAAATCAGGACATTGCGATTCGCTGGCAGGAGCTGACCGATACAGAGGTGGAAAAGAAACTCCTGCGGGAACAGACGGATCTGTCCATCAATGTAAGCGGATCTCATCGGAGATATGTAGAATTTGTACCTCTGTATTCCTGCCAGATCTGCCTGCTTGTCTATGAAGGGCATCCACTGTACCATGCGGATGCAGTTCATTTTCAGGATTTGCAGAATGAACGCATTGTGCTGGAGGGCGAGCAGTTTCGGATCTATTCCCTGTTTCGCGCTCTCTGTGACAGAGCCGGCGTTTACCCGCAGATTATTGCGGAGACCGCGGAAATCGGATTTTGCCAGCATATGGCGGAAATGAAGGAGGGACTTTCCGTCACGATCGACTTTGTCGCACAGGAACGAAAGCTCTCCGGAGTGCGTGCGATTCCATTTGAAGAACCGGATTTTGTCTGGCAGGTTGGCCTGGAGATTCCTCTTGTCCGGGAACAGAGGGAAGAATGTGAGCGCCTGATCAGATTTCTCAAAGAATACTTTGCTGTGACAACGAAAGCTTGACGCCCGACAAAAAGTATCTGTTTTGAAAACGTAGAATGCTGTGTTAAATTATTAACGTAAACGGATTATTTTTGCAGGAGGAGGTATTGTCATGGTAAAGAAGATGAGAGCGGCGGTAACGCGCAGGCCGGATGCGGCCTACAGTATCGAGGAGGTGGAGCTGGCTGAGCCAAAAGCTGACGAGGTACTGGTAAAAATTGTGGCCAGCGGCCTGTGCCACACGGATGAATTCGGCAAGCAGATCGGACTGCCCATGCCGCTGGTGCTGGGGCATGAGGGTGCCGGGATTATTGAGAAAAAGGGCGAAAATGTGGAGGGCTTCGAGGTCGGCGACCATGTGGTGTTTTCGTTCGCCACATGCGGACATTGCCGCAGCTGCATTTCCGGTATGCCGGCCTACTGTGAGAATTTTAACCGGATTAATTTCGGCGGTACGGGGGCCGACGGAGAGACAAAGCTGTTTCAGAACGGAAAGGGGCTGTCCATGTTCTTCGGTCAGTCGTCCTTCGCACAGTATTCTACGGTCAATGCGAGGAATATTGTGAAGGTGGAAAAGGACGTGGATCTGTCGATTGTAGCGCCCTTTGGCTGCGGCATCCAGACAGGAGCGGGGGCAGTCCTGAACGCAATCAAACCGAATATCGAAGACAGCATCGCGATCTTCGGCTGCGGGGCGGTCGGCATGAGCGCGATCATGGCGGCGAAGGTGGCCGGATGCCGTCAGATTGTCGCCGTGGGCGGCAACGCGAAGAGTCTGGAGCTTGCAAAAGAACTTGGGGCGACCGATACGGTAAACCGGAAGGAGCTGGCGGAAGGCGTGACGATCGCGGAGGCGGTGCAGGAGATTTCCGGAGGCGGTGTGAACTATGCGATTGATACGTCCGGAAACGGAAATATGATCATGAACGCGATCAAGAGCACGGCCTATCATGGCACGATCGTGGTTCTCTCACCCACCGGCGTGCTGGAGAACCTTGATGTGGGCGCGGATATTCTGATGATGACCAGGACGCTCAAACCCTGCTATGAAGGTGATTCCAACCCGCAGATCTTCATTCCCCGGCTGGTACAGCTCTACAGGGAAGGAAAATTCCCGGTGGATAGGATTATCGCGAAATATGATTTTGAAGATATCGAACAGGCCAGAATTGACTCCGGAAAGGGGAGAGTCATCAAGGCAGTTGTGGTGATGGATGGACAGAGATAAATTTGATGCCGCCGGTGCGCATAGCCCGGCGAGATGTATTGCGGATGCCGTCAGCCTGATCAGGCTGGCGGCATTTGCGTTTGTGGCTGTTTTCGCTTGAAACCGCGCGGGCTCTATGCTAAGCTAATAGAAACAGGCGATGGGTAAGGAGGGCAGCTCAATGGAGACGAGAAGACCACCGGTAGGAATCGAGAACTTTCCGGAACTGAGAAAACAGGGCTTTTATTATGTAGATAAGACAGGATTGATAAAGGAACTGCTTGACAGCTGGAGTAAAGTGAACCTCTTCACCCGACCGCGGCGCTTCGGCAAGAGCCTGAATATGAGCATGCTGCGCGCTTTTTTCGAGATCGGAACCGATAAGAGTCTGTTTGACGGTCTTTCCATCGCCGGAGAAACAGCCTTGTGCGAGGCGTATATGGGACAGTATCCGGTGATTTCCATTTCGCTCAAGCAAGTGAAGGGACTCGATTATGCCTCCGCAGAGCGGCAGATGTGGACGACGATCCGCATGGAGGCGGACAGGCTTGCGTTTCTGATGAGCAGCGATAAATTGGACGATCAGGATAAAGATATTCTGAGTCAGCTAAGATCCTGCGAAGGAGAATTACAGAGTGCACTGCTGGTATTATCACGCCTCCTTTACAAGCATTATGATAAAAAAGTAATCATTCTGATCGATGAATACGACGTCCCTCTGCAGAAGGCTGAGGCAAACGGTTATTACAGGGAAATGACGGAGTTGATCAGCCAAGTTTTCGGATATGGGATGAAGACGAACGACAGCCTGTTGTTCTCCGTGGTTACAGGCTGTCTGCGCGTCGCAAAGGAAAGCATTTTCACCGGTTTTAACAATCCGAAGGTGCATACGATCGTAGATGAGCAGTATGACGAGTGGTTTGGCTTTACCGACGCAGAGGTGCGTGAAATGCTGGACTACTACGGGTTGGGAGAATATTATGAACTGACGAAAGAGTGGTACGACGGCTACCGTTTCGGTTCGGTTCATGTCTACTGTCCCTGGGATGTGATCAACTGGTGTGAGCAGCTCCGGCACAGCAGTGATCGCAGGCCACAGAATTTCTGGGCAAATACAAGCGGAAACGATATGATTCTTCGCTTTGTAGAGATGGCTGACGAGACGACGCGTGAGGAGCTGGAGGAGCTCTCCGAGGGGAAGAGCATCGATAAAGACATTCGGATGGAGCTGACCTATGCGGAGATGGACCGGAATATTGACAATCTCTGGAGTATCCTGTTCACCACCGGCTACCTGACCTATCGCGAAAGGAACGAGGATGGCAGCTATCAGCTGGCCATACCGAACCGCGAGATCAGCAGCCTCTTCGAACGGCAGATCAAGGATTGGTTCTACACGCGCGTCGAGGGCGGACTGGAACCGCTGTTCCGAGCCTTTGATGAACAGCGAACGGCGGATATCGAGAATTGTCTCAATGCCTGTCTGGCTGATTCCATCAGTTTCATGGACGGCGGAAACACGGATGAGATGAAGGAAACTTTCTATCACGGGCTGTTGCTCGGCCTGCTGCGGGGACGGCGCGGCTGGCGAGTCAAGTCGAATCGCGAAGCGGGCGACGGGCGTGCGGATATCATTCTGATTGACAGACGAAGACAGATCGGATATCTGATTGAGGTGAAGTATGCCGGAAGCTTTGCGGCGCTGACAGATAAAGCGGAGGAG
This sequence comes from Lachnospiraceae bacterium, assembly GCA_021203465.1. GTDB lineage: Bacteria > Bacillota > Clostridia > Lachnospirales > Lachnospiraceae > Hominiventricola. The sequence goes on along the minus strand of JAJQBC010000090.1, from coordinate 709 downwards.
GGCCTGCGGCAGATTGCGGATCGGAAGTATGACGAATATTTCGACGATTCAGAGGTGGAAGAGGTGTACCGCTATGGGATTGCGTTTCACCGGAAGCGGTGCAGGGTAGCGGCATTGGAGGTTCGACAGAGCATTTTATAAAAGGGAAAACAACTATGAATGAGGACGGGAACCTTTCGATGCTACCGTCCTCTTTTTTTGATTTTGAAAAAATCTGGTATAAACAATTGAAACAGCCGTCATGGTAAAGTATAATACATATAGAGTAAATGCTTACCAAAAACTTGAGTGAGACGGGAAAGAAACTTCATCTAGTTCCTGAAAAACTCCTCCACCGGCGTCTCCAGCGCCTGGGAGAGGCCGTAGAGCTCGATGTCCGTGACTGTGCGGCTGCCGTCCTCGATTCTGGAGATGGAACCGCGGCAGACGTAGATTGCGTAGGTTTCCAGCCGTGCGGACAGGTCCTGCTGGCTCAGCTGCTGTTTTTTGCGCAGCTGCCTGACTTTTTTGCCGACAATATTTTTTTGTGTTCCCTCGATAATGCGCGCCATGATTCCTCCGATTGTCTTGTGAAAGGACAATTTTGATGATATACTAAGGGACAGAAAGAATTGTCCTGAAACAGGACAAGATGGAAAAAATATGTCCACGAAAGACAGTATTTGTCAGTCGGTAAAAATAAATTGAAGAAAATGAAAAAAATTTTTTG